>JAJZQG010000323.1 GCA_021847645.1 Myxococcales bacterium
TGCAGCATCCACCCCGCCTTGCTGGGTGAACATGTCAACGCCGCCGGCTGTAGTCGGAGCGATGGGGGGCCTCCACGTGGAGGCGGTCGAGCCAGTCGCCATCCCGACTCCTTCTGGATAGGCCATCTGGTGGGCTATGTTCGCCGGCAGCGGGATCACTCCAGGGGTCGTCGTCGGCTCCGGGCGCATGTAGATGGCCGCGCCGCGGCACGCCGGAATGATGTAACGGTCGCCGGCAGCACCGACCGTCGTGTCGGGGGCGCCGAAGCGTTCGAGCGGGATGTTCCCCTGCTTCCTGCTTCTGCGCCAGTCAGCGATCGTCCGCATGCGCCAGACCGGAACGAACGAGTAGACGAACGGCGTCGCTCCCTGGATCGCTTCGTTCACGTACGGGATCTGCGGCAGGTACACCAGAACCATCGAGCCCAGCGACGACATCGGCAGCATGGCGCCGAGACGTGGCGAGTACCCATTGACTGCCTGCCTTGCGGCCTCGTCGAACGCGTATGGATCCACTGGGGGAGCGGGAACGCGGTTGATCAAGGTGGGGTTGACAGGCTGCAGGCGGATAGGTTGGTCTCCTGGAATCGACTGCCCCCCCTGGAGCCCGTAGTAGTATTCGAAGCCCTGGTATGGACGAAGGATCCGGGCCACGCTCATGACTGGTTTCGACATCTTCGTTTACCTCTTGACGGGCTTGAGCCACGCTCTGGGGGAGGGGCCGTTCGGGGCCACCTCGTCTTCGTCTTGCGCTTCGTCGTCCTCGTCGAGCTCGAGCACGTCCGGTTCCTTCGACTCCGCCACCGGCTTGCTTTGCCGCTGTTGGTGAGCTCTGTACCCCGCGTACACAGCACCCCCCATCGTGGCAATAGCAAAAAGACCGTCCTGCATCTTCTCTGGTCCGACTGGAGCCTTGCGCCATCGGTTGGCGTTGACGAGCGCCCCAACTCCAAGCGCGGCTGCGGCGGCCCCCCACCATCCGGCGTACATGCCGCCGCCGACCGCAGCAACCGCAGCGATGAGGAACGGAGCGTAGGATCCGTTGGCACTTGGCGTGGCGACCGGCTGGCCCGGAGCGATTGCCCCAGGCGGCGTGGCAGGCGCGATGGAGCCTGCTCGAGCGAGAGTCTCCTGGACGCTGATCGGTCGGGTTGGTTGCTGCACCTGGACCTGCTGGAAGGTCTGAGGGGATGGCGCGGGTGGCGCCTGTTCGTCCACACCATCCGACGTGTCGGGATAAAGGAGCGATAGGTCCGAATACTGGTCGTCGGGCATGCGGCGATTCTACCCGCCGACCCTCTTGGAACGAAGTTGGAATGCTCCTACGATCAAGGGCGTTGTTCCGTTCGGAGGTGCAAAATGAAGCCCTGGACCATCATCGTTCTTCTTGCCGTCGCCAGCTGCGGCGGTCCCGACTTCCAAGCGGCGCCCATTGGCGCCCAGCCCCAGGACAGCGGGGGTGACACCGCCGAGGCCAACCCACCGGACGTGGACGGGCCGGAAACCTCGCAAGATGCCGCCGGGGCAGGCGGTTTTCAGGACAGCGGCCCGGACACGGACGCGGACATCCAGCCGGACAGCGAGCCGGACGCGGCCCCAGATGCCGTTGGTGGTACCGGCGGACTTGGTGGCGCTGGCGGCACCGCTGGGGACGGTGGCTCCAACACGGGCGGCTCGGCTGGCGTCGGCGGGACCGGCTCAGGTGGCGCCGGGGGCGCGGGAGGCCAGGGCGGCTCTGCGGGCACGAACCCCGGAGGAAGCGGCGGCGTTGGTGGAGCGGCCGGGACGGGAGGCGGACCGTCCTGCTCGGTCACGTGCGGTGCCCATGAGGCGTGCTGCGCCCCGCTCGACATCTGCGTGGCCTCGATGGTGCCCGTCCAAGGATTCGCCATCGACTCGACGGAGGTCACGCGAGGGCAATACGCGGCGTGGCTCGCTACCGGGCCATCGGTGGCGTCGCAGCCCTCGTACAACTCGTGGAACACGACGTTTGAGCCGGGGAGCGACCCGTCGTGCATGCTCAACCCGTCTCCCAACTCCCCGGTCGTCTGCATCGACCATGCTGACGCAGAGCAGTATTGTGCGGACGTCGGCAAGCGACTTTGCGGTGCCGTCGGTGGAGGACCTGCCGACTACAACTCTGTCGATGGCCAGTGGTACCAAGCGTGTGTCGTTGGTCCCAACGCTGACTGCGTGATCTGGCAAAGCGGTCCAGAGGACGTGGCCTCGTCGGCGACGTGCGAGGCCGGCGGCGCGTACGACCTCATCGGCAACGTTCAGGACATGGTCGACGCTTGCGATGGGCAAACCGGAGGGAGTGACAAGTGCAGATATCGCGGTGGCTCATACACGTCGTCGGCGACCATGCCGCCAGACTGCACGTCCAAGGGGTACGTGACGCGAGCCACGTCCTTGCCGAACATCGGCTTCCGCTGCTGCTCCAACCCGTGAAAGGCTGAAGCCGCCACCGGATTCGCATCGCCTAGGCGGAGAAGCATCGGTGACGGCCTCGTAACTCCTTCCACACGTGGTGGGCGAGCTACCCCACTGTAGCAGGCGGGCCGGGCGGGTCAACACCGTTCGGCTTTTCGTCCTTGATCTCGCCGAACGGGTCGGGCGCCTTCACGAACAGCCGGACCACGGAAGGCAACGTGAACGTCCCCGGCTGGCTCGAGTGTGTCACCACGAGCTGCAGGGCGTCGTGAATGAACACCCACGCCTTCTGCATGCCCGGCGAGGCAGGCTTGGGCAGCTGCGCCCAGGCGATGTTGAGCAGTCCGAGCAGGCCCAGCACAACGAAGGCGGTCGTCTCCGGGTGGGCTTGCGCCCAGGCGAACATGGCTTGGATGGATTCGAGCATCTGGTTACTCCTTGGTTACGCCGGCATCCACGACACCCGAAGCGTCGGGTCGTAGCCAGCGTCGATGAGTTCTCGGAACACGACCTTGCGGATGTACTCCTGCTCCTTCTCGTTCCAGTTCGGGGCCAAGAAGGCGTACGTCTCACTGGACGACAAGAGGGTTTCCAGCAACGACCCTACTTCCTCCGGGTCATGCTTCGGCGTGGCCTCGTACAACTTCTGCGTTCCAGGCCCCAACTGCTCCAACACCTCGTTGACGATGTTCCGGGTGTAGGCTCTAAGCTCGAGCGGATCCTGGTAGTAGTCCCTTGACCCGAACTTGTGCTCCCTCGTTCCCTTGTCCATGGATGGGTCCAGAACGTGCAGTAGTTCGTGGTGGACGACGTAACCAGCCCCATCGCCCATGTGCATATCTGGCTGTGCCACAATCTCGACTTCTGCCCTGAGTTTGCCTTTCGGATCTCGGAATCTGTGAGCGAACCCGTGGAGCCCGCCACCGCTTTTCGCTCGACGTGCGCTGACGGACACGAATATTTCGATCAAGATCCGCTTCCCAGAAGCGTCGACCGGATGAGGCTTGTAGACGAGCACTTGCCGCGTCTCCCGCTTCTTGGTCCTGAGCAACTTGGCAAGGCCGTCTTCCACCCGCTTGACCGCCTCGTCGAGCACGTCTTGCGGGACACGGATGGTGCGTGGGTTCTGCCGCATGGAATCACCCCCTGCGCTTGGCTAGGGAGTATGCCGCGACGCCTCCCAATACGGTCAAGATGCCCAAGTGCGTGTACACCCCGACCCCGCGATACCCGGTGAACCACGACAGCACAGGATGCTGCCCGTAGCACGCCTGCGTAGCCCTGCTCCCCTTGGCAGGCGTATAGGCCGACTGAGATGGGATGATGGCCATGTAGCAGTCGTTGTGCGTCGTCTCGGACACCATGGTGAGGGTGTAACTGAGGGTTGCCCCGGCAAGGCTACCCAAACCGGCTGCGAGATACTTGTTCATGGCTCCGATTCTACTCGCTCACGGTCGAAGCGGCATCAGGTCCGCGTTGTAGAATTTCTTGATGAGCCGGTCGCCCAGCTTGGGGAGGCCCTGCGCGGTGTACGTGAGCGGACGCCGGCACACCTTGATGGCTTGGAGTCGACCGACTCCCCAGGGTCGCTGCACGAGCCCGGCGTGGCCCCCTTCCTTGCCGTGCGGGCACACCTGGCCTCCGTCCAAACTCACGACAATGGGCGCGTCTCCAGGCCCCTCGTAGCCGGCAACGGTCGCCCAGTGCGTTCCTACGCCGCTACCGATGACGACGGCGTCTCCAAGGCCAGGGGTGATCCACCGGAGCGCGTCGCCCGTCACCAGCGCTGGCTTGAGAAGGTCGTCCATCGTGTCGAAGATGGTGCCGAAGGCGTAGTCGACGGTGTCTGCGTCCGTCTTGACGCCAGCCGAGTCGAGGATGCGCCGACCCACAAGAGCGCATCCTGAGACGCCCTCCGTCTTCCACTTGCCCGGACCTACCTGCCAGCAGTGGAAGGGCACGTCGAGCCACCACGCCCCCTTGACCTTGCCGAGCACCTGGGCGAACTGCGCACGCCACGGTGGGCAGGCGCACAGGCCGTCGAGCTTCATGGCCTCCTCGACGATTCGGTCACGGATGGTCATCGCACAGGTTCTCCTCGTCCCAGGGGTACTCGCCCAAGAAGTCCTCTCTGTCCCAGTCCTCGGCGTACTGGACGTGGTCGCTCACGCGCATGTCGTCGGCCGGGTCGTACACGGGCCGGATCGCCCGCCGCTCCCGTCGCCGCATCCCTCGCTTGATCGCGCTCGTGACGCCGGCATGATCGAAGCGCTTCGCGTCGCGCCTACCAGTCAACAGCGCCTCGTCGCCAGAGCGGGTGGGGAGTCGTGGACCCATCATGACGTCACCCGCACGGGCACGTGTACTTGCCCTGGCTCGCGAGCGTCCACTTCTCGATCTGCTCGGCAGCGTTGCGCAACGACCTGGGGTCGTCCGCGCTGTCCTTGCCGCTCGCGAAGATGACCTCGCCCGGAGGGATGGGTTCCCCCTTGCGAAGGATGACCGTCGTGGCTCGGCTGGCTACGTTGTCCCAGACGACAATCAACTGCCGGTCGAACAGTGCATTCGTTGCTGCGTAGGCCATGGTTCAGTCCTTCCTGCACTTCACGTGGCAGGCCCGGAGCTCGTCGAGCCCGTCGGCCTTGATGACGCACACGGGCACGTCCGAGTCGGTGCCCGGAACCCACAGATAGCCGAGCGAGTAGTCCCCGTTGCACGAGGCCTCGCACGTCGTGCCCTGGTCGGTCGGCTGGCCCTCCGGGCAGGCGTAGTCGGGCGAGCGGAGCTTCTCGCACATCGCCGAGCACTTGCCCGGCACGTCGGCGGGGATGGTCGGCGTCACCGGGTCCTGGCAGCCCAGGATGGACAGCACCACGAACAGCGCAGCGATGCGGTACCACAAGTCGAGGAGTCGCTTCTTCATGTCGGCACCTTGCTCCAGTCGATGTCCAGGTAGCACAGCGGCTCGGTCTCATGCAGCGCGAACACGTCCGCGGCGACCTGCACGACGTTGCCTTCGGCGTTGCCAGCGCCGTACGAGCCGATGCAGTAGAACAGCCCGGCCTCGAAAGCGACGGGCGTGACCATGTGGCGGCCGACAGCGGGGCGCGTGCGGCGCCAGGGGCCGTCGGAGGCCTTCCACGTCTCGTAGGTCTCGTCGATGACGAGCCCGGCGCCGATGGCCTTCTTCTCGCGGGCGATGAGGACCTGCATGTCGAGCACGCGGGCGTTGCCCTCAGAGCCGATGCGGATGTCGCGCACCCACTTGCGGTCGGCCATCTTCTGGAAGATGTCGAGGTCGGGCTGCTTGTTGACGAGCGCGAGGCTCCACGTCTCGACGTTCTCCCTGCCCTGGGCGTCGACGCCTTCCCAGGCCTTCCACGGGGCCCAGCCGACCTCCTTGAGCACGTCCATGAAGTCGCCGGGGCGGCAGCCAAGGTCCATCACGGGCCCGCCGCCGGAGGTCTTGCGCCGGGTCGACCAGTACCACGCCATCGGCGAGGCGAGGATGGGCGAGCGCCCGCCGTGGACCTGCATGTCAATCCATAGGCGCTGCGCGGCGCTATAGAGCACGCATGATTGGCTCGTCTTTTGATGCAGGTCGAACCTTCCGAACTTGAGCAGGTCGTAGTTCGACTGGTCCGCGATGCCGATGCCCTTTCCGTAGAATGCATCGGGCCGGTAGGTCTTGAGGTCGTCGAGGCAGCCCAGGCCGTACTTGGTGAGTCCCATTGGCGTCTCCCTCTCCGTGGTTCCTTGTCGTCTACTGCTGCGCGGCCGACATGCGCCAGACCATCGGGTCCTGCACCGTGGCCCCGCCACCCGTGCCTCCAACCAGCGCCAGGAACGGTCGGATGGCCGCCCAGGCGGTCAGGAAGTCGCGGAAGATGGTCGAGACGTTTGGCGCCGTGCAGGCGTTGCTCGCCGCGGTCAGGACGCTCGAGGCGGCCTGCAAGGCGATGCGGGCGTTCTCGATCTGGACCTGGGCCTTGTACTTCTGGTCCGTCGGCAGCGAGCTCTTGTCGATGGCGTCGCTGGCGCTCTCGAGCGCGATGGAGGCGTCGGTCGCGAGCGACTGCGACTCCGACAGGACGGGCAGCGCCTTGGCGCACGCCTCGGACAGCGGGCCGACGCATCCCATGGTGCAGACGGCAGAGGTGACGATGGCGGCGGCGCAGAGGTTGTGGATCAGGTTCATGTTGGTCGGTCTCTCCTGGTTGGTGAGCGAATTGATTCTACCACCGGGGCGGCGGGTCGGAGAACTTCTTTCGGCGCTGCTCGTCGCGCTCAAGGACGGCTTCCTTGGCGACGCACGCCTCGCACAGCGTCCGCACTTGGGTGTGCGAGACCTCGCGGGTCGTGAACCGCTCCTTGCCGTTCCATTCCTTGCCGCAATCGTCGCACTTCATCGCGGTGTCCTCACGGGTGGGTGTGGTAGCCGAGCTTGACGTTCAGGCTGGAGCCGCCGACGCTGTCCTGCACGGCGCACGAGATGCGGGTGCCAGCGGGAACCTGCTCCGAGACGAAGGTGATGAAGCTCGACCTGTTCTGCACGTTGCTGCGGACGAAGTCGATGCGGGCGATCTCGACCTCGGCGCCAGCGAGCCCCTTGTAGACGATGACCTCGTACTCCGCGTTGACGGTCGGCTCCGACAACGTCGCCGAGCGCATGTGGAACACGAGCGCGACCGAGCCAGCGGCGATGAACTCGACCTTGGCGCCGGGCGTCCAGGGGGCGCCGCCGGACGTGAGCGTGAGGGACACCGCTCCCGACGGAGCCAGCTTTGACTGAGCGTCGAACTCCTGCAGAATGTCAATCAGTCGGACCTGGCTCGTGAGTGGCATGGTGTCCCCCGGTGTCTACTACGTCGTTGTGCACGTCCACGGCCGCGCTTGGATGATCGCCTTGTTCACGAGGCCCGCCGCAGACGGAGCCGCGTTGGTGCCGCCAGACAGGTCCATCGTGCCACCGACTGGACGCAAGCCGATGTTGGTCGCCATGTCGGCCAGGGCGGCGTCCACCGACGCTTGCGGCAGCGCGTTGATGTCCGCCCGCCACGTCGTGCATGTAAGCGCGATGGCGCCGGACGTGTAGGAGGTGAACGAGTTGTTGTCCAGGCGCAGCGTGACGAGGCCGGTTGCGGCGGCGAAGCTCGGGATGGTGCCGGAAAGAACATTGCCGGACCCGTTGAACGTCTGGAGGTTTGCGAGCGTGGTCGT
>JAJZQG010000324.1 GCA_021847645.1 Myxococcales bacterium
GATTCCCGGCTTCTCATGCCCATCTCGGCTATGCTTCCAGACCACCGAGCCCCTGACCCGGACAGCACCGGCCTCGGACGGCTCCATCTCAACGTGATCCTGTTTAGAGCAGCGAACGGGTTGAATCAGGCAGAAATCGTTCTGAAGTCGATCGACCGGGGCATCTACCGCTGGTGCAAGACCCCGATCCACCGGTTCTACGGCGTGAAGGGCAACCCGCTCATCTGCTTGATCCCGCGCCGGTGCAACGACCGCTGCGAGAAGTGCGGCATCTGGAAAACGCCCGAGTGCGACAGCGATCGCTTGCCCGTCGAGCAGTTCCTCGACTGCCTGAACAGGCGTCATGAGAACCTGTACCAGGTGCCCCTCACAGGCAGATAGCCGCGCGTCTTCGCAGCTGACGTACCGCGCATCGCCGAGGAAGCGAAGAAGCTCTCGAGCGTCTCGTCCCGGAGCGCGGCGAGCACCTTGGTGCGCAGTTCGACGGCCTTCGGAGCCATCGCGGCACGGTCTACCCCAATCGCCGCGCCCCTTGGCGTGTTCTCCGCGCGCGGCAAACACGAGGTCGAGGAACCTCGCGCCCCAGGCGTTGTCCGGCCCTCGATCCGCAGGAGAGCCAAGCCATGAACCTTTCCCATGACACCGCCGCGGGCAGTGCGGGCCTCGCGGATTGCCCTTCCCTTGTCCGTCGTGCGGTGCTCGACCTGCGCCCCAGCCTCTGGCCGTTGACCGAGTTCCTCTTCGCAGTGGGCGTGACCGTCGCAGGATGGGCATCGATGGGCGTGCTCGGAGGCCTGGCAGGGGTCCTGCTCATCTGGCGCAAGGTCTCGTGCGGCACGCAGAGCGAATGGGGAAGCCAGTTCGTCGGGCGGGTCCTCACGGTCAACGCTACGTGCAAGAAGCAGAATCGAAGGGTCCTGCAGTTCATCCACGATTGCCGGCGCGCTGTGCTCACGGGCCGCGCACCGCCCTCGCTGCTTCCAGAGCTGGCGGCCCCGATCTCAGAGTCTCAGGAGCCTGCGGTCGCCATCGCGGCGTGAGATCTCACGACCGGCAGGCGCCTCACGCCGTGAACGGATACGGCGGCGGCTCCGGCGCAGGCGGCACGGGCGGAGCGAGCGGGGCCGGCGGGTCGAATACGGGCGGCGCCGCGGCCGGAGCAGCGGCAGCAGCCGCGTCGTCGTCCGGCAGCGATTCGGGCTGTGGTTGCCGCACCGCCGGAGCGGGAGAGCGCGACGTTGGGTGGCTGGTGCTGGGGCTGGCCTCCCTGGCCGGCGCGCGGGTCCGCCGTACGAGGCCGCCGCGAGGGTGAGGTGGCCGGGCCGTTGATTGCATCACGGCCGTCGCGCCGCGCGCCACACCGCCCGCAACTCCGCAATAGCACTCCGCGGATCGTCTCTCGCGCACACCGCCCGCACCACCGCTACGTTGGAGATCCCGCGCGCGAGCACCGACGCCAGGTTGGCCGCGTCGATCCCGCCGATGGCCACCGCGGGCAGGGGCGACGCCCGGACGATGGCAGCGGCCCGGTCCAGGCCCAGCAGCGGGTCAGGCCGCGCCTTGGTCGGCGTGGGAAACAGCGGCCCGACTCCCACGTAGTCCGGCGACCGCTCGCGCGCGGCCAGCTCTTGCGCCTCGCTGTGCGTCGACAGGCCGAACAGCTTGCCCGGCACGGGCCAGCGATGGCGCGCCTGGATGATGGGCAGGTCGTCCTGTCCGAGGTGAACGCCGTCGGCGTCGCACGCGGCCGCGATATCCACATCATCGTTGACGATGAGCCGGGTGGCCGAGCCGCGCGTGATCGAGCGCAGCCGCCGCGCCGTCGCGAGCACCTCGCCGGGCGGACTGCCCTTCATGCGCAGCTGCAGGAACGGCACGCCCTCGGCCACGGCGGCCTCCGCGCAGCGCTCGTAGCCGGCGACCGGGTTGGTCAAAATGACATACAGTCCAAAGGGCTCAAGCATCGAGATCCCTCCGGATGAGCTCGGCCGCCTTGCGCCCGCTCAGCAGCATGCCGCCGAAGATCGGCCCCATGCGCGCCCCGCCGCTCGCGTTGTTTGCCGCCATCCCGGAGGCATACAGGCCCGGATACAGCTGCTTGGTGCTCTCCACGGTGGACTGCTCGCCTCGCTCCATCCACATCGGCCGCTCGCCGACCACCCCGCCGGTCGGCGTGTCGATGCGGATTCCCGCTTTGCGGCACGCCATGCCGATGACCTCGGCGGGATGCCCGGTGCCGTCGAGCACCGCGCGGGCGGTGACCACCAGCGGGTCGACGTGCATCTCGAGCCGTTGGACGGGCGCCCAATTGACCACCAGCCCGGCCACGCGATCGTTCTGGAACACGATGTCCTCCACGCTGACGGCGTTGAAGATGGCCGCCCCGGCCTTGCTCGCGGCGAAGATCAGCCCGGCGGCGAGCTGCACCGCGTCGACCGTGGCGTACCCTCCCTCGAACGGGTGCGTGTCCACCTGCAGATCGCGCAGCACGGCGAGCGCCGGTTCCTGCACGACGACCTCGTTCATGAGCATGCCGCCGCCCCACACGCCGCCTCCGGGGGCGAGCTTGCGCTCGAACAGGGCAACGCGCTTGCCCGCCGCGGCCAGATCGCGCGCGGCCACCAGCCCCGACGGTCCGGCGCCGACAATGGCGACATCGAGCCTGAGGTGCGAGCGCAGCTTGTCGAAGTAGCGCTCCACGATAGCCCGGGTGATGGTCTCTTCCATGGTGGTCATGAGTCTCTCCTGCAGCACTGCGGGACCCGCTTGGGATCCCGTGTCGAGGCTCATCGCCGCTGCTCACGAGGTTCCCTTCGCCGGCATGATCCGGATCAGGTTCGATGGGTATGCTCTCAGCCACGGGCCGACCAGCCGGCCGCGCGGCACCCCAACCTCTGCGGGTCCACCTTGTCAAAGAGCGCCGACTCCATGACACGCCCAGGGGCAGGCGTAAAGCGCCGATGCTTCTTGCGAACAGGACGCCCTGCGGTAGGCTGGCGCTCCCGCCATGGTCGACGACGCCGGTTCATCCCCAGCCAACGAAGGCGGCGAATACGCCGCGGAGCCTCCCGCGCCCCCCGGCCCATCGCCTGCCGCCGTTGCGCCCAGGCGATGGCGCTCGTGGAAGACCTGGGCCGCCCTGGCCGTTCCCGCCGTCGCCATCGTCGAGCTGGCCGCCTTCTTCCTCCAGGTCCACGACGTGGTGCCCCCCGAAGCCTGGGACCACGCCCGCGACGCGGCCCGCACCATGCTCGAGCCCTCGGACGGCCTGCTGTTCTCTCCGCGCTGGACCGAGCCCCTCGGACGCATGCACTTCGGCGACAAGCTCGCCACCCTCGACCGCATGGCGCCTCAGGACTACACGCGCTTTCCCCGCGTGCTCGAGGTCTCGATCCGCGGCCAGCACCGTCCGGAAGTCCGCGGCTGGTCCGTGGTCCAAGAGCAGCGTGTCGGCCCGGTGTCGCTGCGCTTGCTCGCCAATCCCCATCCCGTCGTGCTGCTCGACGATCTGCTCACCCATGTCCGGCCCCAGGCCCTGACGGTCGTGGAGGCGTCGACCGCGGACGGCTCGGAGCAGCCCTGTCCCTTTGCGGACTCGGGGCCTCGCAACGGGGCATTGGGATTCGGCCCGGCTATTCCCGCGGCCAAGTTCAATTGCCCGCGCGGAGGGCCCGTGGCCCTGACCGTGGTGGCGGACCTCGACTACTATCCTCATCACTGCATCTACGCTCCGCCTCCCGGCAGCGGCGCCGCCCTCCGCCTGCGGTTCTCCGCCGTGCACTTCGGAAAGCTCCTGTACGGCCACCACGGCCTGTATGTCGAGGCCGAGCGCATGAAGCAGGGCGCGCCGATCAATATCACCTTCCGCGTGGGCGACCGCGTGATCGGCGAGGCCACCCACGAGGACGGCCAGGGGTGGGACGGATTCCAATTCGACACCAGCGCCCTCCAGGGCACCACCGGGGAGCTCACGGTCGACGTGCAGTCGTCCTTCTCGAACCGGCGCATGTACTGCTTCGAGGCGGACACGAGGTCATGAGGGCCCGATGAAACCGGCACGACCTGCGTGGGATCACCTCATCGGCCTGGCCCTGGCCGCCGGCTACGTGACCTGGCTGGTGATCACCTCCCGCACCCTGGGATTCGCGCGCGACGAGGGCTTCTACTTCCAGGCAGCGTCCGACTATGCGCGCTGGTTCGACCTGCTGTGGCACCAGGGGGCCAAGGCGCTCGAACGCTCTACGATTGACCGCTATTGGGCAGACAATCACGAGCACCCGTCGCTGCTCAAGAGCCTGTTCGGCATTTCCTGGCTGCTGCTGCACGAGAAGTGGAAGCTCATCGACCAGGCCAGCCTGACGTTCCGTCTCCCGGGCATGCTCCTGGCCGGCCTGGCCGTGTGGATCACCCACGTATTCGGCGCCCGCGCCTACGGACGTTGGGCCGGTGTGATGGCCGCCGTGCTCTTCGCCCTCATGCCCCGGGTGTTCTATCACTCTCACCTGGCCGCCTTCGATATCGGCATCGTGACCATGTGGACGCTGTCGATATTCGTCTATTGGAAGGCGTCGCAGCGCGGCGGCGTGCTCTGGCCCATCCTGACCGGCCTGGTCTACGGCCTGACGCTCGACACCAAGCACAACGCCTGGATCCTGCCCGCGGTCATGCTCGCCCACGCCGCGTTCACCCTCGTGTCGCGCTCGCTCCGCGGCATTCGAACCGCGCGCTTCGCCATTCCCGGCGCCCTGCTCGCCATGGCCAGCCTCGGGCCGCTCCTCATGTTCGCCCTGTGGCCCTGGATTTGGCACGACACCGTCGATCGTTTGCGGTGGTATGCGAGCTTCCACCTGCATCACGAGTACTACAACATGGAGTTCCTGGGGCGGAACTACTTCCTCAATCCGTCACCCCGCGCTTACTTGCCAGTCATGGTCCTGGCGACCGTGCCGTCGATAACGCTCTTGCTCTTCGGCGTGGGGCTGGGCGAGCGCGTGCAGCAAGCGTGGAAGGGCCTGCTCACCTGGCTGCGCGAGCGCAAGATGGACAAGCCCGCATCCGGCCCGTCCGCCGACGAATCCGCTCTCCTGCCCGCGCAGCCCACCGCCGATACCGACGTGCTCGTGGTGCTCGCTCTGGCCGCCGCCGTGTCACCCTGGCTGCTGTCGACCAACACGCCCATCTTCGGCGGAACCAAGCACTGGATGCCGGCCTATCCGTTCCTGTGCCTGCTGGCCGGGCGGGGATTCCAGCTCGTGATGGGCCGGCTCAAGGACGCGTTCCCCAAGCTGTCGTTCGGAAGGGCGGTTCCCGCCACGGCGGGCCTTGCCGCGGTGTGCGTCGCGGCCCCCCTGGCCGAGACCATTCACTCCCACCCGTTCGGGCTGACCTCGTACGTTCCGTTGGTCGGGGGCACCGAGGGCGCGGCGGACCTCGGCCTCAATCGTCAGTTCTGGGGATTCACCACGCAAAGTGCCAATGCGTGGCTCTCCAAGAACGCCCCTCGCGGCGCCACCGTCTTCATCCACGATACCTCCTGGCAGAGCTGGGCCCAGATGATCGTCGAGAACCGTGTGCGCAGCGACCTTCGCGGCGTGGGCACCCCCGGCGAGGCCCAGTTCTCCCTCGTCCACCACGAGCTGCACATGAACGAGGTCGATTTCACCATCTGGATCGCCTACGGCACCGACGCCCCCGTCTTCGTCGTCACCCACGACGGCGTACCCGTGGTCAGTATCTATCGTCGCCCTTGAGCCGCCGCCGGCGGGCCAGACCCACCTCGCGGGCGATGGGCACGAGGTCGAGGCCGGCGCGGATCATGGAGCCGAGCGTGAGCTTGGAGCCGCCCACGTCTTCCCACCGGCGCACGGGAATCTCGAGGAAGTCCGATGCGGCCAGGGGCGCAATGCCGGGTGGCGGCAGAAGCAGCCTGCCGATCAGCTCCACGTCGAAGGCCCACCGGGAGCGGAACGGGCGGGCCACGGCCGCGCGCAGGGCAGGCGAGTCGCGAAACAGCTTGGCGCCGCATTGCGTGTCGTACACGGGAAGGGCGAGCGCGGTGGACGCCGCGGTGGCGAACAACCGGCCGAGGAAGTGCCGCACGGCGCCCCGACGGATCTGCGAGCCGAGCAGGGCCACCCGCGCTCCCATCACCACGGACGCCCGGCCCGCGCGCAGCTCTTGCACCAGCCGGAGCACCTCGTCCGCGGGAGTCGACGCGTCCGCGTCCACGAAGCCCACGGCCTCGGCGCCGTCGGAAAGCGCGTCGAGCATGCCCAGACGCACGGCCTCGGCCTTGCCGTGGTTGGAGCCCAGGCCGCGCCAGCTCACCCGGCCGGGATGCTGCGCCGCCATCGATTCGAGCAACGTGGCCGTGCCGTCCGACGAGCCATCGTCGACGAGCAGCAGGTGGGTGCCCTCGGCCTTGAGGACGGGCAGCAGCTCGCCTGGACGCAGGCGGCGCTGTTCGTTGTAGCAGGGAACGACGATTACGGTTTTCGGCACCATGCCCACCAGCTCAGTCCGGGGAGGGATCGATCGTGCGAAGAGGCCCACCGGCAAGCGGCGCTGTCGATGGATAGCACGCTTCGGACGAGCCGCGTGAGGGCGGGGCCATGCTGCCAGGCGAGCGCGGGCGCTTGATGCGGCGGGGCGGGACGGGTCACCAGCTCGACGCCGCGTCGCACGAGGCGCGGCAGCAACAAGGCGCTGAACAGGCCGCCGGAGCGCACCAGCTGCAAGCCCGCCGAGCGCAGCAGGCTGGCGGCCTCCTGGGGCCGGTATCTGCGATAGTGCAGCAGCGCCGCGTCGTGCGAGGTGTACAGCGACGGCCACGCCGGCACGCTCATCAGCAGGTGCGCGCCGCCGGCCATGTTCTGCTCGACCGTTTCCCGCAAGAACGCGAGGTCGTCCTGCACGTGCTCGAGCACGTCGAGCGCCATGACCAGCTCGTGGCGCCCCTGCGGCCGCACGGCGACCAGCGACAGCCCCGGCTCGCCGTTGGCGCCCAGCGATCGCGCATGCTGCTCGGTGTACTCCGTATCCCAGCACGTCACGCGTGCGCCGGACGCCAGGCGCGCGAGAAGCTGGCGCGCAAACCAGGCGTCGCCCGAGCCCACGTCGAGCACGCTGCTGGCCGCCAGCCCGCCGCCGTCTTGAAGCACGCGCAGGAAGAAGTCGAACCGCGTCTGTTCCCACGGGTGACGGGCAGCCGGCTCGCTAGGGCGCTCACGCAGATCCATGCTCAATCATCCCGCATCAACAGCGTGAACAGGCCGCGCCGCCCGATCTCGTGGTAGCCGTGGGACTTGATCAGGCTGATGTCCCACGGGCGATCCACGAACGTGACGATGAAGCGCGGGCGGTTGGACCAAAGGACCTGGTTCTGCTGCGCGAGCCACTGATCGCGATGGTAAAATAGCCAACCCTCGTCCAGGGGAAGCTCGGAGACGAAGCGGCAAGGCGTACGCATGCCGGTGATGGCGTACATGGCGAGCTCGAAGCCGCGGACGTGGAGCAGATCGCCCTTGTGGGCGCGCTCCAGGATGAGGCTCGAGATGTACTCCTGGGCGGCGTAGTCGTAGTTGGCGACGCCCTTGAAAATGCGGACGAACTGGTCGCGGGGCAGGCGGCCAACACAATAATCACAA
>JAJZQG010000059.1:0-30275 GCA_021847645.1 Myxococcales bacterium
AATCTAACCGTCCGCCGCGGCCTCCGCACCCATGGGGTTGGCTGGCGGCTTACCCAATGACGATGACGTCGTAGACACCATCCATCGACCGCAGCTTCGCCTCAAGCCGCGCGCAGATAGATGCGAGCGCCGCATGCGGGCTCGCCTGTGGGCTGATGCGGCGTTGCTGAACCCAGATTTCGCTGAGATCCGGTGCGAGGAAGAGTCGATCGCGTTCGGACAACAGCTTGCCGATTGATCCCGCCGAGTCCGGGCCGTCCCCTAAGCCGTGAAGGAAGACCCAGGCGATCCGGGGCCGCGAGGTTTTTGCTTCTGGATGCACACCGCAAGCATAGCACGCACACGTCGCCGATCTGGTACCTGGGTGGGTTCGAGCGGGAAGCCTGCATATGGTGCGGGCGGGCGGTTCTCTGGCTGGCTACGCCCGATGGCTCTCGATCCGCGAGGCCATGCTCATGCCCGTCTCGATCGCTCGTAGCAGCTGCGATGGCCTGGCAGGGCGAACATCCGCGACTTCGCGCGGCCGGCCTCCGTGCTGGCGGGCATCGACACCGCGCAGCCGAACCTCACATCCGCTGAGCGCTGGACAGAACTCGATCCCGGCGCGTGTGGCCAGCACGGGGACAGGCCTGGACAGGTCCCCGTCCACACCTCCAGGTCGACAATACAAGCACATCTCTCTTCTTGATGACTGTGGACAGTAGATTCTTAAGCAGGACTACTATGAACGAGAGATTTCATTTTTCGGCAGAAGGCGATCGCGTTCAAAAAAACAAATTGCTCTAGCGCGTGTGGTGCTTGCCGCTGGAGGCTGTCCCCTGTCCACACCCACGTAACCTATGGTTGCGGCTGTAGAATTCCGCGATTCCGCTCGCCAAAGCCCTGTCCAACGCTGTCCCGGGCGTCCGGTGCACAGGCCCTGTCCCATTTCACCCATCGAGCTCCGCGTTTCTCGGAGCATGAACAACGCAATCAACACACACGTCCCATTCCCCTCCGCGGAAGAACGCAGCGCCCTGGTGCTTGAGTTCCAGAAGGTCACGGCGAGGCTCGTACGGGCGGGACTGATCTCGCACGTCTCCGCAACCCGCCTCGTCCGCGGCATGCATCGCGCCGGGAGCGCTGCCGACGAGACCCGGCGCGCCCTTCCCAAACTCATCCTCGACCTGCTGCTCGCCGTGGACGACGGCACCCTCCAGGAGGGCTTGCACTACCGCCGCATCGACGCCGGCCGTCTCGCCCTTCATCTCGAATCGATCGCGAAGAGGCTCTATCGCGCCCAGCGCACGACCCTGACCGCGAAGGAGATGCGCCGGCTCACGGGCTTCGGCTGGGCCCATTTCCGCGACGTGGTGGTCGAGAAGTCCAAGCGCGTCTGCTTCGGCGAAGAGGATGACCGGCGTCGCGCTGTCATCTTGGACGTCGCCAAGGCCCAAGAGTTCGTCGGCATGAAGTCCGCTGTCCCATCTCGCTGAGAGCCTCCGCGTTTCTCCCCTCGTTGGCGCCGAGAGGCGCCCGCGAGGAACGAGGATGGCGCTCAAGGATCTCATCAAGCCCGCACCAACGCCGGCCGCGGAACGCCCCGCAGGGATCACTTGCGAGCGCTACCTACGCGGTGAAGGAAAGCGGTGCGCCCACTACGTCTCGAACGGCGCGTGCTCGCTGCCCGACGAGTTCATGTGCGTCGAGTGGCTCAAGGTCAACGAGCCAGGCCCGCCGCCCGCCGAGCCGCGTCCAGCCCCAGCCGTCGCTCCCGATCCCCCTTCGGTAGCAGGCGTCGTTCGCGACCTGTTCGGAAACCCGGTTCCGGAGGTCAAGGCTCCGGCGGCGAAGGCCCTGCCTTCGACGTCAGCACCGATGTCGGCGCCCTTGATCCCAGAGCCGAGCCCCATCGACATCAGCCGTCTCCGCGGCTTCACCACCGACGACATCGAGAGCTTCAAGGCCCTCGGCGTCGAGGTGTGCCTGCAGTCCGAAAGCATCGGCGAGCTGTGGCTCGTGCCCGCCTACACGGGCCAGCCCCGCCGCGAGCTCACGCCCGAGCACCTCGCCACCGTCCTGCACGCCCTGAGCGTGTTCCCCGGCTCCCGCGTCACCGCCTTCCACCCGCCCATCAAGCCCGGCCCAGCCCGGCAGGAGAATCCATGACAACGCTTCGCAATGCCCACTTGAGCTACTCGCGCCTGACCCGGTTCGAGCTGTGCCCGCTTTCGTACAAGCTCCACTACCTCGACAAGCGGCAGGCCGAACCAGGAATCCCGCTTCGGTTCGGCAAGGTCATCCACGCGGTCCTCGAACACCTCATCAGCGAGGTTGTGGTCGACGAACGCACCGGCACGCTGTCGGAAGACCGGGCGGTCGAGCTCTTCCAGGAAGCCTGGTCGGCCGATGGGCTGACCGGCCTCGACGTGTTCGAGGAAGGCATGCACATCCTGCGCGACTTCGTCCGCGAGGAAGGCGTCGTCGACCATCGGGATGTGCTGGCGGTCGAGAAGGAGTTCCAGCTCCCGGTCGGACCGTTCACCGTGCTCGGCTTCATCGACCGGGTGAACTGGGTCGATGACGAGACGGTGGAAGTAGTCGACTACAAGACCAACCGCCAGATCTTCACGCGCGACGAAGTCGATTCCAGCCTCCAGATGAGCCTCTACCACGTAGCGGCTCAGCGGCTCTGGCCTTGGGCGAAGAACGTGAAGCTGACGTTCCGGATGCTGCGGCACGGCATTCGGCAGGAAACGACGCGCACTCCCGAGCAGCTCGCCGATGCCCTCGCGTACGTAGAGACCCTCGGCACGCAGACCGAAACCGCCCATGAGTTCCCGGCTCGGCTCAATGCCAATTGCATCTACTGCGACCATCGCATGCACTGCCCGGCCTACGCGGAGGCGCTGCAGGGCCGACCGCACCTGATCTGCGAGGACATCCGCGACCTCGAGGCAGTCGCGAAGGAACGGGAACAGGTCGCTCGACTCGCGAAGGTTCTCTATGCCCGGAAGGAGGAACTCGAAGGAGTCCTCAAGGCGCAGCTTCGTGATCGCGACGAGCTTGTGCTCGGCGGCGTGCGCTACCGGATGTTCAACATCACGAGCCACGAATATCCGCTCGATGCGACCCTGTCCGTGCTCGCGGACGCGACCGGAATGCCCCGCGACGAGCTGCTGGGCAAGGTGGCGGTGGTCGAGAAGAAGTCGCTCGACGCGCTGCTCAAGGACTTGGGCAAACGCCTCGAAATGCCCCGAGTGTCGCTGCTCAAAGCCGAGCTCGAAGCCAAGGCCGAGAAGCGTCACAGCCCCCGGCTGTGGGCGAAAGAGGTCTGACCATGCGGAACAGAGGGCAATCGCACCGCTGGAGCCTCTACAGGGACGCGTGCATTGACTGCCGCACAACTGATCGTCCTCACGCAGCCCATGGGCTCTGCACACGATGTTTCCAGCGCCGCAAGGCCGCTGGGACGCTGCCAACCGAACGAATCCACCGTTGGTCTCCGGTCGCCGACGCCTGCGTGCGCTGCGGCTCCGCGGATCGGAAGCACTGCGCCATCGGCATGTGCAAGAGGTGCTACAACCAAATTCACTTCGCGACGGAGCACGGCAGGCAGTCCCTTCGTGCTGCCTGGAAGAAATACCGTAGTTCTCAGCGCGGAAAGCTGCGCCGCCGCGAGTGGAACGAACTGCCGACCAGCAGCGAAGCCGGGCGCCGCCGGACGCGGATGTCTCGCGATCGGAGCCACGGGATTGCTTGCGAGCCGATTCCCGTTGGGTACGAGCAACTGGTATTGGTGGCGTTCGAGTTTCGCTGCGCGAACTGCGGGGCACAAGGCAAGCTCGTCCTCGATCACCACGTGCCAATCCAAGCGGGACGTCAGCTTCTGCACAACGCTGTCCCGCTGTGTCCGTCGTGCAACAGGAAGAAGGGGGCGAAGCGGCCTGAGGACTTCTACTCGGCCTGGAAGCAGGTGGAGATTGCTGTCGCGCTCTGGGAGGTCCGCTCGAAGTCCGACTCCGAGTCCGCGCCCGCCTCAACGCATGAGTCAACCGCTCCCGGCTACGGGCTCGAGCCCCGTGCGCTCGCCGATCGCATCGCCGTGCTCCCCGACGACGAGCGCGCCATCCTGGAGACGCTCCTCAGTCGGCTCGAGGAGGGACGGCAGCGCTACGGCGTGTGGAACGTCGAAGATGGCAGGGAGTACCCGGCCGAAACGCTCGACGAGGTCATCGATGCCCTGCACTACTGCGCCGCGGGTCTCGTTCGGATGCGTCGGAGGGCGGGGCCATGAGCGATCATTTTCGCACGCTCGCGAGGCTCCTTCGCGAGGAGGTGAAGGGCCCGGTGTTCGCCCGGCTCTACCGTGACGCCCGTTCGCGGCACGCTGCTTTCGATGCGTACTCCGATCTCCCCGCCCTCCTCGCGACGTTGGCAAAGCAGTCGAACGACGACTACTCGGAGCGTGACGCGATCACCCTGGCCCTGCTTCGTGAGCGTGCGGCGGCGCATCCGTCGCAGTGGTCGTCGGTGCTCGCTGTCGTTTACCTACCCATGATGCTGCGCCTGCGAAGGCAACTGGTGTGCGTGGAGCTCCCCAAGGAAGACCTCGACCAGCTCGTGCTCGAATCATTCCTGATCGCGATCGCCTCGTATCGTCCGACCTGGCGAGGCCGCACACCGATTCGCCTCACGCATCTCACCCGAAGACGGGTGTTCAAGACTCTGCGCAAGGAGCTCGTGCAGCGTCGATGGCGTGAGGACCAGCGGGACGTCCTCGAGGTCGGCTCGGGGCAGGTGCCAGCCGGTTCTGCGTCGGCGCCGCCGATCGGCTTTCGCGTGGATGCGGTGCTGGCTGCCCTTGCCGATCGCATGTCCGAGGAAGGAGCGTTCCTGGTGCGGGAAACCGAGCTGGGTCCAGAGACGCTCTTCTCCATCGTCGCGAAGATGAACGTCGAAGGCAAGGAAGCGCGCGAACGCCTGTACCAGAGGCTGAAGCGCGTGCGGTCGCGGGCGAAGAAGCGCCTTCGCGACGCAATCGCCGAGTCCCCCTTGTGACTGATGACTGCTCTGCCACCCCCGGAGGAAGTGCGATGCCCGGAAGAAGCTCACGTCGCAAGGGACACGATTTTGAGCGGCTGATGGTCCACCGCTTCGCGGAGGTGTTCGGCGCCGACCGTGTCCACCGCGGGATGCAGTTCCGAGATGGCGCCGAGTGTGCGGACGTCGTGGCGCCGGCCCTCCACCTCGAGTGCAAGCGTGGCGCGCGCACGAATCCGCGGGCTGCCCTTGCCCAGGCGACCGAGGATTCGCTCGGCAAAGGGCTCTGGCCGGTCGCGGTGTGCAAGGATGACAAGGAGCAGGCCTTCATTGCGATGCACCTCGAGGACTTCCTCGACCTGCTGCGCGAGTGGTGGGCAGCGAGGAGTCGTTGATGTTCGGTGACCGCGGTCGCGGCGGCAGGCCTCGAAAGGGCGAGGGGCCGCGCGTGCCCTACGAGGACCTCGACCGGATCCTCGTGTTCGGCGAGGTCGTGCCCTGCGAGGACGGCAACGGCACGACCGTGTACTACCCGAGCTACCGCGAGCTGGCAGAGCGCTACGGAGTCTCGAATAGCGTTATTGCGGAGTACGCGAAGTCCCACAACGTGCAGCGGCGACGCAAGGAAGCGCAGGCGCGCATCCAGGTGAAGGCCGAGCAGAAGCTCGTCGAGATGCGGGCCAAGGCGATCGCCGTCTCGAAAGATGACGAGCTGCGCATCATCGACACGTACCTCATCGGCTTCGAGACCGCGCTCGCAGAGAATCGCGTGCGTTTCGACAACGCCGCGGATTTCAACACCATGGTGAGGCTGAAGGAGTTCGTGCTTGGGAATGCCGATTCCCGCCAGGAGATTCACGCGGCCCTGTCGCTCGAGACGCTGCAGGAGCGGCATCGAAGGATGATGCGCACGCTCGACACGTCTGCTGAGGAGCGCGGTGAGGTCGAGAACAGCCTCCCCGAGGAAAGGGACACGGAAAAAATGCTCCCGCACCCCCCCGCGCCCGCGATCGAGGACGGCGCCGGGGAACAGACCGCTCGGTTTGCCGGTCGGTTCGGCGACCCCGACCAGGCCGCGGCGGTGCTCGGTTCCGCGCGCCAGGCTGGCCCACGAGGCGGCGAGGCGGCGCGGGCGACCATCGTCCCGCCCGAGCCACGCCGCGCGCACGTCGGGCCAATTCTGGCGGAACCCAGCGCAACACCGCGGGCTGGCGACGACGGCGGCCGCCGACCTGGGCCTGGTGCTGTGGCCTGCGAAAGTGTTCTTCCTCGTGACTGTCAGGAGACTGCGCGAGTCTCCTCGAGCTCACCGTCATCGGACCGTGATGCGAATCCTGCGGGAAACGCGAGGACTGCGGCCAC
Organism: Myxococcales bacterium; assembly: GCA_021847645.1. GTDB lineage: Bacteria > Myxococcota_A > Polyangia > Polyangiales > Polyangiaceae > JAJZQG01. The sequence goes on from JAJZQG010000059.1 coordinate 6,385, forward strand.
CGCTGAGCGCAGTGCCTGGGCCGATGAAGAACACGGGCCACCCACTGTGCCCGACTTCTCTCCCGAGGACGCGGTGGCCGACACGCTTCCTCCTCCGCCGATGGTCGAGCCGGAGGGCGAATGCGAATAGCCGCTTTTACTCGAAAGCGGCCATTCGAGGTCCCGGGCCCCGTAGAATGCGCGAGCATCACGCCGCCTGCGGGGCGCATTTGCGCGGCATCGAACCGCCGCTTTCCGCGGCTGGCGCCGCCCGCGTGGGGCAGGATGCCGGCCCTTGCCTACAAGGTACAGCGGGGTGGGGGGTGGTCAGATTTTCGGCGCCAACGGAGCCCCGCCCTCGGTGCCTGGTGCCGATCTCGAAAGGGTCTGGTTCTGGAAACCGACCGCAGCGCGCGCCCGCTCGGTTCGCGTCGGTCGGTTTCATTCTGCAAGTGGGCTCGCAGGCGCTCAGCAGGGCAGCTCCTGGACCGAGCGGACCAGCTCCTCGTCGGTCGGGTGGGTGTAGATCCCGGTCGTCGTGATCGAGCAGTGCCGCGCGAAGCGCTGTGTAAGCCGGATGTCGCGCGTCCGGCGGTAGAGATTCGAGCACGCGCTATGCCTCAGCGAATGAAAGTTGAAGTGGCGCTCGAAGCCCGCCCGCTTCTGCCAGACCGCGAACGCATGGCGCAGTTGGCGCGTCGAGAGCCGGCGATGCTTGCGGCTGACGAACAGAGGATCCTCGGGCGCAATGCCATGCCCGTCCGCTCGCTTCTGCTTGAGCAGCTTCTCGAGCTTGGCCCGCACGGTATCGGAGAGCACGACCTCCTGCGGCGCCGGGTCTTCCGTGGCGCGCTTGAAGACTCGGAGGGCGACGTGGCGGCGGGCGCGGCCATCGGCGTCGAAGACGTCGCCGATGTCGAGGGCCAGGAGCTCGTGCTCGCGCAGGCCGGTGCCGAGGGCGAGGCTAAAGATCACGTGGTCGCGCCAGCCCGCGGCGTGCTCGCCGGTGGTTCGAAGCAGCAGGGCGACCTCGCGTTCGGTGAGAGTGCGTGGGGGGCGTGCGATGGATTCGGCGTAGTTGCTCATGCGTCGATACAGGCTTCTTCCGGCGCGACGAGCAAGGGAAAGCGGCAATGACGCTGGGCGTGGTGAAGCGCTCCGAGCAGGAGTTCGCGGACTGGCTCGCCGAGGAGTGGGGCTTCCTCTGTGGTCTGGCCACCTTCGATGATGAGCCCGTCGCGCTCGAGCCCTACCAAATCGCCTTCCTGCGCAATCGCTCCCGGTTCCGCTGGATCACCAAGAGCCGGCAAGTGGGCTTCTCGTTCGTGTTCGCCCTCGAGGCGCTCGCGAGGTGCCACCTGCGAGAGAAGCACACGGCAGTGTTCGTGAGCTACAATCTGGAGGACGCCAAAGAGAAGATCCTCACGGCGCGCCAGGTCCACGAGGAGTTGCCGCTCGCCTACCAGAAGCGCTTGGTGGTCGATTCGAAGACCGAGCTCGCGTTCGAGTCAAACGGCGCGCACAAGCGCCTGTCCCGCATTCTGTCGAACCCGTCGAAGGCTCCGCGGGGGAAGCGCGGAGATTGCTATCTCGATGAGCTGGCGCACTACGTCACCGACCGCGAGGTATACCGCGGCTCGACCGCGCTCATCCTTCGCGGCAACGGTCAGCTTACCGGCTGCTCCACGCCGCTCGGGCGCCGCGGCATCTTCTGGGAGATCGCCACCGAGGAGATCAGGAAGTACCCGCACCACCGCAGGCAGGAGGTGCCCTGGTGGCTGAGCCGGTTCTTCTGTGTCGACCCCAAGCGCGCCGCTACCGGGGCTCCCTCGATGACCACCGAGGAACGCGTGGCGGTGTTCGGCAAGCCCGCGATCGTCGAGCAGTTCGACTCGCTCGCGCTCGAGGACTTCCAGCAGGAGCTCGAATGCAGCTTCGTCGACGAGAGCTACAGCTATTTCCCGTACGATTTGATATTGCCCAACACGAGCGACGAACTCGTGCTCGCCGACGACTTCACCGACATCCCTGAACCCGAGGGGCGCATCGTCGCCGGCTTCGACGTCGGGCGCACGCGCGACCGCTCGGAGCTCGCAGTGTTCGAGGAGACGAGCGGGCGCTTCACCTGCCGCCTGCTGCGCACCTACGCGGAGGCTCCCTTCGCCGAGCAGGAGGCCGATCTGCGCCGGCTGCTCGAGGTGCTCCCCGTCGCGCGGTTGTCGATCGACCGCAGCGGGATCGGGATGAACCTCGCCGAGAACCTCGCCCGCGACTTCCCGCAGGTCGTTGCCGAGAACTTCACGAACGAGGCGAAGGAGCGCTGGGCCACGGACTTCAAGATCACGCTGCAACGCCGCGAGGTCGTGCTGCCGCGGGACCGCGAGGTGGTGGCGCAGGTGCACTCGATCAAGAAGCGCGTGCTGCCGTCGGGGAAGGTTGCCTTCGACGCGGAGCGCACGTCACGCGGCGGGCATGCGGACCGGTTCTGGGCGATCGCGCTCGCATGTCAGCGGGAGCGGGCGGGTGGGCGGGGTGGAGCGGGGATCGAGGTCGGGATGCGGGTGATCGGGTAAGCGTGCCGACGCTCTACAGCTCGTGATACGCTGCGTTCGATGCAGCAAACTCGAATCAGGATCGTCGCCCACAACTCACCGCCTACTGCGTTTGAGGCTACGTCTTTCCATGCCGAGCTTCAGCTGGCTGCGGGAAGCTATCAAGCGAGCACGGCGGCATTGACGTTGGGCGGCCACGCTGCGATCGAATCAAGCACCCCACAGTTCCTCGCGACTTGCCAGCGACTGCTTGGACTTCCGGCTCGACAGTGGCCGGAGGCGGCGCTTGAAGTTGGGCTACGGTTCGCGCCGAGCGCGCTACCTTCCGGCACTATCGAGCAAAACGCAGCCAAGGCATTGTTCATGGTGGCCCTGTGGATCGAGCCCGGGCTGGTTTCGTCTAACATTCGGGACGTCCAGGACTCGTTGTCGGGTGAGATCATTGTCGACTACTCTGGGACTCCCGGCACGCAGCGGTACGTCTACTTCCCCTCTGAAGCGCTACAGGGCGAGAGCCAAGTACTGCTTGATCGACTCTACTCGCTCCATCTGCTGTGCCGCGCGACGGTCGTTCTCGGCAAGGACCTGGTGGAGCGATTCTTCGTACCAATCGTAACCCCGGCGGTTCTTGAATCCAGGTTCGACGAGGGTTTGGCAGAACGGCAATCGGCGCACCGGCTGTGGCGAGCGATACGCCGCGAACTCGACGCCAAGGTGCGGCGAGTAGTGGAAAGCGGAGGAGTACGCCGATGAGCTCTGCTTGGATTTGGGTCCCCGTCGGGGCGTGGACTGCCGGGCTGGTGTCCTGGATCGTCACGGCTGCCTCCCAATATGCCGGGCAAGCGGAACGAGTTGAGCGCCAACGCCAGCGTCTTGAGGGGGCATGTGAGAAAGACCCATCCTATGCGAAGGAATTGGGGGACCTGAAGAAGGTCGCTGAGCAGCGCGCTGGCGGCGCAGCATCCGCGGAAAAGGCCTTCTGTGCCAACTACTCCCAGCCGCTTCTCGTTGCGCTCATTACCAGCTTGGGAGCCTTCTTGAGCAGCTCTCCGTCCAACATCGCCGGACCACTCGTCGCGTGGGTCGCTATGATTGGAATTGCCCTGGGAGTAGCGATTGTGGACTCCAAAGTCGTGGAGGACGGCTGGCTGCGCAAGATCCCTGTCGTGATCCTAATCTGGATACTCGCGTTGTTGGTGTTCACGTATCTAGGTTTCGCATCGTCGGAATCCAAGGACAAGAACGATCAGAAGGGCGTATCGAGCGCTCCTGCCCATTCGTAGCCATTCGTAGCCTACCTCGAGTGGTGGGAGTGCTGCGAGACACGCGGCCACTCCCGGTCCAACGGCAGAGCATCCGCTATGGCAGGGGCGTCGCGTAACGCACGCGGTGCTGAGTGTCCCTTCTGCTCAGAGTGCGACATCTGCCTGTACGCCTACGCACCCCTCTGGCTGATGAATACGGGCGGACCCGAGAAAGGCGATCCGGCGTGCGGGATCTGGTTCTTCCGACAGAGAACAACCCAACAGCGAGTTCGCCCAACAACGCGACCGGCCACTCTTGTGCGCCGGACGGAGCAGTCCTCAAAGCTCTCATCCTCGGCTCCGGCACACCGGACCAGGCCTCGCGCCCCGGCGGCGAGGTCGGCGCCGTGTTCGCCTCGCTCGGCGCGCTGGAGCCGCCCTACGACCCGGAGGCGCTGTGCCTCCTGTTCGAGCACTCGAACTCGCTGCGCCAGAACGTCGACGCCTACGCCACGAACATCGACGGCTTCGGCCACCGGCTCGACCCCGCGATCGACTTCGACGCGGACGACGCCGATCGGCGCGTCGGCGAGTGCATCTTCCTCGAGCGCCTGGCCGCGCGCGATCGCGGGGAGCTTCCCGCGGAGGCCGAGCTCGAGCCCACCCCGGACGAGATCAAGGAGCGACGGCGGGAGCTGGTCCAGCTCGCACGCACCGAGCGGGCGCGGCTCGCAAGCTTCTTCGAGTTCTGCTCGTTCGACCACTCGTTCGTCGAGCTGCGTCGTCGCACGCGCCAGGACCTTGAGGTCACCGGCAACGCGTACTGGGAGGTACTGCGCAACGCCGCGGGCGAGGTGGCCCGGCTGGTGTACGTGCCGTCGTTCACGATGCGCTTGCTGCCGCTCGACGCGAACCCGGTGCCGGTTGAGGAGAGCGTGCGCATCTCGCCGGTCACGCTCGAACGCGTGACGACGCGGCAACGGATGCGCCGCTTCCTCCAAGTGCAGTACACGCAGCGCACGTTCTTCAAGGCCTTCGGCGATCCGCGGTTCGTGTCGCGGACCACCGGCGAGGCGTTCTCCAGCCTCGATGCGCTGAGGGCCAGCGGTCCGGACGACGCGCCAGCCACCGAGATCCTCCACTTCGCCATCCCGTCCCCACGATCGCCATACGGCATCCCTCGATGGGTCGGCGGCATGCTCGCCGTGATGGGCTCTCGTCAGATGGAGGAGGTCAACTACCTGTATTTCGAGAACAAGAGCGTTCCGCCGCTGGCCCTGCTCGTGTCGGGCGGGAAGCTGTCCGAGGCCTCGGTCCCGCGCATCGAGCGCTTTATCGAGGAGAACCTCAAGGGAAAGAACAACTTCCACAAGGTGCTCATCCTCGAGGCCGAGGGGGCGACGAGCGCCAACGACGCCGCCCGCGCCCGCATCGAGTTGCGCCCGCTGACCGAGGCCCAACAGCACGATGCCCTCTTCCAGCAGTACGACGAGCGGAACATCGACAAGGTGGGCAGCGCGTTCCGGCTCCCACGCCTGCTGCGTGGCGACAGCAGGGACTTCAACCGGGCTGTGGCTGACGCCCAGCTCCGGTTCGCCGAGGACCAGGTCTTCCAGCCCGAGCGCGACGAGTTCGACTTCATCGTCAACCGGAAGCTCCTCGCCGACATGGGCATTCGCTTCTGGCGCTTCCGCTCCCAGACGCCGGTCACCCGCGATCCCGAGCGCATGACCAACATGGTCGAGAAGCTCGTGCGGGTCGGCGTGCTCACGCCCGAGGAAGGTCGCGTGCTCGCGAGCGACATCTTCAACCGGGAGTTCGCGAAGCTCGGGGCTGACTGGACGAAGCGCCCCATCACGCTGACGCTCGCGGGAATTCAAAACGGCGTCGAAGACCTGCGTCCAAAGCCCCCAAGCGAGACCCTCATAGACCAGGCCAAACGCCTCCTCGCACTGCGCGAGGAGCTCGCCGCCGAGGAGGAACGCCGATCGCGGGAACGCCTGCAGATGGCGAGGGACGAGATGCGCAGGCCGGAGCCGGAACGGCTCATCGTGCCGTCTGGTGAGTGGCGTTCGTGGTTCGAGGAGGACAGCGATGGATCGTGACGCGCTCCACCGGGCGTGGGTTGCCCAGGCGCAGGCCGACGCCGACCGTGGGGTCATCGAATGCCGGATCTGCAAGCACCCGGCGCCGCTGGATGAGGCGATCACGCTCTGGCGCAACGGTTTCCTCGTGTTCGCCGTGTGCGATCGGTGCTGCGGAAGCCACGATGTCGTGATCCGCCCGACCGGCGCCGGAATCGAGGTCAGGGGCATGAGCCGCGGGCCGCTCGTCATTCGGGGCACGCCGTGAGGGCCGTCGTATCCAGCAAGCGGCCGTGTCTGATCGAGCGTGGCGACATGCGGCGTGTTCCGCAGGACCGAACCTATCGTGGCATCGTCGGCTACCACGTCTGCTGCCCCCGCTGCGGATTCGTCACGGCTGTGCTGAACGGCGCGGATGACCTGGCGATCACGGAGTCCGACGACGAGAGCGTGACGTTCTCGCTGCCGGCGCGGTGCGTGTTCTGCAACGTGCTGATCCATCTCGCGGCGGGCGAGCTCACGCTCGAGGAGGACGACCGTGTGCGGAACGTCAGCTACCGATGACCTGATCCGGCACGGCCGCTGCGCTGCCGATGAGCTCCTCGCCGTCCTCGGCGTCCCCCTGCAGAAGGCCTTCGATGTGGCGACGCCTCGCGGCTTCGATGCAGCCGTATCGCGCCTTGCCGCCTTGCTCCGAAGGCTATCCCGCAAGTCGGAGGTGGAGGCCGTGAGGCAGACGGTCGCCGTGCTCGATGTCGACTGGCGCGCAATGACACCCGCTCAGCGAAGCCAGCTCGTGCTTAGGGCGCTGGCCGATGCAGGCCGCGCCGTGCAGGGCGTGCATGAGCAGATTCGAGTTCCTCTCGGGCGAGCTGCATCCGACGTGGTCTCGGCTACGCGTTCGGACGGTCGTCGGCGCGGCCTCGCAATAGCCGCCGACTTCAACGCCGTGGATCGGCGAGCCGTGGCGTACGTGGTCCGCGCCAACAGTCTGTTCGTGCGAGACGAATACGGCCGGCGGCTCGATTGGTTCGGTATCGAGGCAAAGCGCATCGTCGCTCGGGGCCTCGAAGATGGTCTCGGCCGCGACGAGATTGCCGGCGACCTGGCGCGCGCCGCGAACGCGGCAATGGTGCAGCGATCCTCGTCGTACTGGGATGTGATTGCCTCATCCTTCGTGGGGGAATCGCGGAGCCTGTCACAGATATCGTCCTACGCCGAGGCTGGCATCGAACGCTTTGTGCTCTCGGCGGTGCTGGACGAGCACACTACGGACACGTGCCGGTTCCTCGACGGCAAGGTCATCCAGACCAGCGACGCCCTGCAGATGCTCGATCGGATGGAGTCGTCGGACGATCCTGCCGCAATCAAGCAGATCCGTCCGTGGGTCCGTGAGCGCTTGGGGGAAGACGGGAAGCGCGCTCTCGTGGTGGACCGCGACGGTGGGCGCAGTGTGCTGGCCGTCGTCGAGCGTTCCGGCGTCGGCGCGCGTGATGACCGCGGAGCATTTTCGCGAGCGCTGTCGAACCGAGACCTCGCACCCGCTGGTATAGGATTCCCGCCATTCCACGGCCTCTGTCGGACGACAACGCTGCCCGACGTTTGATTCGTATTCTGCAACTACGCCGTTGCGCAGAAGACCGTGCGATGCTTTCCTCCGTTCAAACGGAGGCCAACGTGGCACGAAGAACCGAAGAATCCCCGACCGAGGCAATCGTTGTCGCCGAGCAGGAACCAGAGCTGCCGACGAGCGCGACGAAGCAGGACGAGAAACTCGTCGACAAGGCTGCGAAACAGATCCGCGAGATCCTCGCGCGCACCGTGGCGCAGGGCTTGGAGGAAGTGGGTACCTACCTGCTCGACACCTTCTACGAGGGCAAGCCGGAGCTGTACCAATCGCTCAAGCCAAGCAAGCACGCATCGCTCAGCCTCCTGGAGGAGCGCTGCGAGACGCTGGACCTGCCCGTGAGCCGGACCTTCCTCGCGAACGCGATCGGCGTGGCAGTGATGACGAAACACCTGCCACGCTCGTCACCGATCCTCAAGCTGCCGCCGAGCCACAAGACCGAGTTGCTGGGAATCAGCACGCCGGAGAAGGCCGAGAACCTGGCTGCGAAGGTGCTCGAAGGGAAGCTCACGGTCCAGAAGCTGCGCGAGCTCGTCCGCAAGGAGCGTGCGAAGGGCAAGAAGAACCCACAGGGACGCAAGCCCACGCCGACCGTCGTGCGTGTGCTCACCTCCTGCGCGAAGCTCCTCCGCGATCAGACCACCGGTCGGCTCGTGTTCCGCAAAGCCGACTTCGCCGAACTCACGCCCGAGCAGGTGGAGGAGGTCAAGGAACTGCGCGATACGATCCTGAAGCGCATGGAGGAAGTGCAGAAGCATCTCGCCGGCTGACGCCCTGTCCCCCTCCCACCGCGTCGCTCCTCTGCCCCCTGCGTGATCCCGCGCAGGAAGACACCTCAAGCCCCGTCCTCGAAGCCCGGCCTCGCACCGTCGGAGGCGCGCCGTGGGTAGCGCCGTCCTGCGCGCGCTCGAACGCGCCTACGAGGTGCTCGATGCCCAGGGCGCCGCGCCCGTGTGCAAGACCATCTGGGGGTCGCCAGCCGGCAAGAAGCGGATCGCCGACCGCCTGGTCGCGATGCTTCCCGCGCACAAGACCTACGTGGAGCCGTTCGCCGGCAGCGCTGCGGTGCTCTTCGCGAAGGAGCGCTGCGAGGTCGAGGCGATCAACGACGCGGACGCCGAGATCGCCCGCGCGTACAAGCTCATTCAGAAGCTCAAGCCGAAGGACGTCGCGAAGCTGCGGGAGAAGAAGTGGATCGGCGACGAGGCCACGTTCAAGAGCCTCATCGACGCCAGCCCGCGCGACGACGTTGGCTGGCTGCACCGCTTTCTCTACTTGACCCACTTTTCGTACGGCAAGATGCGCGGCAAGAGCTTCTCTCCGTCGGTGAGCGGCGTCGAGGCGAAGACGGTCGACCGCATCGAGCAGTTCGCGCCGCGCCTGCGCGGGGTGAAGATCTACGGCGGCGACTACCGCCCGATTGTCGAGAAGTTCGACGGCAAGGATACGGTCCACTTCCTCGACCCTCCCTACGCCGGCTACAACGTCGACGTCGGCGAGGATGCCTTCGACGAAGCCGCGTTCTGCGACCTGCTCTGCAAGCTCGACGGCAAGTTCCTCGTGACCTACGGCATTCGCGGGGAGCTGCCGAAGCGAGTCAAAGCTGCCGGCTTCGAGATTCGTCGGATCCGCACGCGCCGGAGCACTGGTTCAATGCGTGGAGTCGGCGGCCCATCGATTCTCACACAACTGCTCATCTCGAACTACACCATTGCCCGAAAGAGCCTCGAAGGCCTTCGCGATGATGGCTGGGACATCGAGGAGTCCGCGTCCGTGTCGAGCTATTCCGATGTCGGAATAGCTGACGAATCTACTTCGGAATCCAGCCAGTCCGGTGACGAAGCCCCGATCAGCGAGTTGGAGAAGGCCCAGCCATTTGGCACCTTCGGCGGGTCCTTCCACTACGCCAAGCGCCTCCTCCCGCTGATCCCCGAGCACAAGGTCTACGTGGAGCCGTTCGCGGGCGCAGCCGCGCTGCTGCACGCGAAGGAGCCTTCCGAGAAGGAAGTGATCGCTGATCGGGATTCGGACGTTGTGTTCCTGCACCGATCTATCAAGGCGATGACGCGCGAGCAGGTCGAGCAGCTGTCGCGTCGGTTCGATTGGCAGGTCACCCCGGAGACGTTCGAGAAGGCGCGTGACCTCGTCCCGAAGGATGACCTGGCGAGGTTCTACAAGCTCGTGTTCGTGCGCACGCACGCACGCGATTGCCGGCCGGACGGCACCCATCCCGCCCGCCAGCACCTCGGCTCGACGACCAACCCCGAGAAGTACCTGAAGGCCGCCGAGCGGCTGCGGGACGTCACCATCCTGCAGCAGGACTACCGCAAGACGATCAACAAGTTCGACAGCCTCGACACGTTCTTCTTCATCGACCCGCCCTACCCGGGCGAGTGGTTCGACAAGGACGCCGTCATCGACCTCGATGAGTTCATAGGCGTCTTGAAGGGCATCAAGGGCAAGTTCATCGCGGTGCTGAACAACTCGCCCGAGAACGTCGCGGCGTTCAAGAAGGTCGGCCACGTATTCAAGCTCAAGGTCCGGGAAGCTTCCGGCCGCGGTGGTGCCAAGCAGGCTATGCGCCTGTTCTGCGCCAACTACCCAGTACGCAAGGCCGAGGAATTCGAGCTAGCAGACGAGTCGGAGCCGGAGCCCACCGACAAGGCCCAGTGGTCAACGGCGTTTGTCAACGAATTGCCGGACGACGCCTTCCTGTTCGTCGAGCCCGGCGGCGAGAAGGACGAGGCGGGCAAGACCGTTCCGCGCTCGCTCCGGCACTTCCCCGTGCGCGATGAAAAGGGGGAACTCGACCTCCCGCATCTCCGCAACGCAATCGCCCGCATCTCGCAGAGCAAGATCCCCGGGCTGACCGACAAGGAGCTCGAGGGGTTGCAGGCGCGGGCGAGACGCATGCTCGAAGATGCTGAGCGCATGCCGGCCGCCAAGGGGGAATCCTTCGCGAAGACCACAGCGCTGCTCAAAGGGCTCGACCCCGGCGACGAGCGCTTCGTGCTCGGCATCGTGCTGGAGCCCGAGGTCGTGGATGCGCAGGGCGACATCTACTCCGCCGACGAGATCCGCCAGGCCGCACATCGCTTCATGGAGGAGTTCGGCGGCCTGGGGCTGATGCACCGAATGCGCGTCAACGACCAGGTGAAGGTGCTCGAATGCTACCTCGCCCCGGTCGACTTCGACATCGCGGGCGTGACCGTGCGGAAGGGCACGTGGCTCCTGGGTGTGCACGTCATCGCCGACGAGCTTTGGGGCCAGGTGAAGGACGGGACGCTCACGGGCTTCTCAATCGGCGGGTCTGCGCGGCGCGTCCCCGAACCCGTCGCCAACGACTCTGCAGCTCCAGAGGTTCCTGCTTGAGCGCCCCCGAGGATCCCAATGCTGGCGTCCACCGGCTCATCGACATGGTCGTCGAGGAAGTTTCCCTCGTCGATCGCGCGGCGAACAAGCACCGATTTCTCGTCGTGAAGAGGGATGAATCCATGGCAGACAAGACCAAGAAGACCGGCGCGAAGCCCCCAGCGGCACCGCCCGCACCCGAGCGGGATGGCGCCCAGCAGGTGAGCAAGGCGATCGGGGACGCACTCGGCATCGCAACGACCGCGCTGGAGGCGCTCACCAACGCCATCGAGCAGCTCGGACAGGTGGTGGGTGATGCGGACACGACCCCGATCGTGGCCGAGCTCGCGGAGGAACTGTCCGAGGTCGCCGGGCAGCTTGCTTCAGCCGCGGGCGTCGAGCCTTCGGAGCCCGACGCTTCCGGCGACGTCGCGTCGGCGGTGGAAGGCGTGCGCACGATGCTGTCGCAGGTCTCCGATCTGCTCGCGTCCACGGCGACCAAGAATGACGCCGCCCCGCCAGCACCAGCCCCCGATGCGGCGCCAGCGACGCCGGCCGCTGAGCCCCCCTCCGCTCCGGCGCCCAACGGCGAGCAGCAGCCCGCTCCCGCCGCAGCCGAGCCGGACGGCGTGAGCAAGCAGCTTGCATCGGTTGCGTCGTCCCTGCGGACGCTGACCGACGCGATGAAGGACCAGTCGCAGCGCCTCGGACGCCTCGAGAAGGGCGTCGGACTGCCCAATAGCCGGCAAGCTCCGGAACGCTCCGCTGCGAGGCAGGGCACGGACGAAGTGAGCTGGCCCCTCGATCTCAACCGCCCGATGGACCGGGAGAGCGTCGACAAGACGACCTCCTTCCACGACCGCTGAGGAAGGAAGAACCATGAGCTACACGTCGAATCGGACGCTGCTTGAGAAGGCGGATCTCGCCATCGCCGACCTGACCGCAGGAGGCGGCATCCTGCTGCCCGCGCAGGCGCAGAAGTTCATGCGGCTGCTGATCAAGCAGTCCGTGCTGATGCAGATGGCGACCGTTGTCCCGATGCCCGCGCCCAAGTACCAAGTGTCGAAGATCAAGTTCGGCAGCCGGATTCTGCGCCCCGGCAAGGAGGGCGTCGCCCTCGCGCAGAACGAGCGCAGCCGCCCGGACCTGTCGTTCCTCGAGCTCGACGCTCAGCTGTTCAAGGCCGAGGTGTTCCTGTCCGACGAGGTCCTCGAGGACAACATCGAGCGCGGCGAGCTCCGTCAGACCATCCTCGAGATGATCGCGGAAGCGGCCGGTCGCGACATGGAGGAAATCGTCATCAACGGCGACAAGACCTCCGCCGACCCGTTCCTGGCCGTGCTCGACGGCGTGCTCAAGCAGTCGACATCGCACGTCGTCGACGTCGCGGGCGGTCCCCTCACCAAGAACATCCTGCGGGATCTGCTCAAGTCGCTGCCCACCGAGTATCTGCGCGACAAGAAGTCGTGGTCGTTCCTGACGAGCGTCGATGCCGACCTCGAGTACCGGAACACCCTCGCCGAGCGCGCGACGGTCGGCGGCGACAAGTTCCTCGAGGACGACACGCCGGTCCTGTACTCGGGCGTGCCCGTCTCTCCCATCCCGCTGTTCCCGGACAATCTCGGAGCAGGGAACAACCAGACGGTCGCGCTGCTGTGCAACCCGAAGAACGTTCACGTCGGCATCTGGCGGCAGATCCGACTCGAGTCGTTCCGTGACGTGTCTGCCGGCGTGCTCCGCATCGTGGCGACGCTCCGTTTCGACGTGAAGTTCGCCGATGAGAACGGCACCGCCAAGGCGATCAACATCCAGCTGTGAGGCAGTCGCATGGAGACGATGCTTGTTCGACTGAAGCCTTATGACCAGCGCATAGGCCACGTCCTGCGACGCTTCACCTACGCGGGTGTGAAGATCCACGAGGAGCGCGGCTGGCACCGCGTCACGAAGCAGGTGGCAGATTACCTGCGCGGCGTGCGCCAGGTAGCCAACGACGAGTACTCGCCGCTCGCGTTCGACGTGTGCACCGACGAGGAAGCGAAGGCCCTGGACACTCGCGAGGAAGTCGAGTCGAAGGTGCGCAAGAGCGCGACCGACGACGTTCGCCTCTCGCCGGCCCGCAACGAAGGAGTCCTGACGACGGCCCAGCTCGCGGAGCCTCCGAAGGCGAACAGCGCCGACGCCAAGGGGAGGAAGGACCGAGGGTGACGTGTACGCGTCCGTGGCCGACATGCGCGATGAAGGCGTCACGCCCGCCGTGGCGAGCGACGAGCGGCTTGCTGCGCTGCTCGCTGAGGCTTGCGCCTTCATCGACCGCGTGACCGGCTGGTTCTTTGAACCTCGGTCGATGATTGTACGGATGGACGGGCGAGGCACGCCGTCCATCGAGCCTTCCTACCCGCCTATCCGCATCGACTTCCTGACCATCAGCGGCGCGCCGGTGTCCCTGCAGACCGACGACCTTGTGATTGTCGGCGCACCGGTCGCTGTTGGTTTCGACGCACCACGATTCACGATGGTGCAGAAGTGGGCGTACCCCGAGAATGGGTGCGCGATTCCCTTTCGGAGGACATTCCCCAAGGGCGAAGGGAACGTCGTCGCCAGCGGGCTCTGGGGCTACACGGAGCCGGACGGCTCACCGACGGGGAAGACCCCGAGCGCTATCCATCGTGCTGCGATGCTGATCGCGCTGCGCAACGTCGCGCTACTCGGCACGGGCGATACCGCGGCGAAGTCGCAGTGGCGCGTGTTGGAAGAGCGAACGCGAGACCAGAGCTACCGGCTCGGTGCCTTGCCCACGATCGGCGTGGTGTACACCGGCGACCCTGAGATTGACCTGATTCTCGCCCGCTATCGACGGCCGCCTGGGCTCGGAGCTGCCTGATGCGAGGCAGGCTGATCTTCCCGTTCCTGGCCGAGCTCCATCGTCTCGACACGCGGGCCGTCGCGGTTGAAGACCCGGATGGCGCAGGTCCACTGACCAGCGGATACGACCCGGACTTCAAGGAGCCAGTGCTCGTCGACACGAACGACGACGGCATCGGCGAGCGCGTGCGGAAGGAGCATCCTCCCGTCCGCATTCCCTGCCAGGTCGAGCCCGAAGCTTTCGAGGCGCTGCAGGAGTATGCGTCGGGCAACTCGCCGCGCTCTCGCCTGCGGCTAGTGTTCCATTTCGCCGACCTGGAGAGGTTGGGCCTGGTCGACAGCGCCTCCGGCGATGCCCTCGTCCGCGTGGGCGACCGCCTCGGAGGCGTCTTCGACGTCACCGGCGCATTGGTGCAGGCGGTGCGCACTCCGCCGGGCCTGTTCGTGACCGAGGCGAAGCCAATCGGCTTCGGCCTCTTCATGCCGCATCCGCGGCGCAACCTGCTTCTCGTGACCTTTGATGATCGCGAGACGGCAGCTCCGAGAGGAGTGTCTGGATGAAGCTGCTTCTTGCGATGTGTGCGCTCGCGCTCTGTGCCTGCGAGCCAGTGGACCACTGCCGCGTAAACGACACGCGGTGTTCGGGTCAGACCGCCCAGGTCTGCGACAGCGACCAGCGGTGGGTCGAAATCATGAACTGCGACGAAGTCGCCGCGCTGAGCGGTGGAACGTGGACCTGCCAGGCGCTCGACGACGGCTCGGGGCACACGTGCCTGCCTGTCGAAGTGGACGCTGGAGAGGAGGGAGGTGCGCAATGAGTGGTCTCACGCCCGGAGTTGTCTCCGATTTCTGGCAGTACATGCTCCACCGCTACGGCGGCTCGGTGATCGACAAGCGCAGCGCCTCCGAGATGCAGCTCGTCGGCGCGCTGCTCGGCAGCTTGGGCATCGTGGACAAGGACTCATTCCTGCGCCACTACGCGACCACGATCGGACACCGGATCTACATCCCGTTCGAGATCGGGCTGGCCACCGCGGACTGGAGCCTGTGGGGGCAGATCATGGTCTGCACGCATGAGTGCCAGCACATCGTGCAGTACGACGACCTTGGCCCGATCAAGTTCGCCTGGCAGTACGTGGCAAAGACCGCTGGCAGGGCCAGGCTCGAGGCCGAGGCCTATCGCTGTCAGCTGGAGCTGCAGTTCTGGCGCACGGGGCAGCTCGTCTCAGCGCACGAGCTGGCCTCGTCGCTGAAGAGCTACGGCGTGACCGACGCTGACATCCAGGTCGCGGAGACGATTCTCAGGATGTCCGGCGAGAGCGTGAAGCGCGGCGCCGTCATCAACCCCACGAGTCGCGCCGCAATCGACTGGCTCAACGTGCACGTCCCGGAGCTCCGGGCGAAGGCGGGCTGAGCATGGCTGTCCTTCGGACGGGCGACTGGGCGCTCGCGCGGCGAATCCTCGCCGGGGGCGGCGCCCGTCTGAAGGGCGCAATCTCGACAGCACTCAAGCAGGAAGCGCAGGGGCTGCGGAAGGAGATCGTCGAGGGCATCACGAAGCAGGCCCCCGGCGGTCAAGCGTTCACTCCGCTCGCCGCGACGACGATCGCTGCGCGGCAGCTCACGGGCTTCGGCGGGAGCAAGGCGCTGATTCGGAGGGGCGACCTGCGGAACTCCATCACGATCGTGGGCGACGAGGACCAGGTCTTTGTCGGCGTGCTCCGCAAGGCCCGCGGGAAGGGTGGCTCATCGCTCGCGAATGTCGCGGAAGTCCATGAGTTCGGCGCCGGGCCCTTCGTGGTGCCGATGACACCGAAGATGCGTCGGTTCCTTTTCGCTCTGCTCAAGAAGGCGGGCGTCGAGCCGTCGCCGTCGGGCGGCGGCAAGGGCGTGGTCGTGATCCAGATTCCGCCACGCCCGTTCCTGCGTCCGGCCTTCGAGGCGTTCAAGAAGGGCGTGCAGAAGCGCTTTCTCGGGCGCATCGCCCGTGCGATCGGGCTGCGGGTGTAGGCCGTGGCGATTCCTACGCTGCTCCCGCCCGAGCCTGCGTCTGGCCCCACCAGCGGCGGCGACCTGGTCACCCTGCGCGGGACGGGATTCGCGAGCAAGGTGGCTGTGCGGTTCGGCTCGGCCGACGCTGTCGTTGAGGCAGTCAGGCATGAGGGGCCTCAGTCGATCGCTATCATCAGGACGCCAGCACACGCGGAAGCGTCGGTCGATATCGCCCTGCAGAACCTCGATGCCGCCGGGGCGCTGGTCCCCGGCGAGCTCGCGGTCTTGTCCTCGGCGTATCGATTTCTGCGCCCTCGCATCGTGCGGGAGGCGGACCTCACGCGCGTCATCCGCACGCTGCTGCGAGAGATCAAGCGCCAGGTCATCGAGAACGTGTCGCTCTCAGTGGCCGTCGACTTCGACGACACGCCCCTCGACGGCCTGGACGTCGTCGCGATCTCCAAGCTCCCGTCGCTGGTCCTGTCCGGTCCTCGCTTGCGTGAGAATCGAGCGCTCTCAACCAACGAGCTGCTCGAGGAAGCGGTCGTCGGACCCTCGGGCCCTGAGCTGCGACGCCGACGGCCTCCGCTCACGGTCGACCTCGAATTCGGCATCACTGGCGCTTCCGACCGAGCCGTCGAGCTGCTCAACCTCATCGGCGCCACCTCGACCTTCCTGAACACGAATCGCTGGCTTGCGATGCTGCGTGACCCCGACGAGCCCGCGAAGGGCTCTGTACGCTGGGAGATGGATCCCCTCGGTGAGCTGCACGTGAACCTCGAAGGCAAGGACGACGTCCGCGCGTTCACGTGGGGACTCGTCATCCACGGCTTCGACATCGACGAGGGCCAGGTCCTCGACCTGGGCAAGGCAGTGTCGGATGCCGGCGCCGAGGTGAATGTCGGCGCCCACGGGGTGACGCCGTGAATTCCCGACTGCGAGGTAATCGATGAGTGGAGAGCTGCTGTCATCCAAAGTCGTAGTCGTGGAGGAGGAGCCGCGCGTCCGAGGGATCACCGCTGCCCCGACCTCGGTCGCTGCCGCCGTGGGAATCGCTGAGCGCGGGCCGATCGGTGTTCCCGTTCTGTGCTCCTCGTTCGAGGAGTACCAGACTCGATACGGGGGATTCACGCTCACGGCCGACATGACGCTTGGCGCGATGGGCTTCTTTGAGAACGGCGGGACCCAGCTGTGGTGCGTGCGCACGTGCCACCACGCGGAGATCGCGGAGGCCGGAACCGCCACCGCGATTCGAGCGTCTGGCTATCTCACGTCGCCCGGAGCTCCGACCCCTGCGACGGTCCTTGGCACCGCACCCGCCCCATTCCGAGTCGAAGACGGAGACAAGCTCGTCGCTGCGGTCAATGGCGGCGCGGACTTGGAAGCGGTGTTCCACGGCGGGCCGGCGTACGTGGAGTCGGCGGCCGGGCCTTTCGCTTTGGCGGACGGCCAGACGCTATCCGTCCGAATCGACGGCGGCCCTGCACAGCCCTTGGCATTCGCAGCGGCCGATTTCGTCACCATCGCCACGGCGACCGCAAAGGAGGTCGCTGCCGCGATCAACTCGCAGCTCGAGGACGGCAAGGCGATCGTCTCCGGGAACGCCGTCCGGATCGTCAGCGATCGGAAGGGGACGACCAGCCGGGTCGAGGTGACGGGAGGCACGGCGAATACCGTGCTCGGCTTCCCGGTGAATCCCTCTCTGGGCACCGGCAACGTCGGCGATGTGCATGCTGTCACGGCGCTGGAAGTACAGCAGATAGCCGAGGCGGCGATCGCCGGCGTGCTCGTTTCGATCATCCCCGGCGGGTTCCTCGAGATTCGCACGATCGCGGCCGGGGTGAACGCACAGCTCCAGGTCCGTGCTGCCACTTCCCAAGGCTTCGGGCTCGACACGGCACTCCACCAGGGCGCTGCGTCGGGGGCTGCCAACGCGCTGCGCGTCGAAGGGAAGGACCCGGGAGGTTACGCGAACAGCATCGAACTCGAAGTCCGGGTGCCGAGCTCCGGCGAGGTCGGGGCATTCGACCTGGCCGTCGTCGAGGACGGCGTGTACCGCGAGGTGTTCCCGAACATCCGGATGACGCCCGGCGTTGAGCGCTACGTCGAGCGCATCATCAACGACGCGAAGACCGGCTCCAACCTGATCTGCGTCGTCGACCAACTGCTGCAGGGTTCCCCATCGCTGGCCATCCAAACCGTTCAGCTTGCCGGCGGCGACGACGGCTTGATGGGCCTCGACGACAACGACTTCATCGGCTCGCCCACGGCCAAGACGGGTATGCACGCGCTCGACCAGGTGCAGGACATCGCGCTTCTCCTCGTGCCGGGACGTGCGTCCCCCGCCGTGCACAACGCGATGCTGCGCTACTGCGAGATCGATCGTGACGGAGCCGTGTTCGCCGTGCTGGATCCCCCGGCGGGGATGTCTGCGGTCGAGATCGTGGCCTACGTCGGGGCGACGGCCGCGCTCCTGAACCTGTCCGAGTTCGGCGCCCTGTACTGGCCCAGGGTCAAGGTGCTCAACCCGTCGAAGGCGGTGTTCGGATCACAGGACAAGCTCGTGGTGCCCCCGTCGGGCATCCTCGCTGGCGTCTACGCGCGCACCGACGCGGCCCGCCCCGGCGGCATCTACGACCCGCCCGCTGGCATCGACGCCGGCAGGATGTTCGGCGTGCTGGGTTTCGAGACCGACGAGGTGCTCGAAGAGCGCAAGCGCGACCTGGTCTATCCGAAGCGGATCAACCCGCTCACGACCGGCCCTGGGCTGCCGCGCTTCATCGACGGCTCTCGCACCCTCAAGGGCGACGGCAACTTCCCCTACGTTGCCGAACGCCGCGGGGTGATCTTCATCGAACGAAGCCTGAAGCAAGGGCTCCAGTTCGCCCGCCACAAGAACAACACCGAAGGACTGCGCGCCACGGTGCGCCGGACCATCACAGCGTTCCTGCTCGCGCAGATGAACAACGGCGCGTTCCGCACGCGCGAGCCCAAGACCGCGTTCTTCGTCGACGTTTCGGACCAACTCAACACGCCCAGCGTGGTGTTCGCCGGCAAGCTCATCGCGCGCGTGGGCCTCGCCACCAACAAGCCGGCGGAGTTCATCGTGCTGCGTATCTCGCAGGATACCCGCGCGCTCGAAGCGGAGCTCGCCGCGGCCGGCGGCTGATCGGAGGAGTCATGGCAGTCATCGGCAACCCGCGCAGCTTCCACAAGAAGTTCAAGTTCATCGTCGAGATCGACGACGTCGGGCACGCAGGTTTCCAGAAGTGCAGCGAGCTCTCGGTCGAGGTCGCAAACGTGCAGTACTTCGAAGGCGGCTCGCTCATCCCGAACAAGAGCCCTGGCCGCGTGACGTTCGCGGACGTGACGCTCGAGCGCGGCGCCACCGTGGACCGCGACCTGTTCGACTGGCTCCAGGACGTGGTGGTCACCTCCAGCGGGCTCGGGCTCACGGACCCGTACTACAAGCGCAACCTCGACATCGTGCAGCAGGACCGCGACGGAACGACGCTGCGCCGCTGGTGCTTGTCACGCGCGTGGCCGACGAAGTTCGTGGCGGGGGAGTGGGACAACGAGGCGGACGAGAACGTGATCGAGTCGGTGACGCTCGCCTATGATTTTTTCGAGCTCATCCAGTAGGCGATTTATGCGAGCGCCAACACCAACTGGTCGTTATCATCAAAGCTGCGGAAGGTGATCTGATCGCGCGCATCAACTCCTGGAGGCTTGGAAGCAGCTCCTACGCAATAGAGCGAATACTGAGCATGCCATTCGCGGTGCTTTCCAATCGCCTTGTCTGCGAGATGCAGGTTCACCCATGCCGCTCCAGAGCCTGCAACATTGAAGTAGTTCGGGCGATTATCGGTTCCTATGAGATTTCCGCCGAGCGCCGGAATCTCATGATGAGCGATCTCGTCTCCGCGACTCACGATGCAATAGACGTGACCCACCGTCGCTTCGAGCCGCCCCTTCAGCGAACCGAGAATCCGATAGAACGCCGCCAGTTCGTGCTCCGGGGAAGTGAACAGGAGCGCCGAATCAGAGAACGTCACCACGGACACGTTTGGGACTTGTTCTGCGTGTTGCCCGAGTAACGGCAGCGGGCCCAACGCTCCTGCTCCCGCGTTCGTCCACGCGTCCGTCGTAGCCCAGAACTCCCTTAGTGGGCGCGTGTCGTTCCTTCGAAGGGCTTCCTTGACTCCAATCACGTCGACGAGCGCGTAGGTCCTGATCGGCATGCCGCGAGGATACCAGAGTTCGCCTCTCACTCGCAGCAGCACAAGTCCCACTGCGAGCGCAGGCGACATCTGCCCTCCTCGGAACCCCACCCTCCGAAAGGCGACGGCATGCCCCACATCATCACCTGCCCCACGGGCCTCACCGGCTCGATCCGCGGCCTCAAGGTCCGCGAGGAACGCTTCCTGGCTGATCGCAAGCTCGCCAAGACCGGAAGCGTCGTCGATGAACTGCTCCGCGCCTGCTGGGAAGAGACCCACGACGCCGGCCCCTACAACTTCGCCGGGAAGACCATCGACTGGGACAAGGTGCTACAGGGCGACCGCTTCTTCGCGCTGATCGAAATCCGCGCGCTGACCTACGGTTCCGAGTACGCGTTCTCGGTCACGTGCAGCGAGGCAGGGTGCCGCGCGCGCATCGACTGGGAGCTCGACCTGCGCCAGCTCCCCGTGCGCCCCCTGTCGGATGCTAGCCGCGCCGCGTTCCTCGACGGGAACCGCTTCGAGACGAAGCTGCCGGATGCGGGGCGTCGCGTGTGGTTCCGCCTGCTCACCGGCGCCGACGAGCGCAAGCTACCTGCCATCAAGCGCAACGCGGGCGAGCGCATGCTCTCCGCGATGCTCGGCTTCCGCTGCATCGAAGTGGAGGGCATCGACGACAAGGACAAGCGCCGCTTCCTCGAGGACATCTCGATGCGCGACGCCGACTTCCTCCTGGACGAGTTCGATCGCGTCGACTGCGGCGTCGAGACGACCCTCGAAGTGGAGTGCCCGGAGTGCTTCGCACGGCAGCACGTGCAGCTCCCTTTCGACCAGAGCTTCTTCCTTCCCGGGAAGGCCCGGACGGCACGGAGGCGGGACCCGAGTGGCTCCTCCCGGCGGTAGACCCCGACGCCTGGCGCGAGGCGCTGTTCCAGCTGTGCTGGCGCCAGCACGGCGGCTCGGGGCTCGGTCTGAGCATGGGCGAGGCGCTCGACATGACCACGGCCGACCGCGACTGGTTCATCGAGCGCATCGGCGACCAGCGGTCGCGCGAGGCCAAGGAGATTGAGCGGGCGCGCAAGAAACGGTGACCAGCCATGATGAACAACATGGGCCTCGGCTTCGTCTTCACGGCGCACGACCTGGCGTCGGCGAAGATGATGTCGCTCGAGCGCCACTTCATGAGCTTGGATCGGAAGGTCGGCCTGGGTACCGACAGCATCACGTCGGCGTTCGGGCAGCTCGGCATCGGACTGGGCCTGATGACCGCAGGCGCCACGATGGTAGGCGGCGCCTTCGCGCTCGCTGACAAGGCCGGCGAGTTCGAGCAGGCGATCGCGGCGGTGGCAGCGGTGTCGGGCGCTACCAAAGACGAGCTCGCGCAGCTCAAGGACGCCGCCATCGACGCCGGCATCGCGACACAGTTCTCACCGACCGAGGCGACCGTCGGGCTGAAGGAGCTCGCGCAGGCAGGCTTCAACGCCCAGGACTCGATGAAGCTGCTCATCCCGGTGCTGGACCTGGCAGGCGGCTCCCTTGGGGAGCTTAGCCCTGCTCAAGCGGCCGGGCTCGCTTCGCAGGCACTCAAGGCGTTCGGTCTCTCCGCTGACGACGCAAGCATGGCCGTGGACCGGATGCTCCAGGCCGTGAACGTGTTCGCGCTCAACGCCTCGGAGCTGCCTCTTGCTCTCGGCATCTCTTCGCGCGGCGCCCAGGCGCTGCATCAGTCGATGTCCGAGACGCTGATCTCTCTCGGCCTCGTGAAGAACATCATCCCCACGGTGGAGCGCGCTTCCACGGGATTGGCCGTCGCCATGGAGCGCCTGGCCGACCCGAAGACGCAGACCGCGCTCAAGGGGATCGGCGTCGCGGTGACTGACAACAAGGGGCAGTTCCGCAGCTTCCTCGACGTCCTCGGCGAAATGGCGCCCGAGCTCGACAAGATGACCGACGCGAAGCGCTCGGCGTTCCTGCTCGACACGTTCGGCGCGCACGCGCTGGGAAGCGTCCAGGCGATCCTCACGCAGGTCACCAACGGCATCAAGACGAACACCGGGGCGACGCTGAAAGGATCCGACGCGATCGCCTACCTCCGCCAGCAGTTCGAGAACGCGGGCGGGACCGCCGCTGCCTTCCGCGACAAGATGCTCGACACGTTCGCGGGGCAGAAACAGCTCCTGCGCGGGTCGTTGGAAACCTTGGCGATCGTCGTCGGCGAACCCTTCGCCCAGGTGTTCAAGCCGATCATCGCTGTCGTGATCGACGCGCTCAACGGGTTCTTGAAGTTCGTGCGCGCGATGCCCGGGTCGGTGAAGAAGGGCTTCGCGGCGCTCTTCGTCGGCGCTGGCGCCATCCTTAGCGTGGTCGGCGCGGCGATCGCAGCGAAGGCCGGAATCGCCCTGCTGATCATCGGGCTGAAGGCGGCGGGCGTGACGATCAGCGGAATCCTGATGGTGATGCTTCCGGCGATCGCCATCGTCGCCGCGATCGGGCTCGCGGTCGCTGGGCTCTACATCGCATTCCAGAAGAACATTGGCGGAATTGCGGGGTTCGCGCAGCGCATGTGGGGACAGGTTTCGCTGTTCTTCGAGGGACTCAAGCAGCTCATCGAGCAGGGCGGCTTCTCCGGCGCAGTGCGCGAAGAGCTGAACAAGGCCGAGAACGCCGGGCTGAAGGACTTCCTGATCAACCTGTTCCTCTGGGGCAATCGAATCGCCAACTTCCTGTCCGGCATTGCCACCGGCTTCTCCGCAGGCGTCGAAGCTGCCCGGCCGACCATCGAGCGCTTCGTGGCAGCGATCGAGCAACTCGGAGTCTCGCTCGGATTCCTGAGCGCTCGCGACGATGCAACGACCGCTGGCGACAAGTTCCGGGCGTTCGGGGTAGCGGGAGAAGCCACGGGCCGGAACCTTGCGGTCGTGTTCGACCTGCTCATCCAGGTTATGACGGGCGTCGTCCAGGTTGCCACCGGCGTCGCTAACGCGTGGGATATGGTGGGCCCTGCGGCCGACCTGGTCTCGAACGCCGTATCCCAGCTTGGTGCCAAGCTCACGGAGTCGATCAACGCCCTGTCCGGGAACGCCAGCGCGACCCGCGAAAACGGCAGCGCGTGGACCTCGCTGGGGACCGCGATCGCGTTCGCCGTGGCGGTCATCGTCGGGGTGATCGCGCTTTTCGTCGCGATCATCTCATCCGCCGTGTCGGTGGTCAGTGGTGTCATCGGCGCAGTCATGGCCATCTTCTCCGGCTTGGCCGACGTCGTCACCGGCGTGGTGTTCATCATCGGCGGCATCTTCAGCGGCTCTTGGACGGATATCTGGACCGGGATGAAGCTCGTTGCGTTCGGCGTCATCGACGCCGTGATCGGCGCCGTCCTAGAGCTCGCCGGAGCAATTGGCGGCGTCGTTGATTCGATCGCGGGGCTATTCGGCGCATCGACAGGCATCCAGTCCGCCATACGGGACTTCAAGGGCTACACGCACCGTGAGATGGCAAAGGACTTCGGCGTCGAGTCGCTCAGCTTCACGCCCGTGAAGCCCAACACCGCGCAGCCCGCTCCTGCCGCGCCTCCCCCCGCGACCACGCCCCTTCCTGCCGCCGTGCCGCTGCAGGCATCCGTGCAGCCGAATGCATTCTCACTTCCGGTCACGCAGAACATCCCACCTCCGCAGCCTGTGGTCGTGAACGTGCAGATCGACGGGCAGACGGTCGCGCGCGCCGTCCACAAGGCTGGCTCCGACACCGCCAACCGCAGCTTCTCGCCCGTGCCGGCGTACTGAGGCCGAGATGGGAATCGAGTACGCCGGAACTCGTCCGACTCGCTGCTCGCTCGTCAACGTGGAGAGCGCTGAGACGATCACGTGCCTTTTCAACCCGACGCAGCTCTCGGAGAAGGTCCAGATCAACTGGAACCGCGTCACCGTGCCCGGGCTGTCGCACCAGCTGCTGCAGTTCCAGTCAACGGGGAACCGCCAGCTCCC
>JAJZQG010000059.1:30285-39932 GCA_021847645.1 Myxococcales bacterium
CTTACCTGGACCGGTTCTTCTCCTCGGAGCAGATCGCCACGCCTGACATTCTCGAGTTCCGCGCGTTCCTGCGTGCATTGACGGTGCCCCCCAAGGGAACCGAGGGCGTGCCGGCAACCGCGCCGCCGCGCACGTTGTTCATCTGGCCGAACGTGCTCACCATCGAGACGGTGCTGACGGACCTCGAATTCCAGTACAAGCAGTTCGCGGCCGATGGGAAGGTGCAGGTGTACACGGCGACGGTCACGTTCGAGGAGATCCTCGATGTGCGTGTGACGTCCGAAGAGCGGAGGCAGGAGGTCTGATGCCCCCGCAATCCGGCTCGCGCCATGGCTTCTGCCTGGGTGTGCTCGACGAAGAGGGGCGCCGGTTCCTGACCGAGCGCGAGCCCTACCGGTACCGCGTGTTTGCCGACAATCGCGTCCACTGCGTCGTCGGCGGCGAGACGTTATTCGAACTGGCGGGCCGCTACTTCGCGCCGCTGCCGCGGGCGTGCGGCTTCTGGTGGGCGATCGCCGACTTCCAGCCGGACCCGATCCTCGACCCGACGCTCGCGCTCGAGGAGGGGACGAAGGTGGTGATCCCGTCGACGCGGGTACTGACGGACGTGATCCTGGCGGAGGCGAGGCGGAGGGAAGCGGGATAGAAGCTTGTCCCAGCAGCGTGCGGGCGAGGCTCTGCTCCTCGGCGAGCCCCAATGCCCACCGATCGCTCCGCCCCCGGCGTCCGCCTCACGCTCTTCAAGGACGAGAAAGCCACCACGGGTGAGCCCCTCGACCTGGGCGGGCGCCTGCTCTCGATGACGTTCGAGGACTGCGACGACAAGGCCGACAAGCTCTCGCTGCAGCTCGACAACTTCGACCTCGCCCTGTTCGACCGCGAGGAACTCATGGGCGGCGCGGTCGTCGAGGTGTCGTGGGGCTACCCCGGCAACATGTCGCCGCCGCGGCGCGTGGTCATCAAGTCGATGAAGGGCTTCCAGCAGCTCACGCTCGAGGGCCAGGCGCTCTCGACGCTCATGAACCAGCAGGCGAAGAGCCGGCGCTGGGAAGGGAAGACCCGCTCCGAGGTCGTTCGCGAAGTTGCGAAAGAGGCTGGCTGGGAAGGCGCGTTCGTCGATATCGAGGATACGCCCGACGCGATCGACGTCATCAACCAGGCTGCGGAAACCGACGCGCGGTTCCTGACGCGGCTGGCAGCCAAGGAGGGCTACCAGTTCTTCGTCGACGGGACCGGGCTGCACTTCCACAAGCGTCGCCAGGACAAGCCGCCTTCCCACGTCTTCACGTGGTACGCCGACCCCGACCGCGGGGAGGTAATCTCGGTCAATACGGATTCGGACCTCGCGAAGCGCGCTGGCAACGTCACGGTGAAGGGCCGCGACCCAAAGGCGAAGTCCACGCACGAGGTGTCGTCGAACGCCGACACGGCGAAGAGGTCCACGCTCGGCGACACGATCGAGGTCGTCAACCCCACCGATGGCACCACGACCCTGCTCAAGCGCAACGCCACCGCGAACGTCGCCCCATCGTCTGCGACGACGAAGTCTGCTGCCCAGCGGGAGGCGGATTCCCGGTTCGTGAAAGCCGAGCGCGAGACCATCAAGCTCACGATGCAGGTCGTGGGTGACCCGACGATCGCGGCCAAGACGGTGATAGAGGTGCGCGGCATCTCGCCGCTCCTGTCTGGCAAGTACTACGTGACCGAGGCCAAGCACTCCGTCTCGTCATCGGGCTACACGGTGGACCTGAAGCTCAAGCGCGACGGCAAGGGGAAGCCTGGGCACGGCGGGGGAGCAGGCTCGCAACGAACGAAGCCGCAGACTGGCGACCACAATGCAGCCGCGCCCCAGGTGCCGGGCAAGCGGCGCGAGATCGAGCGAGTCAATCCGGAGACCGGGGACACGTACGTCGAGTACCGCGACGACAGCGGGCGCTCGAACGACCCCGAAGCGCGCCCGCGCAGCGGAGGGCAATAGGCATGTACCCGCAATTCGATGACGACCTGGGTCAACACGACACCCGGCTGCTCGGGATGTACGTGGGATACGTGGTCGATCGCAAGGACCCCGAACAGCTCGGCCGCGTGCGCGTGTGCGTTCCGGGGCTGATCGAGCCCGGAAGCGGCTGGGCATGGCCGCTCGGGACGGTAGGCGGAGGCTCGAAGAATCGAGGGTTCTTCGCCGTGCCCGAGGAGAACGCCGAGGTCGCGCTGTTCTTCAATCAGGGCGACATCGACCAGCCGTACTACCTCGCAGCCCATTGGGGGAAGCCCGATGGCCAGTCCGAGGTGCCCGAGGAAGCCCGGAAGGATTCGCCCGACAATCGCGTGCTCGCCACCGAGACCTTCCGCATCGAGCTCGACGAAACCCAGGGCGCCCGGAAGCTCAAACTGACCAACAAGAAGACCGGCGATTACCTCGAATTCAACGCAGAGGCGAACACGGTCACCCTGCAGGCCACGACGTCTATCACCATCCGAGCGGCCGGCGGCATCTCGCTGGAAGCCTGCCAGGTGAACATCGCGGGCCGCGTGGTTCGCCCGGTTGCGGAGGCTATCTGATGGCGTTCGACATCTGCCTGGAATTGTTATCCCCAGCTCGCGATAACAATTCTAAGCACAAGGTGGGTGTTATCTCGGACATCGCGTGTTCCTCCCTTGTTTTCTCGGCTCTGCGTTGGGGTCGGTTCTGGATAACATCAGAGATGCTCCAGCCATTCGAGGAGGCCCTTCGACAGCGGCTTGGCAGGCAGTGCTCGCACTGGAGATCCGGCGGCCTCGAGAGCCTTGCGCTTCGTCTCCACGCTTGCCTGCACGTAGATCCCCAGGGTGCGAAGGCTGGCGTGGCCCAGGATGTCCTTGATCGTGACCGGCGCGACGCCGGCGTCGAAGAGGTGCATCGCCTTCGTGTGCCGGAACGTGTGTGGGCTGATTCCCTCGCGCGCAAGGGATGGAACCTTGCTTGCCGCCGAAGCTCTGTACTTCTCGACGACGTACGCCAGACCGGCGGTGGTCAGCGGCTGTCCGAAACGGTTGCGCACAAGCGGAGAGGTGTCGTCGAACGAGCGCCGCTGTTCGAGGACGGCTTCCCGCACGAGCTTCGCCGTGGTCGGGGTCAGCGGCACGATGCGCTCCTTCTTGCCCTTGCCGAACAGCTTCACCCAAGGGATCCGATCAAGGCGGAGATCGCAGGGGCGGACGCTGACGAGCTCGTGTGCCCGCGCGCCAGTGTCGTAGAGGAGCGCGAGAGCGAGGTAGTCTTTGCGCCCGGCGTCCGTCCGTCGGTTTGGGGCAGCGAGGATCGCCGACAGCTCCTCTTCGCTCAGGTACCCGAGCACCTTGTCTCGACCACGCTTGAACGGGATACCCAGGATTCGCGTAGCCAGCTCCCTGAGAGGCGGCTCCGCGACGTTGACGTACCCGAAGAAGGAGCGAATCGCAGCGAATCGGATGTTGCGGGTCTGGCAGGTATTCCCGCGCCCTTCCTCGAGCTGCTTCAGGAACGCCAGGACGACCTCGGGCGTGATGTCTTCCCATTCGATGGCGGTGCTCCGAATTCCCCTGCGCTCGATCACGAAGCGCAGCAGGAATCGGAACGTGTCCCTGTAGCTGCGGATCGTGTGGCCGCTCGCGTTGCGCTCGACGGCCAGGTGGTCGCGGAAGAACGCTGTCACGAGCGTGGCAAAGGGGCGGACCACGACGGTGTTGGTCATGCGGTCGGCCCTTCCGTGACCATGTGCCCGAAACGGCTGGCGTACCGACGCGTCACTTCTCCGGCCATTTCGACGGTCATGTGCAGGTACGTCTGCGAGGTCTCGACCCCAATGTGGCCGAGATACGCCGAGAGCAGCGGGAGCTTCGCGTGTGTCGAGGCGTCCTGCTCGTACCAGGAGAGCAGCCGCATCACCGCGAAGGTGTGCCGCAAGTCGTGTAGCCTCGGCCCTTCTCCTCGGCCTCCGTGCTCCATTCCGGCGAGAGTTAGCGCGGCTCGGAAAGCCGTGTACAGGACGTGGCCGCGACAAGGCTCACGTCCATCCATGCCCGGGAAGAAGGCGTCTGCGGCGGAGCGTCCTGGAATGCGCGCGTTGAGCTCTTTGCGGTACGCGCGGAGGCGCGCTGCAAGGTCCTTGGAGATGGGAACCGTCCGCGGTTTGCCGAACTTGCCTTTGCGAATGCTCAGCACCGCGGCGTCCAGGTCGACGTCGAATTCCCGAAGCGCGCATAGCTCGCCGCGTCGCAACCCCGTGAACAGCAAGGTCCGAAGCGCCGCTCCGTACACGAGGGCGCGATGGAAGCCCGGCGGCGCGTCGGGCAGGCTGGAGAATGCTCGCAGGAGGAGCAGGATCTCCGCGCGGGTGAATACCCGGATCGCTGGCTTCGACGCACGTGTCACACCCATGTATCGCCGCGGAGCCACGAATGTTGCGGCGTCCTCTGCAGACAGGAATCGGCCCAACTGCCGGAGCAGACACACCATGTTGGAGCGTGCCTTCGGTTTCCTCGAGAGCACGAACTCGCGAACCAGGGGCTCCGTCAGGCGCGTGGAACCCTGCTTGCCAACGAACCGGGCGAATGATTCCAGCTCTCGCGACTCGGCGTCGTACCTGTATCCGAGGGCCCGCTTGTGGGCGATGAACTTCGCGATCTGCTCCCCCATCGGGCCGATGAGCTTGCTCATGGGAGCACCTCGGCTTCCGTCAGTGCGACAGTGCGGAGCAGCTCCAGGTCGGCGTGAGCGTACCTGTGGATCGTGCCAGTGCCGCTGTGACCCAAGACGGCGGCTATCGATTCGTACTCGACGCCGACTTTCAGCATCCTTGTCGCAGCAGAATGCCGCAAGACGTAGAGCCCGCCGTGGGAGGCACGGATCTTGGCCGCCTTCATCGCGCGGTCCATCGTTTGCCAGCAGTTGTTTCCGACCCCCAACGCTTGAATGGGGGTGCGGTGTCGAACGAACACCTCGCGGACGTTGCACTTCGGCCGCCCATGCTGCAGATAGTCAATCAGCGCTTCCTGCACGTCGGGCAGGAGCGGGAGGTCGAGCGCGTGCCCAGTCTTCTCCTGCACGAACGCGATCCGGGCCTCCCGCCACTGGATGTCGCCGAGCCGAAGCGTGCGAATGTCGCTCGGTCGCATTCCGTATCGGGCAGCGAGCAGTAGCATCGCGTAGTCGCGCTTGCCGATATCGAGGGTCCGGTCGACTCTTGCGAGCAGCTTCTGCACCTGCTCGAACGACAGCACAGTCGGAGGCTTCTTCTCCCCGAAGGTCTTGGGGATCTCGACCCAGGCGGACAGGTCCGAGGCCACCAAGCCCCGCGAGTGCAAGTAGCGGAACAGGGATCTCACGATGGATGAGACTCCCGCGAGAGCGGCCCGCGTCAGGTGGGCCAGCGTCCCAAGGAAGTCGCGCGCATGCCTGGGCGTCAGCTCGTCGAGCTCGTGGACTCCCTCGCGATTCAGCCACAGGAAAAGCTTGCGCAAGTAGAGCTCCTGCGAGCGCGGCCGCCGAATCCCACGATGACTCCGCAGATGCTCGAGGTAGTTGGGCATCACCCGCTCGTAGAGCTCGGTCGTCTCGCGGTGTTGGAGCACCTTGGTGCCCAGCGCGAAGTCGGTCTCGAGCAGCATGCGCAGCGCAGTGCGAACATGGCGGGCGCCGCACTGGCAGCGCTTGGCGCGCACGCTCAGGTAGCGCACGACAATCGGGTCGTGCACGTGGCTGGGCAACGCCGCACCCTTCCGATCGCAGCTTGCCGCGAATTTTAGCCACTCTGAGATGTGCTGCGCGACCGTGTGGGGATGGTAGCCGCCGTCGAGCAGGCGCGTTGCGAGTCGATCGATGCGATCCTTCCGGGCTGAATGCAGGTATGTCGCACGATGGCGGCGTCTCACGAGCCGAGTATGCAGGCTGTCCTCCTTGGCGCTCGTCATCGACGGCAACCGTGCCGGGAGCGCTGTTGTTATCAACAGGGACTGCCCACAGATCATTCCGGATCCCCGCGAGGTGAAGCGATGTCCGAGATAACACCCACCTTGTGCTTAGAGCTGCCCGAATTCCCGGACCCGTTCGACTTCGTCATGCCCGGTCCGATCGAGATCTCGGACGTGAACCTGATGAAGATCATCCAGCCGGCGCTCACGCCGCTGGTGCCGTTCTTCGACATGATCGACATGATCGTGGCCATCTACAATTGCGTCAAAGCCATCCCCGACGCACTCGGCCCGCCGCCGGATCCCAGCATCCTGACCGCGTGCTTGCCCGACCTGGCGAAGGCGCTGAATAAGCTGCTGAACATGCTGCCCTGGGTCGTGCTGCCCAGGATGATCCGCCGCCTGCTCACGCTCGCGATCGAGACGCTGCGCACGGTCCGCAGCCAGCTAATGTACCTCCAGGCGCAGATCCTCCAGATCCTCGGCACCATCGACCGCGCGAAGAACCTCGGTGACGCCGGCCTGATGGCGATCTGCCAGTGTGCGCAGGCGAACGTGGCGACCGAGGCTGCGAACGTCGGCAAGAGCCTTGCCGCGCTCGGCAAGCTGCTCGGCATCATCAACATCTTCATGGGGCTGATCGGGGGCCCGCAGGTTCCGGACCTCAAGAACCTCGCTGGGCGCCCGCTCGACAAGGCGATCCCGCCTTTCGACGCGCTCATCAAGACACTCGAGGCCGTGCGTACGGCGGTGCCGGGACCAATGAAATGAGCGGCGTGCTCACCCCCTTCCGCCGCGACCGCAAGCGGGACTTCGCGTCCGGCGATGGAGAGGAATTGCTCGCGTCTAAGGTCGAGCAGTTGCTTGCGACCGAGGGCGCCACGGCGCGCTCGTCGGGGGAGCTGCCCTGGCGCACGGCGTTCGGTACGCCCCTTCAGCTCCTGCGGCACCAGAACAACGACGCCGTCCTTGCGGAGCTCGCACGCGTGTACGTTCGAGATGCGCTGCGGAAGTGGCTGCCGGAGGCGGAGGTTGTCGAAGTGTCTGTTTCGAGGGACGGCCCCACGCTCGCGCTCTCCGTTCGCTTCAAGGTGGCGAAGAACGCTGCGATCCGAACGCTCGGCATCAGCCTTCCGCAATCGTAGGTTCGGCGTCCCCGCGTCGAAGGCGTTGGGCTCTGCGTCCGCGAGACGCTCCCATGCCCAGCAGCTCCCAGACGAGACTCCCCGCGCTCGACGGCGTCCGCGCAATCGCGATCTCGCTCGTCCTCTGGCAGCACGCCGGCATCTTGTTTCACGTCGACGCCTCGTCCCCCTTCTGGCGTGCGTCGCAAGCTGGGTGGTGGGGGGTCGACCTGTTCTTCGTGCTGAGCGGGTTCCTCATCACGCGAATCCTCCTCAAGGGCGCGCCGCTGCTCTCGTTCTGGCGCCGTCGCGCCGCGCGAACGCTGCCGCTGCTCTACGTGTACTTGGCGGTGGCATCCGCGTACGGACTCGGCGGCGCGTTCGCTGTGCAGGACCAGCCGTGGCTGAACTACCTCACGCACACCACCAACCTGCACATAGCGGCCAATGGCTACGGACTCCCGGTATTCGGCATCCTGTGGAGCCTCGCGGTCGAGGAGCAGTTCTACTTCGCGTGGCCCTTCGTCACTCGGTGGGCGCGCCGCGGAATTGTATGGGTGTGCGGAGCGCTGATCCTGCTCGCGCCGTTGGCTCGATGGGTCGTGTACAATCACTCCGATCGGTACGCCGCCTTTCACGTCCTTCCGTTCTGCCGGGCGGACGTGCTCGCAATGGGGTGTCTGCTGGCGGTGCTCTTCGAGAACCCGCGGCGTTGGAGCCTCGTGTTGCGCTTCGCGCGGTTTGCGCTTGTTCCGGCAGTCGCGCTGCTCGGGGGTGTGACGTATGCGGCTTTGGGTCCGTGGCCGGTCGCGCGCTTCGAGCTGCTCTGGGTGGTCGTTGGCTATTCGCTTGTTGGATTGTCCTGCTCGGTCATCGTTGCGGTGGCCGCTGCCTCGGGGCCCGTGCCGCTGACGCTGCTCGGCAATCCGGTTGCTCGCTTCGTGGGGAGGATCTCGTACGGCATGTACCTGTGGCACAGCCTGCTCGCGGTGGTCATCGCGGGGCTTCCGATTCGATGGGGCGCCATTCCCCGCATCGGGCTGTGGGTGGCAGTCGTGCTCTCGACCTCGGCGCTCTCGTACTACGGCATCGAGCGTCCGTGGCTGAGGGAGAAGCCTGTGCCTCGGTAGGTTGTCCCGGGCAGCCCTTCGGCGTGCTCTGCCTCCCCGGAGGCCCCTGCCGTGCCCTTGCTCCCGCCCAGCGTCGATTACACCGACAAGGACTTCGACGCCCTGCGCGAGCGGCTGATCGCCCTCCTGCAGTCGGTGTTCCCCGAGTGGAGCGATTTCGCGGTTGCCGGCTTCGGCAACATCCTGCTCGAAATGTACGCGTTCGTGGGCGACGTGATCACGTATTACCTCGACGCCCAGGCCCGGGAGTCGCGCCTGGCCACCGCGACGCAACGCAAGAACGTGATCGCCCTGGCGCGCATGCTTGGCTTCAGGTTGCAGGGAGCGCGCGCTGCCAAGGCGACGGTCCAGTTCTCGCTGCAAGCGCCGCCGTCGGCCAACGTGGCGCTGCAGGCGGGGACCGTGGTGCGGACCCAGGAAGTCACCGAGCCCGTGCGCTTCCAGCTCCTGGCGCCCCTGGTGATCGTGGCCGGGACTTCGCCGCCGGTTGCCTTGGCGATTGTCGAGCATTCCGAGACCCACTCTCAGCTCTTCGACTCTCGAGGCTTGGCCGGGCTCGACCTGTTGCTCGACCGCACTCCGTACCTCGATGGCTCTGCCGCGATCGCGGCGTCCAACGGGGCGTACGTTGAGGTCGATAGCCTGCTCGGCTCGGGCCCGAACGACCGACATTTCCTCGTGCTCGTCGACCAGAACGACCGGGCGATGATCCGCTTCGGCAACGGCGTGAATGGCGCGCCGCCATCGGGCACAATTTCGGTCACCTACAAGACCGGGGGCGGTGCAGCGGGCAATGTCGACGCCGGGCGGCTCGTAGTTGTGGAGGGCAGCTTCGCCGACGCCCATGGGCGCCCAGTTCGGTTGATGGTCACCAACTCGGCACCGGCGCAGGGCGGATCGGATCGCCAGAGCATCGCTTCGGCCAAGCTCCTGGCTCCCGAGAGCCTCCGCGCCCTCACGCGCACCGTGTCGCGCGAGGACTTCGAGATCAATGCGCGCCGCGTTCCGGGCGTGTCGCGCGCCCTCATGCTCACCTCGAACGAGGACACGACGATCCAGGAGAACAGCGGCGTGCTGTTCGTGATTCCGAAGGGCGGCGGGCTACCCACGCCAGCCCTGAAGAACCTCGTGCTCAAGCAGGTGACCGAGGTCTACCCGTGCACGCTCACGTTCCAGGTCAGTGTCCAGGATCCCGTCTACCGCTCCGTCGATGTCGAAGCGCGCGTGTTCCTGCGCCAGGGGGCTTCGCCCGGCGATACGCGAGACCGCATCCGAAAGCGCCTCGCGGAGATGTTCCGAATCGAGCTCTCCGACGGCACACCCAATCCTGACATCGACTTCGGATTCAACGTTCGCGATGCGGAGGGGAATCCCGCGGGCGAGATCGCCTGGTCCGACGTGTTCAACGTCATCCGCGACACCGACGGCGTGCGCAAGCTCGGCGACGGCCCCTACGATCTGA
>JAJZQG010000060.1 GCA_021847645.1 Myxococcales bacterium
TTGAGCAGATTGTGCATGGCGCAGACGAAGTCCCACTCGTGGCCCGCGTTGTCGGCCCCGCGCACGGAGAACCGTCGGAAGCCCATCGCTTCCTTGATCTGCCCGAAAACAGGCTCGACCGTGGCTTTGCGCATTCGGTAGACGTTCTTGCCTTCAGGCGTCGACAGCTTGTTGCGCATCTGCTGCGCCGCTGATACGGCTGGGTTTGCGGGCGAGGGCTGCGATTGAGCTTGCTCGTGTTTCTGTCGCTCGCTCCGGCGGCACCTACAGGTCGATGCCGCCCAGGGGCTCGTCGTGGATGGCCTCCGCGCTGGAGTAGCCTGCATCAGCCGAGGCTTTCTCCGGCGTCTCGACGCCCACGAATCCACGCCTCACGCCCCACCTTCCACCCGAACGCGCACGCGCACGCCGACCAACCATCTTGGCCGCCCTGACCACGCGCTCGTGCCCAGGCAGCAACCCATGCACACGCGCCCGGCGGGACGTGGGCGTGCTCGTGCTCGTGCTCGTGCTCGTGCTCGTGCTCGTGCTCGTGCGCGTGGGAAGCGTTGGAAGTGAAGCGTGGGGGGTGGGACGTGGGGGGTGGGACGTGGGGGGTGGGACGTGGGGGTAGGGCGTGAAAAGTGCGGAGCAAGCCGGCGCGAGGTGGGCGGGCACGCGTGCGCAGCGCGGGAAGTGCGGGGAGCGCCGGCGGCCGTTCCCATCTTCCGCCGGGCCGAAATTGTTTTCCCGACAGGCTCCTAGCGGCCAATCCTGCGGCCTACTTGCCGGGCTCGTCTTCCTCGTGGGAGCTCCAGTAGTCGGGGCGAGGACCGCCTGGATCCATGCGCCTCCATTCGTCGCCGGGCTTCGCTATCCGCTCGGCGAGTTGGTCGCGCTGCTCCTGGGTCAGGATCGCCACGAACGAGGACAGCATCTCCAAGTGTGCTTTCATCCATTCCCCTGCCGGCTTCTCGGGCGCCTTGAAGATGGCCAGCGTGGATGTGTCGAAGGTGTCCTTCTCGAACGCGTCCAGCAGCGCGAGCATGTTCGTCTTGAACTGCTCGCGCATCGCCGCGAGGTTTTCCTTGGCCGGCATGGCCTTCTCGGCCTTCCGCTCGAGGGCGTCGACCTTCTTCTGCTGGTCGTCGGTCAAGTTCAGCCCCCGAGACATCATCATCCAGCCGAGGGGACCGGCAAAGTGATGCTCCTTCATCGCGCCCTCCATCGGCCCGCGATGCTGCGGCCCTGCCGCCCCCATGGGCCCCGGGCGCGGTCCCGCGGAGCCTCCGGGCGGCGGCATGGGATGCTGATGCGGTCCTGCGGAACCCATCGGCGCCGACGACGAGCCGGCCGGCGGAGCCATGGGCGGCAGGCCGGCTTCCAGGCGCTTGCGGATCATGTCCGCAGCCGTCTTGCGCTGCTCCGGTGTCAGTATCGCATGCAGGTCGTCGAGACGCTTGGCGCGAGCGGCACGAGCTTCTTCACCGGCCTTCTGCATCGCTGCGAGCTGCGGCTCAAACGCCTTCTCGTCAATCTTGCCGGCCTTCACCGCGTCGGACAGCATCTTGCGGAACTCGCCCATCGGCGCCGGCATGGCCCCCATCGCGTCGGGGGACGTCTTTCGCAGCGCGTCGATCTTGTCGCGTTGCTCGTCGGTCAGCGTGGGATCCTGCAGCGCCGAGTGCATCAGCATGCTGGCCGGGTCATTCCACCACCCCAGTGCGCGGCGGTCGAATCCCATTCCCGGGCGCATCATCCCACGGGAATGCGCGGCAGCGGCGGCCGAAGCCGCGATGGGCTGCGCGGTTGCGGAAGTGGCTGATGGTTCGGCGGACTTGTCTTTCTCACAGCCCAGAGGCAGGCACAGAAGCACAGCGGACACGATAACGGGAACGCGAGTGCGATTCATGAGACCCTCCAATCGATGAACCCAGGACGCGCACCCTACGCACGGTTCTCGTGGCTCCGCAAGGCTCGTTGATAGAATGATCACCCATCTGACGCGGCTCACATGCGCCCGGGACGGCGCGCGCGGCCCGCCGCCAGTATCCGTCAATTCGCCGTGCGCCCGAGCAGATGGTCGGACAGCCGGCGCGCCAGCGAGATGATGGTCAGAACGAGAGGCCGATCGAGGGCCTCCGGCAACACCGAAGCATCCGAGACATACAGGCCCGGAATCCGTGTTTGCAGGTTCTGGTCGACGACCTCGCCGATGCGCGCGGTCGCCCCGGGATGCGCCCCGCGCACGGGCCCGACAACGATGCTCCTCGGATCACAGCCCGCCTCGATCAGGATGCGGCGCGCGATGGAAGCGCCGCGGCTGAGCTTCTGCCGGTCCGACGTAGTCAGTGGTTTGGAAACGCGGCCATCCATCGAGATGTGCCCGCAGCGGTCGTCTCCTATCTTCACCATCAGGCCCAGCTGGCTGCGATAGCGCACCCAATCGAACAGCCTGCCCGGCCTGCTCATCGCGGTCATCACCAACCACATCCCCCACGGATCGATCAGGTCCGACAGCAACACGCCTTCGTCGATCAGCTCGTAGGTGCCTATCGCCATCGGCGGGCCCAGCGCCGTGCCCTGGCCCCTCGCCACCCCCGTGACGAACACCAGCGGGTCGAGAAACATCCCCACGCCCGCCTCGTGAAGCCCCGATCGCTGTAGAATACAGGGCGTGCCGAGCCCGCCCGCGGAAATCACGACCGTCGGCGCCCTGACCTCGAGCATCCCCTGCGGCGTAATAGCGGATACGCCGGCGGCCACACCGTCCTCGATCATCACGTGCTGCACGTCGGCCCGGGTGACCAGCTCGCCCCCGGCCACCTTCATGTCGTCGATGAATGCCCGCGCGCTCCACTTGGCACCGTGCGGGCACCCGAGCATGCAGGTCCCGCCGCAACGACGCTTGCAGATAGACGGGTCGATGAACTTGGGCATCTTCGCGAACTTGTGCCCAAGGCTGTTGGCGGCGTGCAGCATGCGCAGCGACGCCTCCCCGAGGACCTCGTCGGGCAAGGGCGCGACGTGCAGCTCCTCGGCGACCCTTGCTGCATAGGAGTCGAGGTCGATCCCGTACTTCGAGCGAAGCCATGCCGGCGGAGAAGCCGCGCTGCCGCAGTAGACGATCGTCGAGCCGCCCGTGATGTGGGCGCGTACGAGGTTGAGGCCTTCCTCGGTGAAGCTCAGGCCTGACTTGTCAGCGTATCGCAGCGCGGAGAAGTGATTGCCAATCAACCGGTGGTCGCGCCCTTTCTCCAACAGCACGACCGCCTTGCCCGCCCTGGCGAGTTCCCTCGCCACCGTCGCGCCCCCCGGTCCCGAACCGACCACCACCGCGTCGGCCGTCTTCCTGCTCTCATGCATGGCTTGCTCCTGAAGGCTGCGCCCAACGCTCAATCACTTGATGGGCAATCGCGTCCGCGGCGCGCCTGCTCCGCGCCGAGGTCGGAAGGTCCCACAGCGAACGGCCCGCCTGATCCTGCCGCCGCAGCAGCTCGTCCTCGGGCAACACGCCCAGCACCGGAACCTGCTCGAGCTCCAACGGCGCCAGCGCGTCTCCGGCATGACGGTTCATCACGGCGGCCACGCGGTCCGTCGGCGCCATGGCTCGGATGGTTCGCAGGGTGTGAGCAGCCCTTTCGGAACCGTCGAGCACGACCACGAAGCCGCTCGTGCGGCGCGTGACCTCCCTGTTGATCTGCTCGACCCCCGCCTCGGCGTCGATCAGGGTCATCGCAAACGCGCCGCAGAGCACGTCGATGGAGTCGCGAAGCAGCTTGTTGACCGAGCAGAAGCATCCGGGGCTGGTGCTGCGCCCCATCGCGAGCAGGGCATGGTCCGGTCGCTCGATCAGGGCCTCGGCGACCATGAAGTCGAGCTGCTGGGCCACGAACTGCCTGTCATCGACGCCGCCGCGGGCGGATTCGATCACCCGCGCACGCACCTCGGCCAGATTCCGCGTGTCGCTCTCTCCAGGGCGAACCGAAGGCCACCGACCGGGTCCGCGTCGATGAGCAACAGAGGCGCGACGCCCCGGTCGAGAAGGGCACGGGAAAGCAGTGCCGTCAATGCGGTCTTGCCGACTCCCCCTTTCCCGCATACCGCCAGGATCGGACCGGGGCGCCCACTCGCATTGCGTGCGATGTTCATGACACGGAGTCCCCCCTTTCGGACTGCCGCGGAGCCTGCTCCGCCCGCTCCCAGCCGCGAGCGGCAGACGCAAGCAGATCCATCAAGGCTGTGCGATCGAGGCCGCTGCGACGCAAGCGTCCGATCGAGTAGCCGGTCCAGAATGCGGCTCGGTGCAGGCCGCTCGAGGCCAGACGGTCGAGGGCTGCCCGCGGCCCTGCGAGCAGGGACCGCACGCTCCGTGGATTCGTGGTCATCAGGTGCGCCTCCGCGCTGGTGTGAGCTCGACGGGATTCGTGGTCGCGAAACAACGGTGGAGCCATCTCGAGCAGGGCAATCAGCCGCGCGAGATCGGCCGCGCTGCCGCGTAGCAGCAGCTGCCGCCGGCCGTGCGCGGCCCCGGGCGCCACACGCCCCGACAGCACGTCGCCCCACACGCGCGCGTCCGCCGCGACCCTCACCGCCGTTGGAGCCGCGCCCTCGCCCCGCCGCACGCAAACCCGGTCCGCCGTTGCATCGATGACAATTCTGCGCACCGCCTCGGCCCTGATGTCCAATCCCACGCTCAGAGGCCCGTCGCCCAGCAGCAGCCGCAACAATGGCGACATCGCGTCCAGCCCCTCGAAGAAGGTCACCACCGTGTCCGCCGCTTCGGCCAGCGTGCTCATGCACGCCTCCTTCGTGCAAGAATGTCCTTCAATCCGTCGCATACGGGCTTGTCCTCGCACGTGCCGCAGCTTTCCGCGACGCATTCGACATCACCACCCGAGGTCAGCGCCAGCTTGCGGTGCTCGCCGGCCAGCAGCCGCGCCTGCGCGCCAATCGGCCTGAGCGCGAGCACGTCCTGCTCCGACGAGGTGACGAACAGGATCTCGGCCTGCTCCAATCCGGCCAACCGTCGCGCGCAGCCTTCGAGCCACGCCGCGCCGACCGCGAAGAGGCTCGGGCAACCACCTTGCGCGCTGGCCAGGCGGAGCCACGTGCGGCCGGGCACCGAGCGCACCATCACCCCGGGCAACCCAAGAGGCAGGAAGGGAAGCCTGTCGACGACGATCGGGTCGGCCTCGAAGCCGTGCGCGAAGCCGAGGATCAGCGCAACTCCGAGGGGTCGTCTGTCTTGTGCCCGAAGAGCCGGCGCGTCCGGGCCGACGACGGTTACACGCCAGTCGGGCGAGGGTGCTGCTTCCCACGTAAGCAGGGTGCACCACGCCGATTCGGTCCGTGGGTGGCCCAGCTCTGCTGCGGTGTCGGAGGCGAGAACCATGCTCGTAGATACGGTGGAGTCGGACGCGGACGGCCTGGAAGACATGGGACGCGGGATGGCGCGCGAGACGGCGGGCAGTGGCCGAAGCCAATCACGCAGCTCGGCGATCAGGGCGCCCATCTCCCCGGGCCGCGATCGCGACGCTGGCAGCGTGGCCGTCATAGCGCTATTCCCTTCGTCCTTCGGCGCGGGCGAAGTCCAGCGCCACCAACGCTGCCCCCAGAGCGCCGACGCGCTGGGGATCGAAGCCGGCGAGATCGGCCAGGCGCACCCGCAGGCGTGTTGCCACGGTGTCACGGACCGCACGGCTTCGCGCCACGCCGCCGGTCATGGCCACCTCGGCCACCACGCCGGCGCGCGTAGCGAGCGAGCTGACACGCTGGGCCAGGGAGAGGAGAAGCCCCTTGACGATGCGGGGCATCGGCACGCCGTCGTTGACCAGATTGATGACCTCGCTCTCGGCGAAGACGCTGCACATGCTCGTGATGGCGCAGGGCTCGGCGTTTGCGTCGTAAACCTCCTCGAGACCGGCGACCGGCACGCCCATCGATCGCGCCATGGCCTCGAGAAACCGTCCCGTGCCCGCCGCGCACTTGTCGTTCATCGCGAAGTCGAGCAGCTGCCCGGCAGCGTCCACACAGATGACCTTCGTGTCCTGCCCGCCAATGTCGATGACCGTGCGCACCGACGGCTGCAGGTGGTGCGCGCCTCGTCCGTGGCAGGTAATCTCGGAAACGTTTTTGTGGGCGAAGGGCACCTGCGTCCGGCCGTAGCCGGTGCCGACCACGTACGCGACGGCATCTTCCGGCACGCCAGCGCCGGACAGGGCGCGGTCGAACAGGGCCCGGGCGGTGCGCGAGGGATTCGTCGAGCTGTCGCCGACCACGCTGGCGAGCAGGCGCGTATCGTCGAGCACGACGACCTTGGAGCTGGTCGATCCGATGTCCACGCCTGCCACCAGCATGCGGTTCCCTCCTGTCAGGCTGCGCCCTTGCGGCGCCTGCGCGGCACGACCACCTCGTCGATGAAGCGTGCGACCTCGAAGTAGATATCGTCGTAGGGCGTGACCCTGGGGTCGAACATGTCGAACTCGAAGACAAGAAGCGGGATGTCGGCGCGGCGGCACGCCTCCTTGAACAGCCCGATACCGCCCCAGGCATGCTTGCAGGCGATGTGCCCGGCGAAGATGCCGCAGTCCGCCCGCCAAGCCTCGTGCATGTGCAAGAAGTCCCTCAGGTACACGTCGAAGTCGCTGCGGAACTGCCGGCCCATGGGATGGCAGTCCACGAGCTTGCGTGCCAATCCGTAGAGCATCGACTCGGGCGTACGGGTGTCGATGAGTCCCACTTGCGCGTAGAAGCCGAAGACGTCGACCGGCACGGTGAGCCCCAGATCGCGTTCGAGCCAGTCGTAGATCTGCATGTCGGTCCAGATAGGGTCCTGGTACCAGATCGCGCGTGCGCGCTCTTCGAAGAAGCGCTCCTGGCGCTGGGTGCGCTCCCGCGCTTCGCGCAGCAATGCCTTCGCCAGGTCCAGGCCGTCCTGCGAGCCGGCGAACAGCACCTGGATGACCAGCGTGAAGGCCACCAGCTTGCTCGACTGCGCCAGCGGCACGCTCTTGCGCCACTCGAGCCAGTCCCAGATCGTTTCGGTGGTCTGGTTCGACAGCTCGCAGACGTGGCGCAGCCGGTCCCAGTCCAGGCGGCGCCCCGTGTGCTTCTCCAGGAAGCGGCACGCGTCCGCCAGCTGGGCGGCAACGTGGCGAATCGTCGAGTCGTCCCGATAATAGGGAACGTCGATGACGAAGAATGGCGCGCCGGTCAGCTCGGCCATGGCCTGGGTGGCGAGCACCTGGGCATCACAGGGCGTGTTGATGCCGATGGTGCACGCGGGCGGCGGATAGCACCCCTGGTGGATCGCGCCGATGGCGAGCTTGTCCGCGGAGCAGCAGTCCGCGGGTACGCCCCTGCCCTGGGCCGTGTCGATCATCCCGAGGGTGTGATCGATGCCGCCCAGCAGGTTGTTCATCACGCCGAGCCCCTCGATGGTCAGCGGGCAAACGTCGCCCAGGGCGTAGACGAGCTCGGGGTTGAATCCGAGGTTGTACCAGACGAACGGCCCGCCGCGTTCGGCCTGGGCGATGGCGGCGTCGACATATCCGCGCGCGCTCCGAAGCAGCGCGGACATCCCATGGCCGCTCGGATCCCCCGCGCAGAAGCGCTGCAGCACGGGGATGGTGTCGATGAGGGCACGCCAGGGAGGGGACTGCAGAAAGTCGCGACGAGTCTTCATGCAGCGCTCCCTGCCCGGTTTCGGGCGCGAGCGATCTCGAGCTTCTCGACAAAGGCTTGCACGCGAGTGCGCACCTGGCCCGTGGCGACTACGCCGTACTCGCGGGACAGCACGAGCAAGGGAGGAGCGCCGGGCGAGCCTGCACGGTGCAGCAGGTTGTGGACGTCGGCGCCGCTCGGGTCGCAGAACATCAGGCGCTGGAAGATCACGCCGTCGGCGCGCGCTTCGGACATCGCCGATTGGATGGCGGCAAAGCGATCGTCGAAGCCGCCGATCATGCGCGCACAAGACGGGCGGAAGAACGTCGCGCGGGCTATGGCTTCGAGCGGCGAAGGCCCCTCGACGTCAATGGGCAGCGGAAGCGAGCGCGCTCCGAAACAGAGTAGATCGCCGACCACCAGGGCACCCTGGGACTCGAGCACCTGCACGAAGTGCGGGTCGTCGAGCTCGGCGCCGATGAGCAGCAGGCGCGCGCGGGGCGGCGGCAGCGCGACGCGTTCCACGTCGAGCTCCGCTAGCAGGGAATCGGCGAGAGCGACGAAGTCCGCGGGCGGCATGACCTGGGAGGCGACATGAAGGGCGATGGACTCGGCGCCGCTGAGGCGGGGCGGCTCGTCGCGTTGGGCGCGCTGCACCTCGAGCAGACGCGCTCGCACGGCGCCCCTCGCAACGATTGCCTCGCGAAGGGAATCGTCGGTGACCGGCCTGCCGGTGTAGTCGGACAGGCCGCGCCGCAGCTTCTCGAGCTCGGCGAGATAGTAGGGGAACAGCGACTCGCGCACGTTGCGCGGTACCGACACGAAGCCGCGGAATGCCACGTTGGTCTTGCTCGCGAACAAGTCATGAGCCCGGCGCACGTGGTCGCAGGAGTTGGTTCCCACCACCCCGTCGAGCACCTCGAATGCGCCTCCGAGCACCGCGTTCATCACGTGCCGTACGTAGGTGCACAGACGCCCGCTGAGGAAGGCGTCGGCGTCGCTCGAGTCGGTGGAGCCGGGCGCACGCAAGCGAAGCGGCAGCGCGCCGGCCGCCAGGATGAGCTCCGGAGGCACGTAGGGACAGAAGTAGCCGATGACCGGGCGCCCCGACGCCTTCCAGCGGTGAACGTGGGAGTTGATTGGCGTGTCGACGACAGGGCGCAGCATGCCTTCGAACCGCGCGCGCAGCGATGGCTCGCGGCCGGCTGGGTCGGTCGGCGCGACGCCACCGCGCATGTCTGAGACCGGCACGGCACGCGGATTCGCCTCGTTCCCCCCCATGATTGCCACCTACTGTTGCGTTGGAGTGTCAGGCTCCCGCCGAACGCCGCGCCACAGTGTCTGCACGGCCTGGCGCGACAACGACTCGAGCCGCTCGCGCGTAAACAACGTCTGGCTTCCCCCCATCGTAAGAAGAATGATCCCGGTCGAGGCTCCCACGAACACCCCGGCGGTCTCCCATGGATCGACCTGGCGAATCTTGCCCTCGCGCATCGCGCGCTCGACCAGCGTGACCACGGTGCCCAGGCACGCCCGCTCGAGCGCCGCCACGCGCTGCCGCAAGGGCTCGGAGCAAGCCGCCATGATCGCGGGCGTGGCCTCGCTGAAGATCATTCTGAAGTACTCGGCATGCTCGCGCGAAAAGCCGATGAGCGCGTCGGGGAAGCGCTCGATGCAGACCTCGGTGTCGAGCTGATCGACCGGAATGCGCTGCAGGATCCCGAGCAGCAGCTCGAGGCCCTCGGCACAGACGCTGATGAACAGCTCGTCCTTGTGCAGGTAATCGAGGTAGACGGTGCGCTTGCTGTATCCCGCCCGGCTGGCGATCTGCTGCATGGTGGTGCCGCGATAGCCGTGCTGGAAGAACAAGGCGCGTGCGGCGTCGAGCAACTCGACGCGACGTTCGCGTTCGCGGTCGAGGTCTTTGCGTCGACGGGAGGGAGCGAGGTCGTTCATGCGAGGTAACCGACGGTGAGTAACTACTGGTTACTAACCGATGGTTACTCGATCGTCAAGCCCATCGGTGCAGCACTGTTCACGGCACGACAAGTGCTGAGCGACGCCGGACAGACCTCCGACCAGGCTGCCTCAGCTGCGCCCGAAGTCGTCTTCCTTGCGCTCGATGTCGTCTTCGCCGAAGTAGTCGCCGGTCTGCACTTCGATCAGCGTCAGGTTCTGCGAGCCCGGGTTGCGGATGCGGTGCCAGCAGCCCTTGGGGATCTCGATCGATTGGCCGCGCAGGACCCGGATTTCCTCTTCATCGATCACCACCGCGGCCTCGCCGTCGAGCAGGTACCAGTGCTCGTAGCGCCGCGCATGACGCTGCAGGCTCAAACGCTTTCCCGGGTACACCACGATCCGCTTGACCTTGTGGTCGGGCTCGTCGGCCAGCACCTGGTAGTAGCCCCACGGCCGGTGGTCCTCGCGCTTCTGCTGCTCGACGATGCGGGCGTACAGCCCGGTCACCGCCTCCACGAACGCGTCGAACGGCCGTTCGGCCGCGACCGTGTCGCGACAGGCCGCGTGGTTCCACTCGTGCACGCGTCCGACCGCGCCGACCGCCTCGTCGACCGTCCTGCACATCACGCCTGTCAGGCCGTCGCGCAACCAACAGGGACGATCGATCTCGCCGATCGCAATCACCGGGGTGCCGCCGAGCGCCGCGTCGAGCAGCACCAGCTGCTGCATGCCGTCGCAGGAGCCCGCGTGCACGAGCGCGGACGCGCGACGCACAGCCTGATGCGCCTCGGGCGAGGCCGCGTCCTCGATCCAGAGCACGCGCTGTCCGTCGATGCGAGGCAGGAGCTGCTCGCGGAAGAATGGGGATTCGGGGACGCCACCGACGAGGACCAGGGGACGCTCCACGCGGCTCGCGAGCTCGAGGGCGGAGAGCACGTCGCCGTCGGCATCGACGTCGCCGGCGAATACCAGGGAGTCGTCGTGGGCCGCAGCGGGGGAGATGCTGGCGGGGTCGAGGGCCCAGGGGATGGTGGCCGAGTACAGCAGGCCGGTGCTGCGATCGCGATCGCCGGGGGCGAAGTAGAACACGCGCTGGTTGAGGTCGTGGTAGACGGCGCTCGCGGCTTGCCACATCTCCATCCACACGGTGGACAGCACCGGCGTGGCCACGAACGACGCGTAGCTCAGCGCCGGGTAGCCGAGCATGTCGTGGACGAGGTCGAAGTCGTTGGCTCGCCGGTACAGCTGGGCCACGCGCAGCGAGTCGTCGACCGTGCCGAGACCGTGCCGGAAAATGGGGCTGCCGGCGCGCGGGTCCTGGACCGAGACGGAGGTGACGTCGAAACCTCGCGACGACAAGGCAGCGGAGAGATCCCGCGCCGCGGCCCCCCACAGCGCG
The DNA here is from genome assembly GCA_021847645.1 of Myxococcales bacterium. GTDB lineage: Bacteria > Myxococcota_A > Polyangia > Polyangiales > Polyangiaceae > JAJZQG01. The sequence continues at coordinate 11,003 of JAJZQG010000060.1, forward strand.
TAGGCGCGGCTCGCGGGCCGATCGGCAACGGGCAGGAGCGTGGCAATTCGCATCTCGATTCCTCGCGCTCGAAAGGCCATCGGCCGGGAGGACGCACACGCCGCACCCCGGTCCCTTCGAGCCGGGCGAGCATAGCCCAAGGCCTCGAAAGGCGCACCATCGGAGTCGAACAGCGGCGCCCTCGGTCCTGCGCCGACCGTCGTCACCGCACACGTGCTACGCTCGGCCCGCTGCCATGGAACGACGAAAGCTGGGGAACACCGGGCTGGAACTCACGGTCATCGGCTTCGGCGCGTGGGCGATCGGTGGGGGCAACTGGCGCTTCGGTTGGGGACCGCAAGACGATCGGGAAGCCGTCGATGCCATCCGCCGGGCGCTCGACCTGGGTGTGAATTGGGTCGACACGGCCGCGGTTTACGGCCTGGGCCACAGCGAGGAGTTGGTGGCCCGTGCGCTGTCGGGACGCCGCGACCAGGTCCTGATCGCCACCAAGTGCTCGTTGATCTGGAACGACCGGGGCGAGATATCCAGCAGCCTGGCGCGGGAAAGCGTTCGCCGGGAGTGCGAGGCCAGCTTGCGTCGCCTGCAAACCGATCACGTCGACCTGTACCAGATCCATTGGCCGAACGACGAGCCCCGCATCGAGGAAGGCTGGGAGGAGCTGGGCCGTCTGATCGACGAGGGCAAGGTGCGTTACGGCGGAGTGTCGAACTTCAACGTAAACCAGATGAAGCGAGCCCAGGCGGTGCGCCCGATCGCTTCGCTGCAGCCTCCCTATTCGATGATCCGACGCGAAGTGGAGGGGGCGAGCCTGGCGTACTGCGCCGCGCACGGCATCGGCGTGGTGGCCTACAGCCCGATGCAATCGGGCTTGCTGACGGGCTCGTTCGACCGCGCCCGCCTCGCCGACGGCGACTGGCGGCTGCGCGATCCGGAGTTCCTGGAGCCCGCGCTCGGTGCAACCCTCGAGCTGGTCGAACAGCTCAGGCCCATCGCGGCAGGGCACGCAAAGAGCGTCGCCGAGCTGGCCATCGCGTGGGTGCTGCGTCGCCCGGAGGTCACCAGCGCGATCGTGGGCGCGCGGCGCCCGTCGCAGATCGAACAGACCGTCGGGGCCGCCGGCTGGGTGCTGAGCGCCGAGGAGCTGGCCGTGATCGACCGGCTGCTCGAGCAGCGCGCGCGACGGATTCCCGAGCGCGCGACGCGGTTCCGCAAGTAGCGGCCCGGTGTCACGCACACGCGGCCGTCAGCCTGCTAGGACGAGGAGCCCGGCGTGATGCTCGGTCGGCTTCGAAGGCTGCGAACCTTGATGACGATCAGGAACACCACGAACACGGCGATCGAGCCGAACAGGAACCCGGCACCGACCCGTCGCATCGCAACGTGGAGCCAACGTTGGCCGTAGCTCGACGCCAGGGTGCCGAGGGTCAGCCAGGCCGGCACGCTGACCATGCAGCCCAGGAAGTCGAACAGAACGAACTTGGGCAGGGGAACCCGCATCGTCCCGGCCGTGAAGAAGGTGACGAACCGGACGCCCGCGACCTGTCGTCCCATGAACACGCTGAACGCGCCGTACTTGTCGAACCAATGCTGCACGCGGGCAATGCGGCGCGACGACAGCGCCGTGCGCAAGAACTTGAACCGGTCGCGGATGCCGAATCCGAACTTCTTGCCCATGTGGTAGGCGACCAGATCGCCGGACAGAATCGGGATGACGACGAACAGGAAGGCCGCCAGGTAGTGCAGGAAGACGAACTGGTCGTTGGACTGCTTGAACGTGGTGAAGCCGGCGATGCTCAGCGGGATGTCCTCCGGCAGCGGCAGCCCCAGGCCGGAGATGAAGAGCACCACGAAGATGCCGCCCCAGATTAGGCCCTGATGCTCGAGGTTCCAGACCGGATCGAACGCGGCGGACACGATCCCGTGGATCCATCCGGACCGGACGGCATGAGAGGCGAGCAGCGGGAACACGACCGGGGGATAGCCCAGCGCCCGCGATCACGCAAGTCGTTGGGCCCACAGCATGCCGCATGGGCAACTGCGATCTCGACGGCGGTGACTGCGTTTGATCGTCGCATACGGGTGTTGATCGGCGCGGTGTCACGTCCGAGCCGGCTGGGGAAATCGCCGCTGCTCGTGCTCGAATGCTCGAAGCTGCTTGCGCCGCACCTCGGCGTGAGGCAGTTACCCATGTCGCCTTTTTCCCCCGTTGGGAGAGTCTCATGCCGTTGCCCACGCGTTCCCTGTATGCCGTCGACCCTCGCTCGCACCGCCCGCGTCTCGTCGTGCAGGTAGAGCCGCACGGCTGGCAGGAGCCCTCGCAAGTCGAGGAAGCGCTGTGCGCTCTCATTCCAGCGCTCGACCGTGCTGCCATCGATGTAGCGCTGTTGGCGAGCCCGGCCACCACGTTCGTCATCCGCCGCGACAGCCAGTCGCGGCAGTTCGAGGTCGACGAGGTCGCGACCGCAGAGGCCTTGTCCCCCCTGCCGTTGGTCGACGATCCGGCGGAGCTGTTCGCCTGCGTCGAGCAATGGTTCGGACGCGTCGCCTCGGATTGGCGGCAGTTCGTCCCGCAGACCGCCCTGCCCAAACGCGTTCCCGAGATCGTGCCGCTTGTCGTAGGCAGCGAGCTTCGGAGCCGCGACGGCTCGATCGGCCTTCCGGAGGTGACCGGCGCGGAGGCCGAGGCGGGCTTGGGCTGAGCCGTTCGCCCGACGTCTCAGCAGCAGCGTGGGTTGCGGAACCGGCGTTCTTCGCGCTCGGCCCAGGCGCGTCCGGCGTCGTGCGGGTCGCTGGCGTGGCCCGAAGCCGCCGGGTCGTGCTCGCAGCACGACGAGGTCGGCGCCGGTTGCGGCTCAGTCTGCCCGGCGAGGTGGCGAATCATGGCGAGCGCCAGGACGAACAAGCCGCCGAGCCACTTGAGCCCGAACGGCGCCGGGCTCGGAGCCACTGCCTCGGCCGATAGCCACACCGGCTCGGTCTCCTTGAGATCGAGCGGGCTTCGTCCGGTCCACAGGCCAACCCAGCGCCACGCCGAGGTCACCACGATTGCGCCCACCAGCACCAAGTACAACCCGGCGACCAGCGCGTCGATGCGCAGGTTGGTGATGGTGCGCGTGGCCGCGGCCACGTTCTCGGCCGCGATGGCCCCGCTGGCGATCCCCTCGGCCATCTTCGCGGCGCCCGATAGGAAGCCGATGTGGGGATCGGCGTGGAAGATCTTCTGCCAGCCGGCGGTGAACGTCACCGTCGTCACCCACGCCATGGGCAGCAGCGTGAGCCAAACCTTTTTCTTGTGCCCCATCTTGATGAGCACGGTCGTGGCGAGGCACAGCGCAATGACGGCCAGCAGCTGGTTGGCGATACCGAACAAGGGCCAGAGGCTGTTGACTCCGCCCAAGGGGTCCACCACGCCCTGGTACATGAAGTAGCCCCATCCGCCCACGAGCAGCACGCTCGCCAGGACATTAGCGCCCCAGGAGCGCGTGTTGCCCAAAGGCTTCCAGACCTGGCCGAGGAACGCCTGGATCAGGAAGCGCCCAACCCGGGTGCCCGCGTCGACCGTGGTCAGGATGAAGAGCGCCTCGAACATGATGGCGAAGTGGTACCAGAGGGCCATCAGCTCCTTGCCGCCGAGCAGCCTGGAAAACAGATGGGCCATGCCCGCCGCCAAGGTCGGAGCTCCGCCCGCCCGGTTGAACATCGACGACTCGCCCAGGTCCGTCGCGAGCCTGCTCATCGTGTCCACGGTCAGAGGGAATCCCCATCCGGTGATGGTGTCGACCGCGGCGGCGGGTGTGGCGCCGACCACGGCGGGCGGACTGTTGATGGCAAAGTACACGCCTGGATCGAGCGTGGCGGCGGCTATCATGGCCATGATGGCCACGAACGACTCGAGCAGCATGCTGCCGTAGCCCACGGGGCGCGCGTGGCTCTCGCGCGTGATGATCTTGGGCGTGGTGCCCGACGAAATCAGCGAGTGAAAGCCGCTGATGGCGCCACAGGCGATCGTGATGAAGCAGAAGGGGAAGACATTCCCCGCGAACACGGGGCCGGTTCCGTCGATGAACCGCGTGAGCGGGGGCAGGTTCATCGGCGGCAGGATCAGCAGGATGCCCACCGCGAGCGCCGAGATCGTGCCCAGCTTCATGAACGTCGACAGGTAGTCGCGCGGCGCCAGCAACAGCCACACGGGCAGGATCGACGCGGCCAGGCCGTAGACGATGATGGCCCAGGCGAGCGTGGTGGGCTGCAGCGTCAGGACGCGGGACAGCGCGGGCACCTCGTGGAAGAACTTGCCTCCCCACACCGCCAACAACAGCAGCACCACGCCGAAGGCCGTCACCTCGAGCACCCGGCCGGGACGCAGGAATCGAAGGTACAGGCCCATGAACATCGCGATCGGAATGGTGGACGCGATCGTGAAGGTGCCCCAGGGGCTGTGCGCCAGCGCCTTGACCACGACCAGCCCGAGCACGGCGATGAGGATGATCATGATGGAGACGATCGCCACCAGCGCGATCGTGCCTGCAAACGAGCCAATTTCCTCGCGGACCATCTCGCCGAGGGACTTGCCGTCGCGACGCATCGACGCGAACAGGATCATGAAGTCCTGCACGGCGCCGCCGAGCACCGCGCCGATGAGGATCCACAGCGTGCCCGGGAGGTAGCCGAACTGCGCGGCGAGCACCGGACCCACCAGCGGCCCGGGCCCGCTGATGGCCGCGAAGTGATGCCCGAAGACGATCCACTTGTTGGTCTTGACGAAGTCGCGCCCGTCCTCGTGCGCTTCGCACGGGGTGGCGCGACGGTCGTCCAGGGCCATGAGCCGCGCAGCAATCCACTTCGAATAGAAGCGATAGCCGATCGCGTAGGTGCACAACGCTGCGGTCAGGATCCAGGCCGCGTTCAAGTGCTCAGCGCGATACACCGATACGACGGCGTACGACGTGGCGCCGGCTAGCGCGACGGCGACCCACACGAGGATGCCCAATGCTCTCTTCACGGCTGCCATGCCTCCGGGTCGGAGGGCGGCGCAACCAGCGGCCCAACCCGACGCTCTCGGCATGGCCCCTGGCGCTCGCGGCGTCAACCGCGCCCGTCCGGATGGCCGTGAAGCACGCGGTTCCTTTCGCGCCGCGGCGCGCGAGGCCGCTGGCCGTGCTGTGCCGAGCTGGCGCTATTGCCGTTCGGACAACGGGTCGAACGGCTTGGTCGGCGGCGGGCGCGGCGCGGGCGGCGCGGCGCTCTCGGCCGGCCGGGGCGGCGGCGGCACACGCGGCACCCACCGCGCAGGTGTCGCGTGGGCAGTGCGCGCAGGCTCCGCCGTGGCCGTGTCGGTAGCGGACGACGTCTCGGCCGCGGCTTCGAGCGACGTGGCCGGCGCCGCGACCGCACTGGCGGCAGCGGTGGGTTCCGCGGCCCCGGAATCGTTGAAGCCCGCAGTGGATGCCGAGGCCGATGATGCGGCCGTCTCAGCGGGTTCGGGAGCGCGGTGGCGAAGGCCGAGAAACAGCGCCCCACCGAGTACCAGCAAGCCGCCCAGCATGGCCGCCAGCAACACGCTTCGCCTACGGCGCTCAGGAGCGGGCTCGGCTCCCGTGGACACCGAGCCCGAGGACGAGGACAGCGGCGAGCGCGGGCCCTTGTAGCCGATCGCGGGCAGACGCTGGCTGCTGGTCGCGCTCAGCGGCACTCCGTCCGGGTGATCGCGCGAGTCGAGCGTGCCGCGAATTCGCTCCAAGCTCACCCAAAGCGTGTCGGGCACCACGCTGCGCGAGGCGTCAAGCACCTCCTCGGCGAACTCCGCCACGTTGCGCGTACGGCACGACAGATCGCGGTCGAGCGCATGCAGGATCGCGTCCTCCAGCTCCGGCGACACGTCGTCGCGCCGCGAACGAATCGGCTCGGGCGCGTTGGGTCCGAGCACCTTCATGCACGTCAATGCATGCGTCTCGGCCACGAACGGCGGCGTGCCCGTCAGCATCTCGTAGAGCATCACCGCCAGCGACCAGACGTCCGCGCGCTCGTCGACGCGGGCGGTGTCCGTGAGCTGCTCGGGCGACATGTACTTGGGCGAGCCCATCATCGTGCCTGCCGCCGTCAGGTCGTCCATGTCCGCGGAGTCCAGCAGGTGCGCCTTCGAGATGCCGAAGTCCAGCACCTTGACCAGGTCCGTTCCGTCGCGACGCCGCGTGACGAACAGATTCGACGGCTTGAGATCCCGGTGGACGACGCCGATGGCGTGGGCCTCGGCCAGGCCTTCGCACGCCTGGATGATGTAATCCAAGGCCCGGGCCACCTCCAGGGGCGCTTCGTGCCGCAGGATCTTGTTCAGATCCTTGCCCTCCAGGTACTCCATCACCATGTAGGGCGCGCCATTGTCGAGCACTCCAACGTCCGAAACCTTGACGGCGTGCTCGTTGCGGAGCTTGGCAGAGACCTTCGCCTCTCGAAGGAACCTGGCCGTGAACTCCTCGCTGCGCCCGACCGACGGCAGCAGGAACTTCAGGGCGACCCGCTCCTGCAGTTGCAAGTGCATGGCGGAGACCACCACGCCCATGCCGCCCTTGCCGAGGATCTTGTCCACCCGATACTTGCCGACCAGCACCTGCCCCACCTCGACCGAGAACGCAGCGTTCTCCGAAGTGGACGCCAGAACCGACTTCTTCTCTGCCATCTGATCCGGGGGCATCTCCAATCACCAAAGCTCGTCTGCGCTTGCGGCCCGTCGCCGTCGGCGCTCGCACCGCAAGCCTCGCGCCGCGTCAACCGACTTCCGGCGCTCTCTCACTTCCTTCATTCTGATGTCAGTCCGCGTGACGCGCGCATCGAAACGGAGAGAACGTGCTTCCAGACTTCGGACGATCGTCACAGCGGGTCGAGAGCAGTGTAGCGCCTCCATCCACCCGACGCATCCGATTCCTGGCCGATCGCGACACGACGACGCGTCCAAGGCTCTCTCACCTCGGCGCCGCAAGACCCAGGGCCGCCGCCGTCGCGGTTTGTCCTACAACGCAACTGCTACGCATTCGCGGATGAACGGTGTACGCCAAAGACGGTCAGCGAGCCGATGCCGTAGGTCTTGTACTTCGAGCAGCAGTCCTCCCATTCCCACACGTTGCCGGACAGATCTCGCAGGCACGAGAATCCCGCCGCCGCCCCGTGGCACCCGTTGGCTTCGGCCACCGGCACGGACCGGCCGGCCCCGAACTCCGCAGCATTGCAGGCCAATGGCTCGAGCGCGTCGCCGTAGGGATAGCTCACGCTTCCCTGCTCCGAGCATGCATTCTGCCATTGGCTCTGGGAGGCCTGACCGAATGCGCTGAAAGGCGTGGCCCCGCCGCCCATCGCTCCGCACAACCGCATTCCCGCCCACGCGCAGTAGGCCGCGGCGTCGCACCAGTCCACGCAGACGACCGGCAGCTCCGGCGTCTGGCTCGGAGTGTACGTGCTGCTCGTGCAACCACCGCCCGAAATCTGGGGCTGGAAGCTGCTGTTCCACGAACAGTATGACGATTGCCCTGCCGTGTTGCCGCCCGACGCCGCCAGGAATGCCGCGTACGAGCCTTGCCTCACCTCCGTCGCATCTACCCCGTAGCTCGTCGTCCCGCTCGGATCGGTGATTTGCACTATCCTGCCGCACACCCCTCCTTCGCATCGTCCGCTCAGACAATCCGTGTCCAGCGCGCACACGCGGCCGGCAAGGCACGGCCGACAGATCGACCCGCCGCAATCGACGTCGCTCTCGTCCTGATCGCGCACGCCGTTGCTGCATAGGGGCAGCCCGCAGACCCCGGAGACGCAAACCGCGCTCGAGCAGTCCGACGCGGCCAGGCACGCCCGGCCATCGCTGCACGGGGCACAGACTCCCCCTCCGCAATCGAGGTCCGTCTCGAAGCCGTCATGCTGCCCATTGTTGCACGGGTTCTGCGCGCACCGGCCGGCCTCGCACCAGGCCGTGGAGCAATCGCTGTCCGCAGCACACGCTGCCCCCAACGCACAAGAACCGCACGCCGCTCCACCGCAATCCACATCGGACCCCGTGGTGCTTCAGCGCTGCATCGAGGCCCTCGAGCACCGCCCCGAGGGCGCGGGCGATCCGTTCGTGACCGTGCAGCGCTTGGCCGCGCTCGCGGGCTGACCTCACGCACCAGGCCGCCGGTCTGCGTGCTTGCTCGCACGCGCTCGTTCGTGCGAGCTTCGTCCGCGTGATGTCCCATCGACGCGGCCGCATCGCGCGCGGCTCGCTCCTGTCGCTCGTCGTGGCCTGCTGCGTGCTTTGGTCCGAGCAGTCGTGGGCGGCCGATCCGGACCCCTGGTTGGGCCCGGACAAGGCACTTCACTTCGCCGCGTCGGCGAGCCTCTCGGCGGGCGGATACACGCTCGGCGCCGCGGCCTTCGACGCGCGTTACCAGGCATTGCTGCTCGGAGGCGGGCTCGCCCTGGGCGCGGGTATCGGCAAGGAAACCTGGGATGCGATGGGGCACGGAGATCCTTCCTGGCGCGATTTTGCCTGGGATCTCATCGGCACCGCGGCTGGGCTCGGTCTGGCCTGGGGAGTCGATCTGGCCGTGCGCGGCACCGGGCCGCAGCACCCAGTGCTCGCGGTGGGCCGCAACCCTCTGACCGTTTCCGCCACGCTCCTGTTCTGACCCGCGGTTCGAGCCGCGTGTCCGCGCCATGCGACGCCAACCGGCTCGAGGTCCTGCGCGCGCGTCGGCTGCGTTGCTGCTCGATCCCGGGCGTTCCGCCGGCCGTCACCTCGCGCGCCAAGCCGCGAACCTGCTGCCATTTTCGCCTGGGTCGCAGCTACCGCTTGCACCGGCCGCTCCGCGAAAGCTACAAAGTTGCCGTGAGCAAGCCGTCGCAACCAACCCAGCCGACTCCCAAGATCGCTGCACAGTCGTCCGACGAGCTCAAGAAGATGCTCAAGGGCACGGGCGTGCGCTTGGGCATCCCGTTGCTCGTCATCTGGATCGTCGTAATCCTGATCGGACACCCGATCGGCTTGATCGTGGCCGGCGTGCTGACCCTGGCCGGCATCGGCCTGGTGGTCTGGGCCGTCTACTACATGAACAAGAGCAAGAAGGTCGCCGGCATCCTGAGCTCGGCCGACATCTCCTCGGCCGAAGGACGCAAGAAGGCCATGGAGCAGCTGGAGCCCAGCGCCGGCAAGGGCGACACCGCGGCTCTGTTCGCCAAGTCGCAGCTGCTGATGCACGAGGACCCGCGCAAGGCCCTCGAGGTGCTCGAGCAGATCAACCTCGACAAGGTCATGGCTCCCATCGCCGACGAGGCCCGCGGCCAGCGCGCCATGATTCATCTTCTGCTCGGCGAGATCGATCGCGCTCGCACGCTGGTCGACGGCATCGATCTGACGCGTCACGAGCAGACCAAGTCGCGCGCGGCGCTGGCTTCGGTGATCGCCGAGGCCTGGGCTCGCTCCGGACAAGCCAAGAAGGCCAACGAGACCCTCGACCTGTTCGATCCGGAGAGCGGCGAGCTCGACGAGGTCAAGCCCCAGCTGTACCGCGCGAGGGCCTTCGCCGCCGCGGCCCTGAGCGACACCAAGCGCATGAAGCACGCCCTGCGCAAGCTCAAGGGCATCAACGTGCAGCTGCTCGCCGGCTTCGTGCAGAAGCGCGTCCACCCGCTGCTCGAGAAGGAGGCGCGTCAGATGCTCATGCAATCCGGCGCGGTTCCAAAGAAGATGGTGCGCCAGCGCATGTGAGCCGCTGCCCTACGCGGAGGCCACCGTCGCTCGCCCCAGCGGGCGCAGCGCTATCTCCGGCAGCAGCTCGGCAAACGACACGACCACCACACCGGGCAGCTCCGTTTCGGTGAGCTTGCGTACGAACCGACGAATATCCGGCTGCGTGAGCAGCACCACCGGCGTTCCGTTGACCGTCGGCTGAGCCGCCATGACCCGTCGCAACGCACCGAGGATGTCGCGCGCCGCGGCGGGCGACAGAGCCAGGAAGCTTCCCGACGGCGTGCGCTGCACGGCCGAGCGCACCGTGTCCTCGATGGTGGGATCGAGCAGGTACACCGACAGCGAGCCCGCGCCGCGGGTCAGCCTCCAGGTGGTGGCCCGGCGCAGGTGGGAGCGCACGTACTCGGCCAGCGACAGCGGGTCTCGATCGTTGGGCGCCGCGATCGCCAGCGCCTCCAGCACCGAACGCATGTCGCGCACGCTCACGCCTTCCTCCACCAGCCTGCGCAACACGTCGGCCAACAGGTTGAGCGGCACGGGCTTGGGCACCACCTGCCTGGGCAGCGTGGGCAGGATCTGCTCGAGCTCGTCGAGCAGCAGCTGGGTCTCCGCAATGCCGAGGAAGTCCGCCGCCCGACTGCGCAACGCCCCGAACGCCTCGTCGCCAACCCGCTCCACCGACTGCTCGGGCTTTTCCTCCGCCGCAAGCTCGAACACCCGCGTAGGCACTTCGAACAGAGACACCACCACGGTGCGCAACGGCAACGACGGCGCAATGCGCACGGCCGCCGGCGGCAGCGGAACGCCCAGCTCCGCAAAGAGTCGCTCGCGGATGGACGTCACCGCCGACCTCAGGCCCGCCCGCTCGACCTCGTCGTCGCTGCGGCGCACGTCATCCAGCAGCGGCTCCAGGTCGTGGCTGACGTCGATGGACCAGGGCGTGACCATGGGAACGAAGGAGGGGCCCTTGCGTCCTCGGGCGGGATTCTTGGCCGGCGCGGCGATCTCGGCCTGGAGCTGGTCGGACGCGCGCAGCTGCTGGCTGCGGAAGCGCGAGACCAGCAGCAGGAGCGAGCCGATGAACACGAAGGGGATGCCGGGCAATCCTGGCACGAGCGCGAGCACCAGCACGAAGATGCCAGCCACGCGAAGGGCCTTGGGCGTGCCGAACAGCTGCGAGGACAGCTCTTCGCCCAGCGAGGTGTCCGGGTCCTCGCTCGCCACGCGGGTGACCACAATGCCTGCGGCCGTGGCGAGCACCAGCGCGGGGATCTGCGTGACCAGGCCGTCGCCGATCGTCAGCAGGCCGTACTTCTTGAGCGCCGCTTCCGCGGTCAGCCCCCTTTGGAGCACGCCGATCGCCAGACCGCCCAGGATGTTGACGACCGTGATGACCAGACTGGCAATCACGTCGCCCTTGACGAACTTCATCGCGCCGTCCATCGAGCCATAGAATTGCGACTCGCGCGCGAGCTGGCGACGACGGCGCCTGGCCTCGTTGCCGTCGATTGCGCCGGAGCGCAGCTCCGCGTCGATGGCCATCTGCTTGCCGGGCATGGCGTCGAGCACGAAGCGCGCGCCGACCTCGGCCACGCGCTCGGAGCCCTTGGCGATGACGACGAACTGAATGATAGTCAAGATGAGGAAGACGACGGCGCCTACGACGTAGTTGCCCCGGACGACGAAGTTGCCGAAGGACGAGATCACCTCTCCGGCATTGGCCTGCAGCAGGATGAGGCGGGTGGACGACACGTTGAGTGCCAATCGGAACAACGTGGTAATCAGCAGCAGCGTGGGGAAGGTGGCGATCCGCAAGGCGTCGGAGACGAACAGCACGACGAGCAGGATGGCGACGCCCATGGAGATGTTGGTGGCGAGAAGGATGTCCAGCAGCCACGTGGGCAGCGGGATGATCATCAGGCCGACCACGAGGATGACCAGGAGGCCGAGGCCGGCGTCGGCGGAGCCGAGCTTGGAGAGGCGGCGCGGGAGGGCGGATTTGAGGGAAACGACGGGCATCCAGGTATCTCCGGGGGCGAAGGTACACGGATCGATGTGGCGTGGGAAATGAGAAACGGGGAAACACGCAACTGGACGTGAGAAAGAGAGAGGGCCAGAGCTGCAATCGTGATGGTCGGAGCCGATCTTCGGATGCCCAGACCTGGGCAGCGGACCTCCGTACCCGTTGAGGGATGTCCCGAGACGACGAGGCTTGTCTGGGGGGTGTCTTGCTCGGGGACGGACAGGCGCGTTGCCGTGCCGGTCGCTCGATCACGCGACCGGCGCCGCGGGGCCGGGCTGAGCAGCGGGCACGGGGGATGCCGCATCGTCGTCGGTCGGGTCGTCGGAGCCCGACCTGTTGCGCAAGATCGACATCGGGTGAACTCCCGCTGGGAAGGGCCGGGAATCGGGCCAGGCTCGCGCCCCAGGTCCCGCCGCCGTCCGCACCAACACCCACCGCGTGGCGAGCGGTCACCGCTCAGCTTCGTCAGAGGATGGGCTCAGGGCAACGTGCGCGGCGCGCTGGCCTCGCCGCCCCGTTCGCTCCCCATGCCTGGCGGAGCCGCTCTGCCCTGCTAGCCATCGCGGCAGGAGCGCAAACGACCCTTCGTCTTGAGGGATTTCGTGGAGCGTTTCGTCGAGCTGTGCCGTTGCCAGTTGCCCGTGGACAAGCGGGCGCCGGATGGGGCAGGATCGCCGTCGTGTAGGTTGGCGAACGGACGGCGCCAGCACATCACGGCGCGTCTCATCGCTCGCGCGCCAAGTCGGACGGCGGCAACTTCGAAAGGAGAACGCACCATGGTCGAGCAGCGCATGCTGTTCGTATTGATGATAGGCGCGGCGTGGAGCGCGGCAGCGGGGTGCGACGACGCGAAGAATTCGGCCGTCGACGCGGCCGCGCCGCAGCAAGGTGCCAGTCAGCCTGTCGTCAAGGACGAGCCCCCTCCGGCGCCGCCCGCGTCCGCGGAGCTGCCGGCCCTGCCCACGGTCAACGCGATGATTCGCATTCCGGGTGGAAGCTTCACGATGGGCTCCAAGGACGGCCAGAAGGACGAAAAGCCTCACCCGGTGACGGTCAATACCTTCGAGATGGATGTCTGGGAGGTCACCCTCCGGGCGTACATGGCGTGCATCGAAGCAAACTCGTGCACGTATCCGGACTACGACACCTTCTGCAACTGGGGGAAGAAGGAGCGCCTGGACGACCCGATGAACTGCGTGGACTGGGACCAGGCGACGGCGTACTGCAAGTCCGTGGGCAAACGTCTGCCCACCGAGGAAGAATGGGAGTACGCGGCGCGGGGCAAGGACGGGCGCACCTACGGCTGGGGCAATGACCCGAAGCCGCCCGAGGGCCTGTGCTTTCATCGCGGGAGGCTGGGAACGTGCCGCGCGTCGGACGTTCCCGTGGACAGCCCCTTTGGCCTGCGGGGCATGGCCGGCAACCTGTGGGAGTGGACTTCGAGCGGCTACAACGAGACGTACGGCCAGAAGCGCGAGAACGAGCGCAAGGTCATCCGCGGCGCGAGCTTCTACGAGGAAGACGTCAAGAGCCTGCGCGCCACGCTTCGCGATCGTCGCACCCCCGAGAACCGGCTCGACATCGTGGGGTTTCGCTGCGCTCGCACGCCCGGCGCCAAGTAGCGCGAGGCGTCGACCCGCCAGGCGCTCGAGCAGGACCTCGCCACGCACTACGACGTAGTTGGCGAACCGGACAGGACCGGCCGACGCGAATTCCCCTTCCATACGACGTCAGCTCGGCGCGTGGAACAGCGCGAACACTCCGCTATAGAGGTGAGCCGTCATTCCCGCCCGCCCGGGGCCGATCTCGAATGTGGACTTGACGCCCGCGAACGGAAGCCCGGGCCACCGGTCGCGGATGAGCTGCACGTCCACGTCCTTCTCGCCGTACAGCGCGCTGCCTCGCCCGGCGCAATCTATGTACATGCCGAACAGCGGCACGCCACCGCGGGTCTCGCGCGCCATTTCCCCGAGCGATGCGTGCAGATCGCTCTTGGCCGCAAGCGGGTCGACCACGGCGAAGGCCACGCGCCTTCCCACGGACAGATCCTCGGAGACCACCAATGCGGCCCTCGGCTCGTGCACGCCGCGGATGCCCCGGATCATCAGCTGGGCGCGTCGCTCTTCCGTGCCGGGGACCTCGACCGCGAGCACCACGACCTGCCCCCGAGGCGCGCGTGGCGCGACGGCGGACAGCGCCTCGAGCGCCGAACGGTCGCCCACGCGGAGAATCAGCGCGCCTTCGGCCTGCGTGACCGGCTCGAGCTCGCCCAGCAACCGGCACGCCGGCGACGCCCGGACGATCGGGTTGGCCGGCGCGCGGATCGCAAGCCCCACCACATCGCCGGCAAGGACTCTGCCGTCGACAATCGCCGCCGCTCCGGGACGACCCACGCACCCGCCACCGAAGATGCTCGTCCCGAGGCCCGCGCGATCCAGCCCGTACAGGTCTGTCGGGCTCACCACGTCCCCCGCGGCGAAGAGCGCAACGGATCCTGGACGTCCACCGAGCGCGGTGGCGCAGGCGGCCAGCACGCGGTCGGTAAGGCTTCCCTCGGACGGGTCGATGTCGAGCACGAACGTCGCCGAAGGCTTGCCGCGCCAGGCGATGCCCGAGGCCGCGGAAACCTGCTCGTGCTCACCCTTGTCGGACATGACACCGGCGCCCGCGGCGACGACCATCGGGATGCCGGACGAGACGGCAGCGACGGCGCGTGCGACCTCGACGACGGAACGGCCGACCGAGCCGCCCAGGAACACCACCGCCCCGCCCGCCGGGGCGCCGAGCCGGGCGATGGCCTGGCTAACCATGGCTGCGACCTCGTCGGGCTGCTGGGTGACCAGCGAAAAGCTGCAGGACGCGGGCATGGCGGCAGCCTAGTCCGACACCGTTGGGCAGCCAAGGCCCCTGGTGTCAGCGTCGAGGGACTGTCCTTTTCCCGCACGCCTGCAGTCCCGTGGCGCCCGACGCGTACGGCGGTATGGACTCCGCTGGGCTTTCGGAGGATGCTAGCCATCATCGGCGAGCCACACGCACCGCCCGCAGCACTGTCGGCAAGATGCAGATGAGAGAAGTCAGATCGTTCGGCGCCACGGATATCGGCCGCCATCGCAAGGTCAACCAGGACGCCTACCTCTGTGATGACACGCTGGGCTTGTATGTCGTGGCCGACGGCATGGGCGGACATGCGGCGGGCGAGGTTGCCAGCAAGGAAGCCGTCGATACCGTGTTCGGCATGGTCAAGCGCGGCATGACCAGCATCGGACAGCAGATCGTGGGCGACCTGACCGACGAGCACGCGCGCGCGGGTTGCCGCCTGCTCGAGGGCGCCGTGCAGGCCGCCACCTACATGGTCTACGCCATGGCTGAGCTCGATCGCGAGAAGTCGGGCATGGGCACCACCATCTCGGCGCTCCTCGTTCTCGGCAACTACGCCGTCATCGCCCAGGTGGGCGACAGCCGCGTCTACCAGATTCGCCAGGGCCAGGCCGCCCAGCTCACCGAGGACCACACGCTCATCGCCTGGGAGATCAAGCAGGGCCTCATCACGCCCGACCAGGCCAAGACCTCACCCCATCGCAACATCATCACCCGCGCCGTCGGCAACCGCGACTACGTGCAGGTCGACACCAGTGTCGTCGATCTCCGTCCCGCAGATCGCTACCTGCTGTGCTCGGACGGGCTCCACGGTTACCTTCACATCGACGAGATCGCCCCCGCGTGTGCGGCCCCCGGCCTGGTCGTGGTCAACAACCTGGTGGCCCTCGCGAACTCGCGGGGTGGCAAGGACAACATCACGGCCGTGCTGGTCGAGGTTCTCTGAAGGCCGAACGCTGCACGGTAGGGACTTGCCGTTTTGTTGACCATTGCGCGCGAGGTTGATAACGCGAGGCAAGTGGAACACGGCATCGTGGCCGTTCTCCCACTTCGCCACGACGCATGTCGCGCGTGCCCGTTGAAACGACCGCGAATCGCGCCTGGCGCGCCCGTTGCTTCGCTCACGAGAAAAAGGACCATTGCATGACCATTCGGCGCGTTGGAGTTCTGATGGGCGGTTCCTCCGGCGAGCGCGACGTCTCGCTGCGCACCGGAGATGCGATCGCCAGCGGCCTCGAAGATCGCGGCTATGACGTCGTGCGCATCGACCTGGATGGCAGCCACGATTGGGCTTCGGTCATCCGACAAGCACGCCTCGACGCGGCTTTCCTGGCCTTGCACGGACGCCACGGAGAGGACGGCTGCGTGCAGGGCCTGTGCGAGCTGCTCGGCGTGCCGTACACCGGCTCGAGCGTGCTGGCCTCCGCCCTTGCCATGGACAAGGTCAAGGCCAAGGAGATGTTCCACCAGCACAACGTGCCCACCCCGCCATACTACACCGTGTCGGCCGAGGACGACCTGACCGACATCGAGGAGATCCACGGGTCGTTCGGCTTTCCCGTCATCGTCAAGCCGCGCGGCGAAGGCTCGAGCCTGGGCATGCGCAAGGCCGACAATCATCGCGAGCTGGTCGACGGCCTGAGGAGCGCGCTGTCGTACGACGACGTGGCGCTGGTCGAGCGCTACATCGCCGCCCGTGAGGTGAACGTGGGGGTGCTCGACGGGCGCGTGCTGGGGGCGATCGAGATCGCGCCCAAGAAGGGGATTTACGATTACGAATCCAAGTACACGCCGGGCATGACCGAGTACTTCATGCCGGCACGCCTGCCCCCGACACGCTATCAAGGCGTGCTCAACCTGGCCGAGCGCGCCGTCAAGGCCCTGGGCTGCACCGGCGCATGCCGGGTCGATCTGCTGGTCACAGAGGGCGAGAACGAGTACGTGCTCGAGGTCAACACCATCCCGGGCATGACCAAGACCAGCCTGCTGCCCAAGATCGCGGCCGGCGCCGGCTACGACTTCTCGGACCTGTGCGAGGCCATCCTGCGCACCGCTCGCCTGTACTGCGCACCCAAGAAGCACCTCGCCGAGCCCAAACGCCACGACTCCGGCGTCGAGATCATCCTGCCCCAGACCGTACTCGCCAAGGCCGTCGGCACCTGACCGGATCGGTGCGCGCCCCCCACGCTCTCACCCTCTCGCCACCTTCTCGCGCGCTCATCGCTCCACGACGCACGCCGCTATCTCGGACTCCTCCACCTCGAAGCTCACACCGTCGAGCGGATTCGCCGGCGCCGTCGATGGCACCGCGAGGCGCACGAACCCGCTCATGCGATCCGTGGCGTCGATGCGGGTGCCGCGCAGGATCTTGCCCACGACAACCGCGTCGCCGTCGATGTCCGCCACCAGCGGGACGTCCGCGTTGCATCGATAATGCGCCGCGCCCGATCCAGGCGCAGTCGCACCGGCGCCGACGCCGACATCCCGGACCATCCCGAACGCTGCGCTCGACTGTCCGCCCCGGGTCGTCACGTCGCTCAGCGGCACCCAGCCGAACACGATATCCTCGAAGTCGACCCACCAGATGCGTGCGAACGCGCCCCTGCTCTCCAGGAGCTTCACGGGCTCGTCGCCGTTGGGTGGGTCGATCCATGCCACCGGTGCGCCGCCGGGCGTCAGCGACAAGGGGATGGCCGGCCGTGCTCGGAGCATGGCGTCACGAGGCGCTGCGACCTTCGGCACGAGGCTCCCCGGATCGAACGAACCATGATCGTCGATCGTCAGGTCGGCGCACGGATGCGTTGCGCGCAGGACCGCTGCGCTGGTCTTGATTCCCCGCGACGGGGCACGCGTCACGAGCAGCTCGCCCGGCCGACCTTCCTCCCACCCGAGCGACGCAGGCGGCAGCGGGATCAGGAACCCATCGAAGACCATGGCGCGAGCCGGGCGCAGCGAGAACTCCTCGGTCCCCAGGTAGCCGCTGACTTCCCAACCGCTGTGCGAGAGGCGAGCAAAGACCGAATCGGTGTCCTTGCCGAGCGCAATCTGGATCTGGGCCTGCGCCCTGGCGGGACGCGCGAAAGCCCTTCCGCGCTCTCGGACGCGCAGCACGGATTCATCTCCATCGGGAGTCCAGTCCTGCGACGTGAGCCCGCACGCTGCCTCGCCCGGTGGGTCCACGCGGGCAAGATCCCGGTCCGGGGCGGACACGAGGCTCGGCGCCGCGCTGGCGGACGAGCCGGGCGCGGACGCGGTGGGCGAGTGGTTCGAGGCCGAATCGGACGCGAGTGCAACGCGCGACGCGGGAGAGGACGACGGGTTGGTCGACGCGCCGCACGACGGGGCGAGCAGCAACGGGAACGAGGCGAGACCGACGGCAAACGGTCCGATCGCCCTGCGGCGCGCATCGAACGAGGGAGCGCAGCAGTAGCTACGAGAGGAACGCATGAAGGCGATGCTGCCGAATCGACTGCGGTGACGTCAAGGTGCGACGCGATGCGCGAGCTCAGCGGCTGAGCGTGTGATCTTCGATGGGGGCGAGATTGCCTACCCAGCGGAGCCGAATGTGCCGGCGGAATCTCGAGCTCGGCGGAGGTTCCTCGTCGCCGCCGCGCGCGAACGGATCTGCCTCTGCCACGGCTCGCACGGGCAGGCCTTGGTAGTTGGGCGCGCGAACGACGAACACCGAGCACGGAGAGGTCTCGGACAAGCGCGCAGCGACAGCTCCGTGCACCACGCCCTTCTCTCCGGTAGCCGGGTGGGCGCCTACGACAATGGCATCGGCGTGCGTATCGCAGGCGAAACGCACGAGGGACGCAGCGATGTCACCGGCAGCGACATGCAGCCGAATGCGTTCGGCCAGGGGATGCTTGACGGTCGAGATCTTGTCGAGGACGAAGACCTGCAGCATCTCCGCGCGCTCGTCGAGCAGCCTCGCCAGATCGGGCGAAGGGCCCGCGGTAGAAGGGGGCTCCGTGCCTTCGACGACGTGGCACAGATGCAGCAGGGCAAACGGGTGACCGCCTGCGAGGCGCAGGGCTTCGGTAATGGTCATATCGCCGACCGGGTCGAACTTCACGCCGACGACCAGGACGTACGCGCGCTCGGGGCGTTCGCTTGCTGCAGTTGCCATGGTGATCCCCCTTGTGAAGACAACGTAGCTCCCGGCCGGTCGCACGCAACCTCCAGGCGCCGCCGTGAACGACACTATCTTCATGCCGGCGAGCCGAGGCGCACCGCGGCCGGCACGACGGATCCAACCACCCGGCACGGTGCCGTGCCCGCGGAAGACGCTGTGATGGTGTGATGTGCTCGTGGGCGTCGCGCCGTGCGACGCGGAGGTTGCGACGGAGCGTCGCCTCAGGCTCGAGCGTGACGCCGAAGGATATCGTCGTAGCGCGTCAGACCGGTTTCGAACGCCTTGGCGGCGACCTTCGCAATCTGTCCGCCGATGAGCGGTATGTTGACCTCGATTTGGACCTCGTGCTCCAGGCTGGTCGAAGCCCCGTCGGCACGCAGGCGGTAGGTTCCGGAGAGCTTGAGCCGCGAGACGCCGGACTCCTTGCGCCAGGTCCAGGTCAGCACGTTGCGCGCTCGATCCAGGTCGCTCGTGGTGATCGACACGAAGGTTCCGCTCTTGTCCAGGCCGCCGGTCTTGGTCCGTTGATACTCGGTCGTGCGCAGCTCGAACACGACCTTGTGCTCGTTTCGCTCGATCTCGCGCCAAGCCGTGGACACCACCCCCTCGCGCCCGCGCTCCGCTTCGAGGTTGTACGCTTCCGAGACCAACGCCTCGGCGACCTTCTCGACCGGAGCCTCGATCCTGCACCTGTGCGTCACGTTCATCGCGTTTCCTTCCGTCGGTAGGGCGCGCAGCATAGCACCGGGCCGGGGCAGGCAACATGCCAGCCACCGGGGGAGGGGCGCGACCCAAGCGCCGGGGACCGCACAGGCACCTGGGCTCGGGACGCGCTTGACACCGAAACGGGCGTGCGGAATAGCCTCGGAGATGTCACGCACGCGGCGCTCTGCCTTCCTGGCCCTATTCGGCTATGTGGCAGTTGTCGCTGCGGGATGCCGGCGTGATCCCGCACTGTCCAATCGCCCGTCCGCCCCGGCGCAATCCTCGCCCGCGACCGCCACGGCCACGGAGATCGTGCCCGACACGCCCGACGACGTCGGCCAGATCCAGCGTCTGCTCGCGTTCGTTGCAGCGCAGAAGAACATTGGCGAGCGCAAGCGGCTCATCTGGGAGCAATACCTGTATTGCGCGGACATCGTCAGCCAGGGCGCCGGACATGTCAGCGCGCTCGCGAACGAGCTGTCGGCCCCGGCGTGGTTCTTCTGGTGGGATTGACCCGCCCACCGGCGCGGCGCCTGACGACATTCTCCTGCTGAATACGATCCCCGATGCGGTAGGATGGGCCGGCCTTGAGCGCCCCCGCCGTCAGCCTCGAAAGCGTCTCGCGCCGCTTCGGCGCGGTAGTCGCCGTGCGCGACGCCTCCGCGCAGTTCGAGCGCGGCAGGGTGCACGCGCTCATCGGGGAAAACGGCGCCGGCAAGTCGACTCTGCTGGGCCTGATCGGCGGCGCGTCGGCGCCGGACCAAGGGCGCGTCCTCATCGACGGCCAACCCTTGCATCCCGGCACGCCGGCGGAAGCGACGCGCCGCGGCGTGGGCTTCGTGCACCAGCACTTCATGCTCGTCGAGGCCTTCACCGCGCTCGAAAACGTCATGCTCGGCGCCGAGCCCGTCGACTCGCTGCGCCGCCTGGACTTGTCCGCCGCGCGACGCGCCGCCGAGAGCGCCATGCGCGACCTCGGCGCCAAGCTCGATCTCGATGCGCCCGTCTCCGTGTTGGGTGTCGGCGAACGCCAGACCTTGGAGATCGTCCGCATCCTGGTGCGCGGCGCCACCACCATCCTGCTCGACGAGCCCACTGCCGTGCTCACGCCCGCCCAGGCAACCGCCCTGTACGCATCGGTCGAGCGCATGGCCCGGCGCGGGGCCTGCGTCGTGATCGTCACCCACCGCCTGCGCGAGGTGATCGACCATTGCGACGATGTCACGGTCATGCGTCGCGGCAGGATTGTCCTGAGCAGCCCGGTGGCCGACACCAACGCCGCCGCCTTGACTCGCGCCATCATGGGCGCCGAGCCGCCTCCTCCGATCGAACGCCCGCGCGACCCGGGCAAGGGGCAAAGCGCCCTGTCGCTCTCGCATCTCACCGTCGCGGGCGCCACCGCGGGGCGGCCGGCGCTCGACGATGTCTCGCTGTCCGTCGCCCCGGGACGCATCGTGGGGATCGCCGGCGTGGAGGGCAACGGGCAGAGTGAGCTGGTGCAGGCCATCGCCGGTCTGCGACGCGTCGAGGCGGGCACCATCCAGCTGGGGAGCGCGGTGGTCAACGGGCTCAGCGTGGCGAAGCGCAGGAGCTTGGGGCTCATCGTGGTCCACGCGGATCGGCACCGAGAGGGGCTGATGCTGGAGGGCACCGTGTTCGACAACCTGGTCTTGGGGGATCCTGGCGCACGCGACGAGGCTGCCATGGTGCGCCGGCGCGTGGAGCGGTTCGGGATCCAACCGCCCGATCCCACGCTCGAAGCGCGCGCGCTGTCCGGTGGCAACCAGCAGAAGGTGGTCACCGCTCGCGCGCTCGACCGGCAGCTTCGGGCCGTGGTGCTTTCACAGCCCACCAGGGGCGTGGACCTGGGTGCGGCTCGCGCGATCCACGCGGCCATTGGCAGCGCCGCGCAGCAGGGAGCCGCCGTGCTCGTGGTCAGCGCCGACCTGGCCGAGCTCCGCGCGATCTGCCACGAAGTGCTCGTAATCGCCGGCGGGCGCATCGTCGCGTCCCTTCCCCCCGAAACGCCGGAAGACGTGTTCGGCCGCGCCATGCTCGGTGACGTGGCGGGAGCCGAGGCATGAGCCCCCGCGGCATCCGGAAGCGCGCGAGGGAATGGCTCACGCCCCTGACCGCCGTGGCGGCCGCGATCCTCGTGCTCAACATCCTGTCGTGGTCGTTCGGCCAGGCGCCCGCCTCGACCTTGAGCACCGCCGTCGCGGGCAGCTGGGGAACGCTCTATGGCATAGGTCAAGTCCTGTTCAAGGCAACTCCGCTGTTGCTCGCTGGCATTGCGGTGGACGTGGCGCTTCGAGCGGGCATGTTCAACATCGGAGTCGAAGGCCAGATCGCCGTCGGTAGCGTGGCAGCCGCCGCCTTTGCGCTGCTGATCCCGCCGTCGCTGCCTGCCGTCGTGGCCGTACCGTTGGTGCTCACGGTGGGCGCCCTCGCAGGCGGCTTCTGGGCCGCCATCGCCGGTGCGATGCGCGTGATGTTCGGCGCCCACGAGGTCATCACCACCATCATGCTCAATCGCATCGCCGACGCGATCATCGCCGTGCTGTTGACGTCGGCGCTGGCCTTGCCCGGCACGGTCCGCACGGCCGACATGCCTGCGAACACCCTTCTTCCGCGCCTGCAGGCCATCAGCGCCGGATTCAAGGGCAGTGCGGCCAGCCTCGCTTTCCCCCTGTCCATCGTCGTGCTCGCGGCCGTGTTCCTGTGGTTGCGACACACGCGCTCGGGACGAGAGGTGCAGTGGGTCGGGCTCAACGAGCACGCGTGCGCGGCCGAGGGCGTTCCCGTGCGCTGGCGACGATTCGCGGCGATGAGCTTGTCGGGCGCGATCGGCGGCCTGGCGGCCTCGGGAACGGTGCTGGGCTACAAGGGATACTACGAAATGGGCCTTGGCGCGGGCGTCGGCTTCGGCGGTATCGCGGTCGCGTTCTTGGGGCGCGGCAATCCGGTCGGTCTGCTGCTCGCCGCCCTTTTGTTCGGCACGCTCGCGCAAGCGGGCCTGGCCATCAACGCCCAGGTCCCCCGCGAGGCCATGGGCGTGCTCGAAGCGGTCGTCATCATCGTGACCGCATTGGCCGCGCGGGCCGGCGTCTCCGAGCCCACCACAGCCGCCAGGACGCCTGCAACGGAGCGCGACCCATGAGCCGCATCTTCACCCTCACCATGCTCGCCGAGACGCTGCGCATCTCCGTTCCGTATGCCTGCGCGGCAGTCGCGGGTGTCTGGAGCGAGCGGGCGGGAGTGGTGAACATCGCCCTCGAAGGCGTGCTGCTGTCCTCGGCGTTCGGCGCAGCAGCCATGACTATCGCGACCGGCAGCCCCACGGCCGGAATCCTCGCGGGCGTGCTCACGGGCGTGGCCCTGTCCCTGCTGCACGGCGTCCTGGCTGCCCAATATCGCGTCGACGCCATCGTCAGCGGCATCGCCATGAACCTGCTGGCGGCCTCGGGCACGCGATTCCTACTCCGCGCCTTCTACGACAGCTCGTCCAACTCGCCTTCCTATGCAGCGTTCGGCATCGGCCCCACCGGCGCCTCGGGCATGGACCTGATGGCGCGGGCTCTGCTCGACCCGGTCATGCTGCTGGCGCTGGCGGCCGTGACGGTGACCCCCCTGGTCCTGTATCGCACGCGGTTCGGCCTGCGGGTGCGCGCGTGCGGGGAAAACCCTGTAGCGGCGGCGGCGGTCGGAATCCGTGTGGTGCGAGTGCGCCTCGCGGCGCTGGTGGTGTCCGGCGCGATCGGCGCGCTGGGCGGCATTCACCTGACCTTCGACCAGCATCGTTTCGAGTCGGGCATGAGCGGCGGTCGTGGATTCATCGCCCTGGCGGCTGTGATCGTGGCCGGCTGGCGAGCCTGGCACGCGGCCCTGGCATGCCTGGCCTTCGCCGCGTTGGAGGCTACCCAGATCCTGCTCCAGGATCAGAGAAACATCCCCCACGAGCTCGTGCAGATGCTCCCGTACGTGGCAACACTCGTGATTCTCGCGTTCGCGGCCGGGCGCTCGAGGGCACCCGCGGGACTGGGCAAGCACGCCACCTGGGGCTGAGTCCCCATTCCATTCCTCCAGCGGCTGCCCTATTCTGCCGCCCATGCAACCTGCCGCCATGATACCCGCTCCGCAAACCGGCCTCGCAGCCGGCCCCTTCGGCCACAGCCGCTACATCATCAAGCGTCCCTTCTTCTCCTTTCTCGGACGCAAGTTCCACGTGTACGGCCCGGATGGCTCGCTGTGCATGTTCGTCAAGCACCCGCTGCTCAAGCTCAAGCAGGAGTTCACCGTCTTCACCGACGAATCCGAGACGCGTCCGCTCATCACGCTCAGGGCCCGTCAGATGATCGCCCTCAACGTGGCCATGGACGTGATCGACCCCAATACGGGCGAGAAGCTGGGAACCATCAAGTCCCGTGGCCTCAAGTCGATCCTGCGGGACACCTGGGACATCCTCGATCCTGCCGAGCAGCCGGTGGGACTGCTCCAGGAAGACGGCGCGGCGATGCTGCGACGGTTCTTTCCGATCCTTCCCAGCAAGCACCACATCGAGCTCAGTGGAGTTCAGGTCGCCACGGTCCGGCAGATCTTCCGATTCTTCATCAAGGAGTTCGAGCTCGACCTGTCGATGGGCCAGGGCAGGATCGATACGCGCTTTGCGGTGGCCTGCGCCCTGCTGGCCCTCATGCGCGAGACGCAGCGCGAAGCCTCGAGCTGATCAGGCCAGTCTCTCCCGCACGAAGTTCCGGAACTCGTCTCCCGTCCACATCAACCACCGCCCCGGGGCCCAGATCGACCGGACCGGCGCAGCGCCGTCGACCGCGCAGCGCAACAGTACTCGCTTCCCCACGTGAAGCGCCCGAACCGCTCCGACCGGCCGAAAGCCATAGCGTAGGTGCGCTCTCAACGACGCAACGTTGGAGACGTGAACGTCGGACCAGAGCGTCGTGGCGTCCGGGTGAAAGGCCAGCGCTCCGTCGAGCAACTGCTGGAACCTGCCGCGTCCGCGCTCGGAGGGCGGTACGAAGATGTCGCGGAGCCACAGGCCGTTCGCAGGGATGGTGAGGCCAACGGCCGCCTCGTCGATGAATCGTTCAGGCCCGGTCGCGAGCCAAGCCGTGCACACCGCTCGGCCGTTCTCGCGCAGCACGTAGAATCGCATGCCATGCCCGAGTCGCGCCTGGAGCCTGGATTTCGGAATCGCCCGCCCCAGCTCGTCGTGAACGTCTTGGA
Organism: Myxococcales bacterium; assembly: GCA_021847645.1. Classification (GTDB taxonomy): domain Bacteria; phylum Myxococcota_A; class Polyangia; order Polyangiales; family Polyangiaceae; genus JAJZQG01. The sequence continues at coordinate 35,702 of JAJZQG010000060.1, forward strand.
TGGCCTGGCTCCACTCCGCGTATTCCTCGAGCCCGACCGGCCGCGGAGAGCGCGCCGCAGGCAGCTCCCGGTTCATCAACGTCAGATCGGTCCAGGCAAGAACCGCCGTCGGAGTCCGCTCCACGATCCGCGTCCACAACCTCTCTCGGGTTCCCGTCCCGTTCGTGCTCTCCCACACCCGGTTCACTGCGCTGCCTCTCCTTCCTTCAGCACTCATGCCCAGCCTCGCTCCGAGCGCCACCGGCGCTCCACCGCACGAGCTGTCATCGAAACCCGACATCGCTGCATGCGTGCTGCATGTGGCGGGGCCGATCGCTACCGCAAGTGGCGTCGAATCGAATGCGGACGATGTACGAGTGGAGCGCTCAGGCCCCGGCGCGTACGCGGCGCGTCATCCATGCGGCAAGCGCGAGCACTCCCGCGACGAGCACGCCGGAAAGCGAGCCTGCACCGCGGCCAACGACGGAGCAGCCGACGCCGTCGTCCGAGCGCCCGACGGGCTCGCCGCTCTGCTGGGCAGCGTCCTCATTCGCCGCGTCGAGCGGCGCGTCGGCGGAGCCGTCCCCCACGCCGCCGTCCGTCGGTACGCCGGCGCACACGCCCGCCATGCACGTGTCGTCGACCGTGCTCGGATCGCCGTCGTCGCACGGCGAGCCGTTGGGCAACGCGACGCCTCGGCAGTAGTTGTTCGAGCAGTGGTCGTTGACGGTGCAGACGTTGTCGTCGGTGCAGGGGTCGGAGCAGACCTGTGCGCGAGCCTGCCGCGCGGCGGAGCCGATCAGCATCGCGCAGGCGACGATGGTCAGCCCCGCAGCGCGGCCACGCGCGGTCACATGTGCTCCTTGCGCTCGGCCCTGCGGCGCTTCCACGCGCCGACCTCGGGCGATTCGGCCACGGCCTCGCCGATGAGCTTCATGCCTTGCAGGAAGTGCGACACGCCAATGCGCACCAGCTCCGGGCTGGCCTGCCCCACGTCCGGATAGCCCTTTCCTTCGGCGTCCGTCGGCACGTGTCCCCAGTTCGCGAACAAGCGCCCCCAATCGCTCTCGAGCACGTCCTGGATGTGCTTCTGGCCGAGGAAGGGATACCAGAACATGTCGTGGTAGGTAACCGATGCCACGTAGGCCCAGGGCGCCAGCCACGTCTTGAGCGACCACTCGACCGGCTTCTTCAGCGGCCCCCAATAGATGCGGTGCTGGTTGCGCGAGGCGAACGTCATGTGCTTGAACGGTCCCTCGAAGTTCCAGTTCATCTCGGCGGCTTCCTTGTCGCCCACGATCTCGATGTCCCGCGGGTCGCCGCAGCCCAATCCCTGCTCATGGGCCACCCGCACGAACTTCAGATCCCGTAGCGGATCGTAGCCCATCAGCTTCGCCGCCACCGCGTCGATCGCCACCTGGTCCGAGGACGCCAGGATCACGTTCTTCACGTGGGGGATCATGCACCGCGGCCCCGGGCCGTCGCCGGCGAACGTGCCGTCCATGACCGCGAACACGCCGCGGAAGATCTTCTTCTGGATCATGAGCAGGTCGACGAGCGTCTCGTGGATTACGGGATGGGTCCAGTGACGGTGCTCGTTGAGCAACCCGCCGAACGCGTTCTTCATCGCGCCCGTGGTGGTGGTGAAGATATGGGTCTTGACCGTCGGCAGATGGATGATGTTCTCGCCGATGAACCGCTTCGGGATGGAGAAGCCCTTCGGATACACGTCGTTGAGGACCAGGAACTTGTCGGCCAGATCGCCGACCGCCTCACGCACGTCGATCCACTCCTCGCCCTCGTACAGGTGCACGTTGCGCAGCCCGTGGGCTTGGATCACGTCCAGTTGCTTGTTCTCCCGCTCTCCCAGGTGCGCGTCGATCACCACCGTACGGTTGTGGCAGCCGTGGATCAAATCCTGCGAGTAGCCGTCCTGCTTCATCGCCCGGATCACGCCTTCCAGCTGCCAGGGCGTCGTGGACGACGCCGGGTAGAAGAAGTGCCAGGAGATGTTGATCTTCAACGCCGTGTCCGCGTCCTTCGCGATGACGTCCTGGTAGCCCGCCAGGTTCATGGCCTCGTGGTAGTCGGCCAATACCGTCGCAGGACTGGTTCGGAGAATGGCAACCTTGGGTCGCGTCATGACTCTCTCTTCTCTCGTGGGATTCCACGTCCTTGAGCCGTCAACGGGTCCCGGGACGGGGCGCCGCGAATCGCGCGCGCGACCGGTGGTCTACCGCACCCCGTCGCCCCCGTCCATGCGGTCGACGTGAAGATTGCGTGGAGAGTCCGGCGGTGCAGACCACGCTGGCCGGCTCGCAGAGCATAGACCCAGAAAGATGTGGTACCTTGCGGCGCAATGGAGCTACCAGACAATCGGGGCAAGGGCGCTGCTACACTCTTTGCGGTCGCAGCCACGGCCGGCCATCTCGCGCTGCTCGTGTTGGCAGCCATCGGCGCCTTCGCGATCGCGGGCAATCGTCTGTGGATGATGATCCACGACGCCGGCTGGTTCGTCTGGCTGCTCATCCCCGGCTCCTTGCTCGGCATGCTGGTGCTGGTCGGTGTCGGCATCTGGTTCGCCCGACGAGCTGACTCCTGGTCCTGGGTTCCCATCGTCCCCCCTGCCCTGCTCATGCTCACCGCCGTCGCCGGCGTGTTCTACTCCATGATGCGGGTGGAGACCGCTATCAGCGGCGAATCGATCGACCCGTCCCAGAAGGCCACGATCCTCGCGGAGGGGATGGCCGAATCGCTGAATCTCACCTTGTTCGGCGGCCTGCTCGCGATGATGCTCGCATGCTCCGCAGCCACGATCCTGGCCGCACGCGCCCTGGCTCGCGTGGGAACGAAGCGCGTGGGCGCCGCCGCGGGCGCCGCCGCGATCCTGGGCATTCTCTCGCTGCTGGCCGTCACCCTCGCCCGCTTCGTCTGGCCGGCCCTGGGCGCGTCCCTCCCGTTCGGCATCTTCCCCGCCCTGGTCGGCATCGTGTCCATCACCGTCGCATCCCTGTCGCTTACGGGCCCGCGCGAGGGCCTCGACAATCCGGCCGGCGCACTCGGCGACTCGATGGTTGCCGCGCTCTGCGCCCTCGCCGGCGTCGGCATGGCGGCCGTGGCCGTGCGGGCACACTTGACCATCACTGCCTTCTCCGCCGCGGCCCTGCTCGCTCCCGCGCAAAAACAGCACCTGCTGTCCGCCGGCTGGACCGAAGCCACACACGCAGGCCAGGCCCACTTGCTGTTCGCCGCACCCGTCGCGCTCGCCATGCTCGGACCCCTCGGCATGCGCCTGGTCTACCTCGGCCGCGCTCTGGTGCGGACCGGAGGAGGCGTGCTCGGCGTCCTTTTCGCCGCCGGCGTTTCCACCGTCGTCCCGTGGATCCAAATGGACAAGCTGGGGGGCACTCTTGCGCGCATGTCCGACTTCCCCCTCCCCGCCGACGTGTCCCTCCCGGTGGCCAGCCAGCCGGCGCGCCTCGAGCGAGCATCCGGCTCGTGGGTCTGGCTCGGACGCGACACCGTCGCCGCGGGCCACACCGAGGTCGGCAAGGCCGCTCAGCTCGACACGGACCAGGGTTGCGCAACAGTCACCTCCGCCCTCGAACCCGACCTGCGCTACACGCAAAGCGTGGACATCGGCGCCGATGCTTCGACCCCCTACCGTCGTCTGGCCTGCGTCGCAGCCTTTCTGACCGCAGGCGGCTCCCCATAGGTGTTAAGCGAATTCGCACGGGGCTGTCATCATGTCTCGCATGCGCTCAATCTGTCTCGGTCTAGCCTTCGCGTTGGGCCGCTGCAGGTGTGCAACGAACGCTTCGAGGAACTCGGGAA
>JAJZQG010000061.1 GCA_021847645.1 Myxococcales bacterium
GGCGGGGAAACGAAGGGCACCAGAGGTCGCGTGCGGCCGATTTTCGATCGATTCTCTGTTCGAATTCCCGTGTTCCTGTTCCTAGTTCCTAGTTGTTTTCTGCGCGATGGGCTTTTCGGATGAGCTCTAGCTCCCAGCCAGGGGTCTGCAGCCCCATGATGGTCCCAAGGTGCGTGCTCCAAGCCAGGCGGGTGTCGCCCCACCCGAACGGGGTGAGCTTCAGATTGCGGGCCCCTTCTCCCGCCCCGCGCCTCGCCCGCCATGCCGCGCACCTTCGCCACGCGACCTGTTCAAACCTCCTGCCCTCGCCCCAACGTACGTCAGGACGTAGCCAAGGCGACTGGATTGAGCTACCCTCACAGCTGTTCTTTTCTCGTGATCATGATGTCGAGTTGCTGGGCTGCATATTCTGGTACGCGAGCCCCCTCCCACAAGGGGCGCGGGCTGTCGCTTCGACGTAAAGGGCGGGCTGCCGCCGGGGTGAGCGCGGCGCGAGCGACGCGCGCCTGGACGGCATGTTTCCTTGGGGCCGGTGATACGAAATGTCGCTGAAAGAAGTGACCACCACGACGGGAGTGCTCGCCTCTTCGGGGGAGCATGGCGCGGTTTCGGTTCAGATCGGCGACGTCCTCGTAGGCAAGTACAAGGTCGAGACCATCCTTGGCCAGGGCGGCATGGGCGTTGTGGTCGCCGCGCTCCACTTGCAACTGCAGGAGCGTGTGGCGCTCAAGTTCCTGCGCCCGGGCGCCGGCCGTTCAGACGAATTCAACGCGCGCTTCCTGCGTGAAGCCCAGGTCACCGCCAAGCTCCGCAACGAGCACATCGTCAAGGTCTCCGATGTCGGCGTGCTCGAGAGCGGCGCGCCCTACATGGTGATGGAATACGTGTCGGGCGTCGACCTGCGCCGCATCATGCGCACCGACGGCCTGCTGCCGATCCCCCGCGCGGTCGACTACATCATCCAGGCCTGCGAGGGCCTGGCCGAGGCCCACGCGATCGGTGTCGTGCACCGCGACCTGAAACCGTCGAACCTGTTCATCACGCACCGGCGCGATGGCGCGGACCTGGTCAAGGTGCTCGACTTCGGGATTTCCAAGGCCAATCTGGTCCTCGCCGAAGAGCTCGAGGATCTGACAGCGGCCGGCGCGCTGCTCGGCTCGCCCAAGTACATGTCCCCCGAGCAGCTCACCAACACCGCCCAGGTCGACGAACGTTCAGATGTCTGGTCGCTGGGCGTGGTGCTCTACGAGATGCTCACGGGCGCCCCGCCCTTCGTCGCCGACACCCACGCCGCCACCTGCGTGCGCGTGCTCGGCCAAGAGCCGCCGGCCTCCATCACCGAGCGTCGCCAGGACGTGCCCAAGGCGCTCGAGGACGCGATCTCCCACGCGCTCGAGCGCGACATGTCCTTGCGAACCGCTAACGTCGCAGACTTCGCCGACGAGGTCGTCAACGCCACGCGCGACCTGCTCCCAGCCTCCATCGGCGTGAGCGTCGATCGCATCCGCGGCACCATCGACGCGCGCGCGCAAGGTACCGCGTCGTCCCCACCGGCTCGCCCGCTCAATCCGCTTTCGCAGACGATGTCGCACTCGTACAGCTCGACGTCGCACCGCTCCGGAAGCGGCGCGGTCATGAGCACGCGCGAGGAGCCGCAGCGCAAGACCGGCCTGTGGATCGCGGGCGGCATCGTGGTCGCCGCCCTGCTGCTGCTCATCGCGGTGTTCGTGCTTCGCCAGCCCGAGCAGCCCGCCGCCAACGCGAGCCTGGCCGCGCACCCCTCGGCCACCGAGGCCTCGACCGAAGCCAAACCCCCGGTTTCCGCCGAGCCCTCCGCAGCGGCTACGCCCTCGGAGACCGCCACCGCGCCGGCCACCGGAGCCCCGTCCGAATCCGAGCCGACGGCCACCCACGAGCCGCGTCCCCCGCGCCAAGTAGGCCACTACGTGCCGCCGCCCCCCAAGACTACTGCACCGCCTCCGCCGGCCACCACGCCGACGGCCACTCCGACAAAGCCGATCGATCCTCTGGAGGAACGTCAGTGACAGCAAGAACAGCGAGTCGTTGGGCAGTTGCTGGAGTCGCGCTGCTGGGCAGCATCGTGGCGTCTTCCGATGTCGCCCATGCTCAGCCGTCTGCCTCCGACAAGACAGTTGCCGAGTCCCTGTTCCGCGACGGGCGCGAGCTCATGGATCAGGGACGCATTCCCGAGGCTTGCCGCAAGCTCGAGGAGAGCCAGCGGCTCGACCCTGCCCTGGGCACCTTGCTCAACATGGCCGTGTGCCACGAGCGCGAAGGCAAGATCGCCACGGCCTGGGCCGAGTTCAACGAGGCCATGGTCGAGGCACGTCACGAGGGACGGCAGGATCGCTACGACTTCGCGTCCGACCATGTGAAGTCCATCGAGCCCAACCTGCCGCGCCTCAACATCCAGGTCCCTCGTGAAGTGCGCGTGCCCGGCCTGGTGGTCATGCGTGGCGACACGCCCTTGGGCGACGGCGCCTGGAACACGGGGCTTCCCGTGGATCCGGGCGAGGTCAAGATCGTCGCGAAGGCCCCCAAGTACAAGCCTTGGACCACAACCGTCGCCATCGCGCTCAAGGAGAGCAAGTCCGTGACCGTGCCCAAGCTCGAGCTCGCGCCCGAGCCGCCCAAGCCTCCGCCGACCACCACGGTCATCGGTCCGCCGCCTCCTCCTCCCGAGTACTGGAACAACAACCGCATCGCGGGCGTCACCGTGGCCGGTGTCGGCGTGGCCGCGATGGCTGTGGGCGGCGTGTTCGGCTACAACGCGCTCCACAAGTACTCGCAGAGCAACGACTACTGCAGCGGCACGACCTGCACCGACCAGCGCGGGGTCACCCTGAGCAACGACGCGCGGGACAGCGCGCGCGTCGCGGACATCACGATCGGCGCCGGCGCGCTGGCAACTGCCGTCGGTGCGATTCTGTTCTTCGCCGGCGGTCCGACCGAGTCGAGCCCGGCCGCGGACACGTCGGCCCAACGAAAGGGTCTTGACTTGTCCTTGACCGTTACGCCTGCGGTCGCCGGGGCGGGAGTGAGGGGAACATGGTGATCACGCGAGCGATACCTGCTTTTCTTGCTGCAGCACTGTTCGCCCTCACGGGCTGCGAGCTCATCGGCGGTCTCGAGCAGCGCACGCTCGAGCCGTCCGATGCCGGCGCGTCGAACGACGGCTCGAACCAGGACGTGGTGACCGACGACGCATCCGATGCAGCCGATGCCCAGCCGGACGTGCCCCTGACGTGCAATCTGCCGGCTTCCGCGGAGGCATCGCTGCGCGTGGGCAACCTGATGCCGGCGTACACGCGGGTGGACTTCTGCTTCAAGACCTCGGACCAGGCTTGGTCCGACGTGAAGCCGGTGCTCGCGGGCGGCGGCGGCGCTTGCCAGCGCGGCCTCGGCTATCGCGACATCACGACCACCTTCGGCATCCCCTCGGGCGCCTACGATATCATCGCGATCGAGGACAAGGGGGGCGCCACGCCTCCCAAGTGCTCGGACAAAGCCATCTCCACAGCCTCCCAGGTCGTCATCAACGAGGGCGACATCTGGGGCGCGCTGCTGTTCGGCGATTCGACCTCCACCGCCGTGTTGCGCGCCTGGCCAGAGAGCCGTGCGAGCGGCACCATCGCATCCGACCTGCGCTTCCTCAACGCCCTGGTCGGCTCCGACAAGCTGGACTGCGGCGTCGCCGACGCCAACACGCTTCCGGCAACCATCTCGGCCAGCGCGTTCACGAAGGTCCCGTTTGCCACCTTGCCCGCCCCCGGCTCCTCGGACTCGGGCGTCATCGATAGCAATGGGTATGTCTCCCTGCAAATCCCCGGAGGCGACATCGCCTTCGCCGTCGCCAACGCCGGCACTCCCGATGCGATGCTCGTCAATTCGCAAGCCTTCCAGATCGGCGGTTCCTACACCGCGTTTGCCGCCGGGCGCCTCGGCGACAAGCTGTTCCCCTCCGAGATGTTCTTCTGCGACGACACGAAGGCGGACGGCATCCTCGAGCGGTGCGGTAACACGCCCGTCACCCTCACCGTCGACTCCGCCAACGTGCAACTCGCTGGCGCTTGGGGTCCGTATGACAAGGAACGCACCCAGCCCATCGAAGACGCCATTGCGCAGCTGCCCTCTGACGTCGTCTGCGTCCACGAAGCCTGGGGCAAGTCGAACAAGGACGGTATCACCAAGGCCGCGCAGTCCAAGTTCCAATACCAAGCCGTCTTCTTCACGGACCTGAACACACCGGTCGACGACGCCACGGACCAGAACGGCGACGTCCCGCCCGAGCCCACCGTCGCTCCCTGCGCCAACTCCGATGCGAAGTTCCAGGCGGCGATGGACTGCATTCGCGACAACTGCAGCGACCCCGCCAACGAATCCGGCGTGCCCAAGGCGTTCTTCTCGACCTGTGTCACGCAAAAGTGCTCGCTGAAGATGCTGCCGCTGCTCTCCTCCATCGCCACAGCCGACGACAAGGCCTGCTACTCGTGCATGTTCGTCCACTTGGCCGGCTGGGAGAGCATCGCGGACATCCGCACCCAGTGCTCCACCGTCCCCAAGGCGCGCTTCGCGGACGGTGGCGACGTCGCCACGATCCTGCTCTCGAAATACCCGATCGACAATGCCACGTCTTGGCTCATCGGCTCCACCGAATGGCGCGTGAACATCATCCGCGCTCCCATTACGCTATCGAACAACGCCCAAGTCGACGTCTACTGCACCCAGCTGACAACTCCTGGCTCGGGCATGACACGCCCGTACACCGGGTACTACGGCGGCGGTAAGTCAACCAGCGACGAGCAGTGGCAGCAGGAGCTGTATCTGCAGGCTCATAAGCTCGTGAGCTACGTGCAGGCGCAGTCCGTGCCGACCAAGCGCAAGGCGGTGATCGTCGGGACCATCTATTCGGGCCCGGCGGTGGCCACCAGCAACCTGAGTGAAGTCAACGTCGAAGCCTACAACACGATCTCCGGCGCGTTCCCCCCCGCTTGGCCCCAGGACTACACACCGAGCTGCACGCTCTGCAACGACAACACGCTGCTGCACCCGCCTCCCGCGACCTCCACGAGCGAGTCCTGGCAGTCGTTCGTGTTCCTGAGCAACATCGCGGCGACTGACGTGAAGTCCGACAGCACCTTCTGGAAGGATCAGGTCGTCGACGTTCCGAAGTCGGCGACCGACCCGACCACATACAAGGTGCCGCTGTCCACGCACTACGGCTTCCGGTCGGTCATCAAGATCCTCAGGTAGCGGGCCCCCCGCCGCATCACGCACGCGTCCCTCGATCGGCCTGTCGAGAGCCTTCGCGGTTCGCCTCTCCGCGCCGCCGTGTGCGCCGACGGCTGAGGCCAGCTCCCTGGCTCGCGCTTCGGTTCCCTGCTAGGACGATGCGAGGGACATGGCAGAACCAGCCGAAAAGCTCTCCGCAGACGACCTGTGGCCGATAGCCAAGAAGCTTCCTCGCGAGGAACAGCTCCAGCTCGCCCGGCTCCTGTTGCGTGGATCGGACGCCGTCCGAAGCGACGAGGAGGCATACGCGGCGCAGCCGCCGACCGCGGGCGAGTTCTCATCGGATGACGAGGACGCGCTTGGGTGGGAAGCAGAAGGCTGGGAGGAGTTCTATGCGAAGGGGTGAGATCCGGTGGTATTCCTTCGCGCTACCTGACAAGCGACGTCCGGTGCTCTTGCTGACTCGTGATCTGGTCATGGATCGCCTCAACGAGATCATCGTCGTGCCCGTGACTCGGACCGTCAGGGGGATCGCGACCGAGGTAGTGTTGTCGGAGGCGGACGGCATGCCGACGAGGTGTGCACTCAACCTGGATCACGTTGGGCTCGTGCAGCGGACACGCATCGGCGGTCTGCTGTCCACGTTGCCTGAGCGCCGATGGCCTGAGATCGAAAGGGCGCTCCTGGTCGCCTGCGGGTTCGGGTGACCTCGCGCGCGGACGCGCCGCCGCCGTGACCACCCGCCGCCGTACTGCCGTCTGAAGGGCAGCAAAGCGATGATCGTTGGAGGACTGCGCACGAACCGCGACGGTGTCGTGCCGCTACCAGGACACGATGCCGTGGGGGGTTGGGAATCCCGCTACGGCTGCCCGTGTGTCGCCACCCACTCGCCGATGAACAGGTTGTAGCCGGTGCGGCGTAGCCGCTTAGCGCGATCGCGGTAGCGCTGCCGATCCGGCTCGCCGAGCTCTCGCCAGGCGGCGATCGCGCCGGCGAAGCGCGCCCGCTGATCGAGCTGGGCCGAACTCTGGGGATCCCGCGGCTTCTTGTAGCGGCGCACGTAGGTGCTGTTGCCGCGCACCACGAACACGAAGTGCCCTGATCAAGGTCCGCGCAGTCGACGACGTGAAGGTCACCACGGTGGGCATCCTCATCGCCGGGCCGGGCGACACGGTCATCGAGCAGGGCAAGATGACCCGGGACGCGGTCGACAAGACGATGTGGGCCTACACCGCCACCGCCGACGCCAACTGCGACCACGTCAAGATCCTGGTCGACATCGCCGACCTGGCCGAGCACATCACGCACGAGACGGTCGAGAAGGACCTGTAGGTCGACTGCCTCTCACCCCCGCCTGCGAAGCTCTTGCTCCAACTCCGCCACGCGACGCTCGGCTGCCTCCTGTCCGGTCGGCAGCAGGTCTTGTCCCTCCGGATCGCGCGCGAGACGCAGCGCGAGGTCCAGCCCGGCGCCAGGGCGAACGACCCACCACAGGCCCAGCACCGCACATGCGGTGACGTCCTGCTCGACCACGCGCTCGACCAGATCGCCCTCCACCCGGTCCCACACACGCAGCCGCGCTCCCGGCGCCCCATCCGGATCGAAGCGCACCAACTCCTCCACGCCAAGGGCGTGATAGCGCGCCAGCTTCTCGTTCCACGACGGCTGGGCCGCGTCGCTTTCACTCACGACCTCGACCGCGAGTTGCGGCGCGCCTCGTTCCCAGACCTTCCAGGAGCCGAACGTCGAGTCGGGCACGCCCGTGCGAACGAACAGGTCGGGCGCTACGCAGCGCGCCGGGTCGGACGCGTCGAAGTAGACGAACTGGTCGCACCCGATGCTCGAGCCGCCGGCGAAGGTGTGCTTGACGATCTGGTACAGCAAAGTGCGAAGCTCGAGGTGTCTCTTGCTCTCCGGCACGGTCGCGCTTTCTGGGAAATGGAGCACGCGCGGTGCGCGCACGTATCGTGCGCGGCCGGTCGGGCTGTACGGCGCGCGTGCGGCAGACGAGGAAGTCACAACAGCAGTATAGCTGAGCTTGACTGCCCGGATAGCAGGCGGATGGATCCCCTTGCCGCGGCGCGTCAGGTGCGCGACCATCCCTGGCCCTCCCCACCAAGGAGCACTCCATGAAGGACTTCTACAAGGACAAGGTCGTCGTCATCTCCGGCGCATCTTCCGGCATGGGCCGCGACCTCGCCGCGCTGCTGGCCCCCTGGGGCGCGCACCTGGCCGTCACGGCTCGTCGCCAGCCCCTGCTCGACGAACTGCGCGCCGAGTGCGAAGCCGCCGGCGCCCAGACGCTCACCTTCGCCTGTGACGTCACCGACGAGGCCGCGATGCTGGCCCTTCGCGACGCCGTGCTGGACAAGTGGGGACGGGCCGATGTCGTCATTGCCAACGCGGGAGTCGGCGGCCTGAACCCGGGCGACAACTTCTCCCTCGAGATCCACCGCAAGGTCGTCGAGATCAACGCCATCGGCCTAGCCAACACGCTCATCCCGTTCGTGCCGTCGATGATCGCCCGGCGGCAAGGCCACCTGGTCGGCATCTCGAGCCTGGCGGCCTTCCGCGGCCTGCCCAACGCCGCCTCCTACAGCTCGTCCAAGGCCGCGCAGATGGTCTTCCTCGAGAGCCTTCGGGTCGACCTGCGCAAGCATCACATCGCGGTCAGCTGCATCCACCCGGGGTTCATCGAGAGCCCGATGACCGAGCACGACGAGTTCCGCATGCCCTTCAAGCTGCCCGTGCGCGAGTCCTCCGTGCTCATCGCCAAAGCCATCGCCGGCCGCAAGGCTTCGTACCTGTACCCCTGGCAGATGCGCATGGTCACGGCCGTCAACAAGCATCTACCCCGGTTCCTGTACGACACGCTGGTCCCGCGCCTCAGCGGGCAGAAGGAGCATATCGCCCCAAGGATTTTCTGAGATGACGAGCAGGCGGCTTGCACAGTTGGCGAGCCCCATGCGCGGTTGTACGACCCTGATCAGATTCCCTCACCCCTGGCCCCTCTGCCGAGGGAAGAGAGCCGCGTGATGCGCAGTGACGGGGTGAGGGAAACCTGATCGTGGTGTGATTGCGTGCCTGATGGAGTCATCGCGACAGAGCGGAGAGTTTCCCGCAGATTGGTGCGCTTCCCCATGCTCGACACCATCCTAGCCCACTCGTTCCGGTTCGTGATGTACGTGCTCTTCGGGCTAACGATGGAGACCGTCTTCGCGGTCGACGGCATCGACCGCGCCCTGGGATTCGCGGTGCATCGTCGCGTTCCCAAGAAGTACCTGGAAGGCTTCGTGAGCCTGTATATGATTCCGCTGCACGGCTTCGGGCTGCTGTTCCTCTTCGAGCCGGTGAGCCGGTTGATCGCAGCCTGGCCGTTCTACCTGCGCTACGTGGTATATGCCCTGCTCATCTCGGCGGCCGAGGTGGCCTGGGGCTGGCTCCTCGACAAGACCGTGGGCTTCTACTCCTGGGACTACTACGCAGACTCGCGCTACAAGGTATTCAAGCGCGGATATACGCTCTGGACCCTGGTGCCCTTGTGGGGCATTGCCGGCATGATCATCGAGCAGTACTCACGGCTGATGGTCGCGCTCAGCCCTCACGCCGTGGCCTATTTTTGCCGCATTCGGTGATATAAGTGCGGCGCTGCCCCGCCGGCAAAGGCAAACTTGCTGTGCCGTAACGGGGATTGGGCCGGTGCCGCAGGCGCTGCCGAAGCGCGCGCGACCGCAACGCGAAGCGCGGCACCAGCCGTTCTTCGCTCCGTGTTCGCGTTCCTGTTCCTAGTTGCTAGTTCCCCTCTAGTCTTCGACCTTGACCGTGACCTCGATCGGCGCCTTGTCCATCAGGCAGTTGGCGTCGGTGCACACGCTCAGGGACATCACGCCGCCGACCTTGGCTTCGCCCGCGTGATCGGCCACGAACGGCACGGTCAGCACCGCCTTGCGCTCCTCGAACGTGCCGTCCTCGCGGCGCACGACCGGCTTGGGATAGCGCACGCCCTCGGCGGGCGGGTCCTGGCAGGTGAACTTGTAGGGGTACTGCTTGTTGACGTGGTAGTCGCCCTTGGTGGTGAGAACCACGTTGATCTTGCCTTCCGTGCCCTTCTTGTAGGGCCCGAGGTCTTCGATCGTGACCTTGTAGTTGTCGGTCTCGTGGGACGCGCTGAGCGCCGAGAGCATGGGCTTGGCGGCGTTGCCCAGCGGCTCGGCCGCGGCTTCGCCCTTCGAACAAGCACCAATCGTCATCGTTACCAGAACTGCCAAAGCGTATCGGGACGCACTCATGCCCCTGCAGTTACCACAGGTCGCTGCCGCGAGCCAATGCGGTTGGCGGGAGCGGGCCGGCTCGGACGTGGTCTAATTGCCTACATCGGAGTCGTCGGAAGAAGAACGTCGGGGCGTCAGGACGACGTTGTTCTTACCGTCCGGCGCGGGCGACGCGCTCTTCCTCGCGCTTTTTGGACGCGCGAGCCTGCGCCACTTCCGCGTCCGGTGGGGGCCCCTTGCACGCGGCCAGCAGCGACGCGGCCTCCCGCGACGTGGGCTCGGTGTCGAGCACGTCCTGCAGCGTGCTCGATGCCTCCTGCCGCTGCCCTAGATGGATGAGCAGCCGCGCGAGGAACAGCCTGGATTCGCTCGAGGGCTGGGCCTTCACCCAAGCGCGCGCGGCGTCCGCCGCACCTGCGAAGTCCCGCGCGACCACGGCCTTCTCGGCCTGCTGGCGCCAGCCCGCCGCGTCGTGCGACGGCTCGTTCGCCTTGGGCGACGGCGCGGGCGTCGTCTTGGTCTTCTGCCCGCCGTTCGTGTCGGCGGGCCGCGTAGCCGGCACCTCGGGAGCGGACGGGGCCGACGTTGCCGCGGGCGTCGTCGCGGTCGCCACGATCGGTTGCGGTGTTCCCATGGACGGCAGCCTGACGCGCGACGGGGCGGAAACGATGGCCGACACCACGCGCTGCATGTGATTGGGGAACCGGCTCGCCAGCGCGGTTGTCGCGAACAGCACGGCCACCGCCATGCTCGACGACATCACCAGCATGCCCAGCCGACGTCGCCTCTCGCGCTTTCGGGCCGGCTCTTCGAGCGCCGCGGTCATGGCCTCGAGCATCGCCGACGCCGACTCGGTGCGTCGCGCCGGATCCCTCGCCATCGCGCGTGCAATCAGCGCGTCGACCGATGCGGGCAACGCGCGCGACGGCGCACGGACCCGCGCCCGCTCCGCCTCGCGGTGCATCTTGGCGTCGAGCAACGCCATGGTGTTGTCGGCCACGAACGGCTGCCGGCCGGTGCACAGCTCGTACAGCACGCATCCGAGCGCATACAGGTCCGCGCGCGCATCGACCTTGCCCGACGTCACCTGCTCGGGTGCCATGTACTCCGGCGTTCCGAACAGCGTCATGCCGTGCTTCTCCTCGGTGCCGTCCGCGCCATCGTCGGGCGTGCGCGCCACGCCGAAGTCCAGCAGCTTGAGCGTCCCGTCCTCGCACAGGAACAGGTTCGACGGCTTCAGATCCCGGTGTACGAGCCCCACGGCGTGCGCGTCGCGAAGCGCCGACGCGGCCTGCAGGCCGAGGTTCATGGCCTTGCGCCAATCGACGACCCGCTCGCGGGCGATGAGCTTGTCCAGCGTTTCGCCCTCCAGGTACTCCATCGCGCAGTACAGCCTGCCGTCGGTGGCCTGGCCGAAGTCGTGGAGCGTGACCAGGTTGCGGTGCGACAGGCGCGACAGGGCGCGTGCTTCCCGGCGAAAGCGTGCGGCGTACTCGGGCGAGGTCGCGTGCTCGGCCGCCAGCACCTTGAGCGCGACACGCCGGCCGAGCTCCACGTGCTCGGCCTCGTAGACCGCACCCATGCCGCCCTGGCCGATCTTGCGAAGCACGCGATAGCTCGTGCCGGGAAGGATGCGGTCGTCGACCTCTTGCTGCGGAGGCGGCTCGGGCGACGGCTGCGCGGCGTTGGCCTCGCCCTTCTTGTCGATCTCGCGAGCCAGCTGCACCAGCTTGGCGAACATCCTGCGCGAGTGCGTGGGCTCCGACGGATACAGCGTGATCATGAGCTGGGCGATGCGTGCGCGCACGCCGCGCTCGCCGTTGGGCAGCGACGGCGCCTTGGACAGCAGGCTCGCCAGATCGGTCAAAGCAGCCCGGGCGCCGGCATAGCGATCCTCGGGATCGTGCGCCGTGAGCTTGGTGATGATCTCGTCGAACTTGGCGGGCGCTCCGATGAGCTGCGCGATCGGCGGCAGGGGACGCTGGTTCTTGGCGACCATCGTCAAGTGCTCGGTCGGGTCGCCTTGCAAGAAGCGCCGTCCCGCGGCAAGCTCCCAGAGCATGACGCCGAGTGCGTACAGGTCCACCCGTCCGTCGCCCTGCTTTCCGTTGGCGATCTCGGGCGCCACGTAGCCCGGCTTGGCGTAGACCACCCCCGAGACGGTGTGGCAGCGTCGGTTCTGGCCGCGTGCGGTGCCGAAGTCGATGAGCTTGAGATCTCCGCCGTAGCCCACCATCACGTTCTGCGGGCTCATGTCTCGATGCACGATGCCGAGCGGATGGCCGCGATCATCGACGCGCTCGTGCACGTGCGCGAGCGCCTCGGCGCCCGATGCACCCAACGCCACGGCATCGGCCCAGCCCAGCCGGTAGCCCACCTGCGCGATGCGCACGCGAACCTCGCTCAGGCTGCGTCCCTCGACATACTCGACCACCACGAACGGCTCTCCGTTTTCGTCGGTCGAGGCCTCGATGACCTGCACGACGCCGGGGTGCTGGAGCTGGGCCTGGACGCGGGCCTCGTCCAGGAAGCGGGCGAGAAACGACGAATCCTTGGCGTGCTCGCGGCGGATGATCTTGACGACGCAAGGGCGCTCGGCGCCTTCGATGCCGGTGGTGGCAGCGAGGTAGACCTCGCCCATGCCGCCGCGCGCGATCAAGCGCAGCAGCCAGTAGCGACCGAAGCGCCGGATGGGCAGGCCCTGCGGGGCGTCGGCGTCGGAGGGCGCGGGAGGGGGGACGGTAGGCATGGGGGCATGGTGCCGATGTAGGACATCTTGGCCAAGAAATCGGTGCGCGCAGGCCAGCAAGGCGCAGTCCGCGCCCCGGTGCAAGGCCTTGCCGCGTGACATCAACGCTCTTGCACCGTGCCCTCTGACGAGTAGACTCCGCGCAACTCTCGTGGTGGCTCGTCGACTCTTCCGACCGCTGATGGCAGTCGTGGTGGTGCTGCTGGCGCTCGTGTGTTCGCGATCCGCCATGGCGTACGCGCCCTTCTGCGACATCACGGCCACCTCTCAAGACGCTCCGCCGCCCATCCTGCCCGTGGCCGACATCCGGTTCGAGGCCGATCGGGACGTGTTCCTGTGGACGTGGTGCCGCGGGGAAATGGGAGACGCGATCACGGAAGCGCGCTCGCACACGTCGAGCCCGGGGCTAACTCCCACGCACGCGGCCGGCTCGGTGGATGTGGGCGTGTTGAGCCGGGCCACAGCGCACGTTCCTCCAAGCGGCTCGCAACCCATGTGCTGGGAGCAGGCGCGCCGCTGCGGTCCCAACGGCTACGCACCATCGGTCTACCGTCCGCCTCGCTGATCCGCGAGCGGTCGGCTCTCATCAGGCTTTCAACGAGTAGTGCGAAACTTGTGTTTTGTGAGGTGAAGGAATGAACAAGGGAACAGCCATTGTCGGCTTCATCCTGTCCTTCGTGGCAGGCATGATGCTGATGTGGGGAATCAACCAGTCCACAGGAAAGAAGGGCGAGGACATCACCGCGGACTCCACGGGCGCGGGGGTGAACCAGGAATCGGCGGCCGTACCGGTGTCCAAGGATGATCCGTTCTGGGGCAGCCCGACGGCGCCCGTGACGATCGTGTTGTTCAGCGACTACCAGTGCCCGTTCTGCGGCCGCGTCGAAGCCACGATGGACCAGATCAAGTCCGCCTACGGCAAGGACAAGGTCCGCATCGTGTGGAAGGACAACCCCCTGCCCTTCCATCAGAACGCCAAGCCCGCGGCGATCGCGGCGCAGACGGTCTACGCCCTGGGTGGCAACGACGCGTTCTGGAAGTTCCACGCCGAGGCGTTCAAGAACCAGCAGGCACTGACCCGCGAGAACTTCGAGAAGTGGGCCCAGCAAGCCGGCGTTGATGTGAACAAGTTCAAGGCCGCGCTGGATGCGAACACCTACGCGGCGAAGGTCGACAAGGACCTGGCGCTGGGCCAGAAGCTCGGCGTTCGCGGCACGCCCCACTCGCTCATCAACGGCATCCCGGTGGGCGGCGCGCAGCCCTTCGACAAGTTCAAGGAAGTCATCGACGAGCAGCTCAAGAAGGCCCAGGCCCTCGTCGCCAGCGGCACCAAGCCCAACCAGGTCTACATCAAGCTCACGCAGGAGAACTTCGCCGCGCAGCCCGCGCCGAGCGACACGGCCAAGAAGCCCGAAGCCCCCCAGCCCCCCGACGACAAGACCGTCTGGAAGGTGCCAGTCGGCAACTCGCCGATCCAGGGCAACAAGGACGCGCAGGTCACGCTGGTGCTCTTCAGCGACTTCCAGTGCCCCTTCTGCAAGCGCGTGGAAGACACGCTTGGCCAGCTGATGAAGGACTACGACAAGAAGCTTCGCATCGTGTGGAAGGACCGTCCGCTGCCGTTCCACAATCGCGCGCTTCCCGCCGCCGAGATGTGCCGCGAGGCCCGCAAGGAGAAGGGCGACGCCGGCTTCTGGGCTTGCCACAAGAAGCTGTTCGAGGGCAACCCCAAGCTCGAGGACGCGGACCTGGAAGGCTACGCCAAGGAGCTCGGCCTCAACTGGACCAACGTCAAGGCCGCGATCGACAGCAAGAAGTACGAGAAGGACATCAACGAGGACATCGCCCTGGCCGACCAGGTCAAGGCCAGCGGCACGCCGCACATGTTCATCAACGGCCGCCGCATCGTGGGTGCCCAGCCCATCGACAAGTTCAAGGTGATCATCGACGAGGAAATCAAGAAGACCGACGACATGATCAAGGGCGGCACGCCGGCCGCCAAGGTCTACGAGAAGATCATGGAGACGGCCCAGGTCGCTCCGGCCGCCCCGGCGGCTGCTGGTGACACCGGCGCCCCCGAGAAGAAGGACTTCCCCAAGCCCACCGCGGCCAACCCGTGGAAGGACGGCAAGGACGCCAAGGTCGTCATCCAGCTCATCAGCGACTTCCAGTGCCCGTTCTGCAAGCGCGTGGAAGACACGATGAAGGAGATCGAGAAGAAGTACGGCAACAAGATCAAGATCGTGTGGCGCAACGACCCGCTGCCGTTCCACCAGTACGCCATGACCGCTGCGGAAGCCGCCATGGAGGTGTTCGCGCAGAAGGGCAACGACGGGTTCTGGAAGTACCACGACAAGCTGTTCGAGAATCAGGCCACCCCGGGCGGCCTGGATCGCCCCGCGCTCGAGAAGTACGCCCAGGAACTCGGCTGCGACATGACCAAGTTCAAGGCCGCGCTCGACAACCACACGCACAAGGCCGAGATCGAGGCCGAGATCAAGACCGCCAACGACGCCGGCATCCGCGGCACGCCGGGCATCATGATCAACAACTACTTCGTCGGCGGTGCCCAGCCGCTCGACAACTTCGTCAAGATCATCGACCTGGCGCTCAAGGAAGCCAAGTAGCTTCCCGCCTCCGGGGCCCGGACCGACTCCGGGCCTCTCGTGCTTCCCCCAGGTAACTGCTCCCTACTGCGCGTCCCCTTTGGTACGCTCCTCGATCGCCTTGACCGTGTCGGCCAGCAGCGACGACCGTCGCATGCACTTCCAACAATCGGCGATGCCCAGGAAGCCGCACCCGGTGTTGCTGAACAGGGGACGCAGCTGCACCAGCGTGCGCGCGTCGCCCTCTTCCCTCGCACGATCGAGCAGCTTGTACTTCGACTCACAACTGCCTGCCGCACGCAGGTCGAGCGCGACAAGCGCTGCCTTGGACGCCTTCTTGCGGATCGCGTCGGTCTTGAGGGACCTGGCCGCCCGCGCCGTAGCCTTGGCGCTCTTGCCCTTGGACTCGAACGCCAGGCGGTAGAGAACGTCGACGCCTTGCGAGCCCATCTCCCGCTCCATGATCTGGAATGCGTAGTCCTCGGACTCGGGCCGCGTGGCCGCCAGCGCCACGTTCTCCTGGACCTCGCTGTCCGACAGCATCTTCGGGTCGAGCTTGAACAGCCGACGGTACGCGTCGAGGGCCTTGGTGGGCTGGAGCTGCACCATGTACAGCCTGCCGAGGAGCTTGATAGGGCGAGGATCGGTGGGGAACTTGGCAGCAAGCGCCTCGAGGGCTTCGGGCCCCTTGGCAACGGCGTCTTGGAGTTCGTCATCGGTGGGCTTGTCCGCCTGCGCGGCCATTGCCGAGGACACCGTCGGCGCCAACCACACGCCCGGTTCCAGCATGACGCGCGCTTCTTCCGGAGGACGGGACAGGCAGAACAGCGTGATGCCCGAGAGCATGACCGCCAGCGAAAGCCCCACCACCGTGGCGGCCAAGACCAACGGCGGGATCACGCGCAGCCTGGAGGGAAGCTTGCCGTGCACCCGGTTCAACTCCGCACGTAGCTTCTGGACGTCGATGCGCTGGGCTTGCTCGCGAACACGCTCGAGCCACGGCTCCAGCCGCAGCCACAGCTCCCGCAAGGCGCTGCCCCCCGGCAGCCGTCGCAAGCTCTCGGCCTCGTCCGCGGAACCTCTAAGCGCCATCTGGGTCGCCGCGTTCGCAACCCCGGATCGGGATGCCCGCAGCGCCGCCGCCGATGGCGCGGAGACGCGCAGATATGGCTCGAGCTGCTCCAAAGCCTCGAGCGTCTGGCGTGCGTCGCTCGGGCGACGGCCCGCTTCCTTCTCGAGCAGTTCCATGACGAGCGCCTCGAGCTCGCCGGGGATCTGGAGATCGGGAGCGACGTCCTGGAACAGGGGCGGCGACTTGGTTACTTGCATGCCGAGCAAGGTCACCGGGTTGTCGGACTCGAAGGGACGGCGGCCGACCAGCATTTCGTACAGGATGATGCCGAGGGCATACAGGTCGGCGCGAGCATCGACTTCCTGCCCGAGCGCCTGCTCCGGAGCCATGTACTCGGGCGTGCCGTAGACCATGCCCATGCGCGTGAGGGTCTTTTGCTGGCCGCCGGTCTTGCGCTTGTCGAACTGCGCGGTCGGGACCTTCGCGATACCGAAGTCCAGCACCTTCGCGAAGTCCTTGTCACCGTCGCGCTCCACCAGCATCACGTTCTCGGGCTTCAGATCGCGGTGCACGATGCCGAGCCCGTGGGCACGCACCAGCGCCGCGGCAATCTGCCGGGAGATGTGAACTGCCCGCGACGGCTCCACGGGCCCTCGCCCAATCACGTCACGCAGGCTCTGACCCTCGACGTACTCCAGCACCAGGAAGAACGAGCCGTCGTCGAGCTTGCCGAAGTCCGTGGCCGCGGCGACATTGGGATGCTCGATGTGAGCGGCAGCCATCGCCTCGCGCTCGAATCGCGCGACGACTTCGGGCAGGCGCGTCATCTCCGGGTGCAAGACCTTGATGGCCACACGCTTGCGCATGAGCGTGTGCTCGGCGCGGTAGACCGCGCCCATGCCCCCCACGCCCAGCTCCGCTTCGATGCGGTAGCGGCCGGAAATCACCTCTCCCACGAGGGACGGCGGCGGGATGTCCGGGGACGAATCCTCGGATTCCTCGCGCGAGGCGGTTTCGGGCGTGTCGGTCATGGCGCCACGCTCATCCTAACGCGTCGGACTCGAAGTGCGAGCCGCAATCCGTCA
The DNA here is from genome assembly GCA_021847645.1 of Myxococcales bacterium. Taxonomy (GTDB): domain Bacteria; phylum Myxococcota_A; class Polyangia; order Polyangiales; family Polyangiaceae; genus JAJZQG01. Next base: position 17,037 of record JAJZQG010000061.1, read on the forward strand.
CATCCCCAGCTTGGCGCGTGCGCCTTCGTCGACCGGCAGCTTCAACACCTCGACCATCCGGTGCATCACCGTCTTCTCCGACGCGTTGATGCGATCGCCGACCAGCCCGAAAAGCCCGTCGCGCGAGGCCTCGGCGACCGTGACGATCGCGTACAGGGTGAACTTGCGGTACGCGTCGACGACGTCCTCGGGCAGCTTCTCGAGCAGGCTGGACACCTGCAGCAGGTAGCGCTCGATGTCCTTGGTGTGCGTCTCGAGCATCACGCGCAACGCTGCTTCGGATAGCCCCTGGTGCCCGGCGACCAGCAGCAGCGGACGATACTCGTCTTCTGACATCAGCTTGCGCAGCGCGGCGGCCAGCGCCGACGACTCCCGGAGCGTGTACTTGCCGTCCGAGTTCGCCACGATGAGCGGGTTCAGGTGCACGGAGATCTGCAAGAGGTTGCGATCAGCGGCGCTGAGCTGGGCTAGGAAGAGGCTGGTTCGCTCTGTCATGACTCCCCTCGAACGATCGGCTGTGCAGAGGGTCGACACGTGCCGGGCCAAGGATAGCGACAGATCCGACGCGATCCGAGCGGAAACTGGATCGTCTCCGACTTGACCATCACGGCGCCCGGCGCAGCCGTCGCAACAACGCTGCGGCCAGCGGATCGCGTGTCGTGTCGATGTCCCCATACGCACCGAGAAACGCGTCGGATGCGCCCGAACCAAGCCGGCGGCGCAACGCATCCGCCAGCACCAGCGCTGCCAGCGGCGAGACCCTGCGCGTCGTGGCCGACGCAACGCCAGCGGATCGGCGGCCGCCATCCCACTCGGGCACCGCCGACAACACCGCGAGTGCGTCCGGGTCCGCCGGGTCCGCACCCAGCACCAGCTCGGCCTGCTGCACGGCTGCTTGCCATCGCCCCATCGCGCAGGCACGCACCGCCACTGTCGACGATCCCATGCCCGCAGCCACGGCGTCCGCCCGGGCGTCGGCCAGCTCGCCTGCCGCGATCGCCCGGTCGATGCGCTCCATTGCATGCGCGCCGTCACCCACCTGCTTCAGCTGGCTTCGCTCCGCAGGAAGAAGCCCGTTGGCGAGCTGCTTTGTCGCCTCGCGCCATCTCGCGATGTCGTGCCTGCGCAGCGCCAGCTCCGCCACGGCCCGCCACGCCTGACGCGCTCCGCTCGACCACAACACCCATCCGTCGAGCACCCGCGCGGCATCGTCGTCCTTGCCGGAGAGCAGCAACGCGTCCGCGAGCACCCTGGTCGCATCCCCGTCGTCCGGGTCCAGCACGAGCGCATGCCGCGCGTCGCGCTCCGCCAACGCCGGCTCCTTGCGCACGAGCTCGCAGCGCGCGCGACGCACGAACGTGATGCCGTGGTCCGGCCCGATCTCGATCGCCCGGGCGAACACCTTGTCCGCGCTCGCCCTGTCCGCCGGATTGCGCGCGCACAGCACGCCACCCAAGCGCGCCCGCGGCTCCACCCCCGCCGGATCGTACTCGCTCGCCCGCTCGTACCAGGCCGCCGCAACGTCCAGGTCGCCGTCCGCCTCCGCGATCGTGCCGCGGATGAACGCATCGTACGCCTCCGCGTCGATGTAGCGGCCCGCGACCTCGCGCCCGTCGACCACGCGCACCACACGCTCGCTCCCAAGGCACCCTGCGAGGGCGCCGCACACGACGCACGATGCGATCAGCGAAGTCTTCACCCGTCTCCCTTCGCCGCGCGAGCGCTTCGAAGGCGCGCGAGCGCGTCCGACGCAGCCCCCGCGTTCACCACCTTCGCAGCGCTGATCTCACGGGCCACGGCTTCGACTTCGTCGCCCGAGGCACCCACCGAGATCGCCACGGAGCGCGCGTGCAGCGACATGTGACCGCGCTGGATTCCCTCCGTTCCAAGAGCTTTGAGCGCGGCCAGGTTCGACGCGAGCCCCACACAGCCGGCGAGCATGGCGAGGTCCGAGGCGCCGGTGACTTGCGCCAGCTTCATCGCCGCGCGCGCGGCCGGATGCACGCCCGACGTTCCGCCCACCACGCCCAGCGCCATCGGAAGCTCGAGAGAGCCTTGCAGGTGAGCAGAATCGACGCCGCTGCCCGTGCGACGCCACGTGGCAAGCGGACGGTACGTGCCTTGGAGCGACGCGAACGCGTGCGCCCCCGCTTCGACCGCGCGCCAGTCGTTGCCCGTGGCGATCACCACAGGGTCGATGCCGTTCATGATCCCCTTGTTGTGCGTGGTTGCACGGAACGGATCGACCTCGGCGAACCTCGATGCCGCCTCGACCGCGTCGGCCACGGCAACCCCGTCGAGCCCGCCGGCCGAGAGAGCTCGCGCCGGAACCGCGCAGCGCACACGCACGCGACGATGCACCGCCAGGTTCGACAAGATGCGCAGCCCCAGCCGTCCGCCAGCCAGCTCGGCGACGCGCGGCCCCACGCGCTCGGCAGCGGTGTTCAGCAGGTTGGCGCCCATCGCGTCGCGACAATCGATGAGCAGGTGCACGGCGATCATGTCGCCGGCGAGCGTGCGAACCTCCAACCCGCGCGCACCACCACCGCGCTTCACCATGCCCGGGATCGACGCATCCACCGCGCTGAGAATCTCGTCCTTCGCCCGTTCGATAGTGCTCGCCGCGGCGACCGGATCGGCGATGTCGAGCACCTGAACCTGCGCGATCATCACCGGATCGTCCGCTTCTGCGGTGAAGCCGCCACCCTGCGCGACCAGGCGCGCCGCCGCCGAGACCGCCGCCACCACACTCGGCTCCTCCACGACCATCGGCGCAAGGCGCGGGCGGCCGTTCATCACTACATGCACCGCGACCGCGAACGGCAGCGCATACGTGCCGAGCACGTTCTCGACGATCTTGTCGGCGCGCGCGGCGTCGAGGCCGCCCTGGGCGAGCGAGGTGGCGAGCTCGCCGGGATCCATGCCTGCCGCGGTCGCGGCGACACCGATGCGCTCTTCGATGGTGCGACGATAGAAGCCCGAGAAGCGGCTGTCGGAATCCGACGTCATGGCGGCCTCGTGATAGCCCGTGATCGACGGGAAGGAAACAGGGGCGCAGCGCGAAAGGCTGGAACGGTCGAGCGCGGGCGCTCGGCCGAGACGCTGGCAGACCTCGCGGTCACCGACGCCGTCTCTCGAGGCCTCGTGCGCGCTCCGGCCACGCTCTCACCCGCCAGGCCCGTCCAGGCGCGACGTCGACCGCAACGCACGCGAACACCAATGTAGCCCTGGACCAAGGAGAGCCTTGTCCGTTGGCTTTCCCTCAACGGGCTCCTAGAGTTGCCGCTCATGCGGCACGCTTCGCTTCGATGGCTTCCCTTGTTGCCACTCGCCGCGACAGGTTGGGCAGGCTGCCCATCGCCCTCCAGGAACTCGACTCCCAGCCCTCCAAGCGCAAGCGTCAGCCTCGCCGGGCTCGCGTCCGCGCCACGGGCACATCCGCCAGTCCCGGATGCAGCGCCCAATCCCGCGCTCCTCACGGGCTCGAGGGTGCGAGAGCTGCTGGGCTATCCGGAGACTCTCAGCACGGAGCCGCTGACCTTTCAGGGCCCCGACCCGTTCGTGGCGAGCCCGCTCGTTCTGGGCCGCCGCTATGCTTGTGCCGACGGCTTCCAGCCTCTGATGGTTTTCGTGTGCGAGGGGACCTGCGAGTTGCCCTGGTTTCGGCGTGCACCGCGCACGCCGGAGACCCTGAGCGAGACGCTACCCGACGGGCGCCGGCTGGTCGTCGAGATGCGTGGACTGTTCCTGGGCGGTGCCTTGGCGCTCGGAAGGCTGCCGAGTCCGGCTGCCCGGTACCAGCTGGTCGTCGTGCTCGAGATGCCGCTGCACGACGTGCCCATGTCAGATGCCGCACGCGAATTCCAGCGGGATCCAGGCGTGCTGGCGGCGGTGGGACGAACCCTGCGGGGCATCGATGCCCTGCTCTGGCCGCCCGGGCGATGAGCCGAATGCGCCTTGAGCTCAGAGAGGCAGGGCAACGGTCATTGCGAAACAATGCAATTCAAGAGGGTCGTCCGCGCGGCGCCGGGCAAACGTCGAGCACCAACCGGGAGCAGCGCAACACCGCGTGCAGGTCCGCAGCCGCCCTTGTCGCCTGCATGGGCGCGCTCGCGACGGGCCGATCATCGTCGAGCCCTGAATAGGAGCGATGGAACGGCGATGACTACCGCTCAGAGCGGGAGCTTGATGCGTACCAAGCGGTCTCCGAGGAAGAAGTACAGGTAGCCGCCGTTGATCTCCAAGGATCGCGCCTGGGCATTCAGAAGGAGCGTGGTCTTCGCGTTGTTGGTCGCGTCGACGACGTCGATCCCGTTCTGGTAGCTCGCTTGCTGTCCCAGCGCGAAAGACACATAGGCCGTCGGACACGCATAGGCGATATCGATCACGGTCGGTGCCTGGGTCATGGCTACCGGCTGGCCGGTGCCACTTGCGTACTTGGCGACGCTGTCCTGGCCTTGCGTGGTAGGCACCTCGATCCACAGCAGATCGTTGTCGTTCGCGCGCAGGCGAGTAGCCCAGCCGCTGCCCTGCTGAAGGGGATTGCTGGCTTGGTCCAGGATGCGGTAGGCGTCCGGCGTCTGCTCGACGAACTTGGTCCAGCTGCCTTGAACTCCGAACGAGCTTCCGACCGCTTGGCCGTTCCACGCCGCTCCGCTCACTGCGTACACCTGGCCTTCGGCCGAAGTCAGGACGTCTTTCCACTTGAGGTAGGCGGCCCCATTGTAGTTCGACGCGTAGTAGATTCGATTGTTGCCAAACTGCACGCCGTAGACGTTCTGCAGCTCCGTGCTCAGGTTCGAGCCGTCGAAGTTCACGCCGTACAGAACCCTGCCCTGCTGCGTTCCGACGAAGTACACCCGCTGCAACCCGGCCGCGATCTGGTCGACGATCGCCAGGTTGCTCACGAGGCTCACCGGCGTTCCGGGCGTGGCCGTCGAGGTCTTCTGTACGCGGTACTTCTGGGCGCTGGGATCGGTGACGTCCGAGCTGCTGAGCCAGTACACGTCGGTGTCGGTAAACGCAATCCCCTGATAGGACGGCAACCAATACTGCGACGTTGCGAGCACCTCGACAGGAGAACAGGAAGACGACTGACAGAATCCATCGCAGACAACGCCACAGGCGCCGCAGTTCGACGGGCTGGAGGTGGTGTCGGTCTCGCAGCCGTTCGAGGGATCTCCGTCACAATGACCCTTTCCTGTAGGGCAATTCGAGCCGCCGGAACCTGCGGCGCCCCCCGCGCCTGCCATGCGGGCGCTACCGCCCGCACCGCCCGTGCCCGCACTGCCGCCCGTGCCCGCACGACCTCCCGTGCCCGCAGCACCGCCTGCCGATGGCGTGCTCTACGTGCTCCCGCTGGAGCCGCATGACGCTCCCGCAAACAGATGAGCGGCCCCGGCCAGACTCGTAACAACCCCGACCGACCCCAAGAGCCTGCGCAAGATCTTCATCGCGGGCTCATGGTCGCCGAACTGCCGATCGTCAAGGCGGCGGAGCGCGGCGGGTCTCGCCACAGAGGCAGCCGTTCGCCTGGCCGGTCAGCTGCTCGAGCTCGTCGGTCAACGTCTCGCCAACACGAGGCCCACTGCGATCGCTGCCACGACAACGGCCAGCAGCACGTAGGCAACGACGCGTGCGGGGCGCCCGCTGTCGCGAGGGCTTCGCGCCACCTCGCCGACGATCAGGCCGGCGCCCAACAACTGCACCAGCAGCCCCGCGCCCACCGTCAAGATTCGCATGCTGACGGGCACCAGCATGAGCGCGACGCCGGCGAACCACAGACCCAGGCCGATCCAATATCGACCGGACACCATGAGACGATCCCTCGCCATCGATCCTGCCGTATCCAGTGGCGCCCAGCGCGAGCGCATGCGCCCCGAAACCATGGGTTGACGAACTGCTGCCGTCGCGATCCTACCGCACCGCTTCGTGGGTCTGATCCCATTTCGCGCGACCAACCCGGCGACGGGCAACTCGCGCCCGGCGCATGTTCGCTCCCCGCAGCGCACGCTTCACATCTGGCCGAAGTCCTGCGACGGCGAGGTGTCCACCAGCAGCCAGCCGTCGCCCATGAACGCCAGCCAGCCGCGGCCGTTCGCAGGCGCCTCGGACAGCGGCACGTTGCGAACCGACGGGCGCCCGACCCAACCGATGAGCGAAGGGCCGCGCACCAGATGCGTGTGCGTGCCGCGAAGCTCCATGGTGCCCATGGCCCCGCGCGATTCGAGCACGACGCATCCGCTGCCGCGAAGCTGCAGCATCGGCGCAAGATCCCCGTGGCCGCTCGGCATGCGTCCGCTCTCCATCGCCAACCGCAGGTCGAAACCGGCCACCGACTCCTCGCGCACCGCCAGCTGGTCGTCGCGCAGGTCCACGATCTGCAACGTGCGGTCGTGCGCCGTGCACATCACCACGTGGGTAGCGCCGCCGAGCACGTACATCGGACGAATCGGATCTCCCACCGGAGGCTCCGAGTCGCCTCCGCGACCGCGACGGCGCAACACGCTCGCCGTCGGCATGCCCGCCGAGGTCGACAGCGCGCGGGCCAGATCGAGCCGGCACGCAAACTCGCCGTCGGTGGTCACCAGCACCGAGCCGTCCGCACGCTTGGACAGGCGGCCGGCCCTCGGAAACACGAAGCCCACCTCGCGCACCAGCTCCGCGGCCAACGGCGCGGCGGTCCTGGGTTGCGCGCTGGGTTCTGCCGACATCGGCGCCTCGGCCGCAACGACCTCCGACACGAGCGGCACGCGCGTTCCGCGCATCGACATCGGCGACGGCGCGTCGTCGCCGACGGATTGCCCCATCTCCACCGCACGCCACGACCCCGCGTCCGGCTGCTCACGCGGTGCGATGCCCGCGTCGAACGAGAACGCCATGTCGCTCATGTCCAGCTCGTGGAAAGCTTCCTCGGCCACTCGTCGCACCTCGGCGATCTGAAGCGGCGTGGTCGAGCTCGGAGGCGGCTGCTCGTCCACCGTGGCGCTACGCGCCGCGATCGTGTCGTCGACCCGGCGCGCCATGGCGTGGTGGCCGCCCCGCTCGAACGCAGCCCTGGCTTTCTCCAGATCACCCAGACGCTCGAAGGCCAGGCCCAGGTAGCCCCACGCGCGAATGCGTGTCGGGTCCGCGGTCACCGCCTGCTCGAGGTGCTGCCTGGCAAGGTCGGGCTGCCCCGTCTTCAGGTAGCAGAGCGCGACGTTGACGCGCGGCGAGACCTCGTGCGGGTAGTCCGACACCATCGCCTCGTACAGGGCGATCGCCCGCGGATACAGGCCGAGACGGAAGTACACGCGTGCCAGCAGATCCTGCCCGAGCGAGTCGCGCGGCTGCATCTTGAGCGCATGCTCGATCTCGTCCTTGGCTTCGCTCACCTTGTTGTCGCGCAGAAGCTCCGACCCCCGGTACAGGTGAAACAGGAAGTCGGCGTCGGCAGGGTCCACGTCCGCGCCGGGTGAGACGGGCGTCAGCGATCCGCGAGGAGGCTCATGCATGAGGAGCCCGATGGTACACGAGTTTGCCGGGCGTGCTCACGCGCGCGACCGCGCGTGGAGGCGGAACGGCACGTTTGCCCTGCGTGCCCTCACTCAGCTCCACCGCGACAGCACCGCGTGCAGGATCCGCAGCCCGACCGCTCCGCTGCGCTCGGGCCGAAACTGCATCCCCACCACGTTGTCCCTCGCCACCACTGCCGCCACCCGTCCCTTGCCGTACTCCACGGTCGCCGTGACACACGCCAGGTCCTTCGGCACGGCGTGGCACGCATGCGCGAAGTACACCCACGCTCCTTGCGGCAGCGGCACCGCTCCGCTCGCCATCCCGCCCAGCTCGATGACCAGACGGTTCCAGCCCACGTGCGGCACGTGCGTGCGGTCGCGGGTCATCGGCTCGGTGGATGACGCCAGCGCCTCGCAACGCCCCGCGAGCAGGCCCAGCCCCCGCGCTCCGGGCGCCTCGGCGCTCTCGTCGAATAGCACGTGCATGCCCACCCCGATGCCCATCAACAGGCTGCCCCTTTCGACGTGCTGCGCCATCGCTTCGCGCAGGTCGTCGTCGAGCCGCGCGCTGAGCTGTTGGAACGACTCGAGCGCTGGAATCAACAGGGCAGCGCAGCCGTCCAGCGCGGCCGGGCTTGCCACCAACTCGACCGATGTGGCCGCGGAGCCTCCCACGCGATCGACCGCGCCGGCCAGCGCCGCCGCGCCTCCGGCTCCCACGTCCACGATTCCGATCCGTCGCATCTCAGCACCCGGCCATCGCCACGGTCGGCTCAGTCGAAGTCCTCGATCTTCCAGACGCCGTGCTCGCGCACCAGCTGCACGGTGCCACCCGCTCCGAACGGCATCGTGGCCCGACCGCCTACCACCTCGAACGTGGCCGTGGGCAGCGCGCTCTTGACCGCCGAGACGGTGCGCTGGATGTCCTCCTTTTGCGCGCCCTCCCACGTTTCCTTCAGCTTATTGGCGTCCAACCCGGGCCTCTTCGCGTCGGGCACGAACCTCATGAGCACGTCGTAGCGCCCGCGCTCGAACGCCCGCACGAACGCCTGCACCGCCCGCTGCGGCGTGGCCTGCGAATACAGGTCGATCGCCGAGCTGTCGACGTGCCAATGCCCCCCTTCGTACACGAGCAGCAGCGTCTGGCCGTCCGCCGTGCTCACGGTGGCCGTCACGTTGGCCGGCGAGGCTGGGCGCGAGAGGGCTTGCGCGATCTCCTTCATCTCCGACGGGTTCTCGCGGACCATTCGGCGGAATGCATCGAGTGGAATTTCGCGCCGCGCGTCATCGCTAAGCAGCTGGTAGGCCTCGTCGACCTTGCCCGTGTCCAGATCCTGCGCGTACGTGCGGAGGGTCTCCTGGGGCCCCATCACCTGCGCGGCGCCGCCCCCGCAGCCGGCGACGAGCGCCGCCGCATACAAGGCGCACGCCCCCATCTGCCACGTTCGTCGTTCCGTTCCCATGCTGCGTCGCATGCTGGTCCAGACGACTCGCCGGGGCAAGCCGGGAAGTTGCTCGGCTCCGTCCGCCTCCTGCGCCGCACGTCTCCGCGCGCCCGAACGTCGAGCCCAGCCTCACGCGGGCCGCGAGGCCGCAACAGGTGCCACCGGCCTCCTGGCCTTGGCCGTGCGCACGCCAATCCGCGGCGCCATTTCCCCTATTCTGGTTCCCCTATTCTGGTTCCCCTGTTCTGGTTCCCCTGTTCTGGTTCCCCTGTTCTGGTTCCCCTATTCTGGTTCCCCTGTTCTGGTTCCCCTGTTCTGGTTCCACTGTTCTGGTTCCCCTATTCTGGTTCCCCTGTTCTGGTTCCCCTGTTCTGGTTCCCCTGTTCTGGTTCCCCTGTTCTGGTTCCCCTGTTCCTAGTTCCTAGTTCCTAGTTTTCCCACGCGACAGCGCGGGCTGAAGACTCCCTCCTCGAGGGCCTTCCGCGGGGGCCTCGCCGTGGCGCCACTGCCGTACTAGGGTTGCGGCATGGCACCGTCTCCCCCGCCGCCCCCGGCCACCGAAGGCTTCACCATCCCGATTCTGCCCCTGCGCAATTCGGTCCTCTTTCCCATGTCCGTCGTGCCCATCAACGTCGGACGCCCCCGCAGCGTGCGCCTCATCGAGGAAGCCCTGGGCGCGGATCGCGTCTCCATCGGCATCCTCACCCAGAAGAGCGCCGACACCGAGGAGCCCACGTTCCGCGACCTGCACAAGGTCGGCACCCTGGCGCGCGTCGTCCAGGTCGCCCGGGTCGGGCCCTCCGTGTACACGGTCAAGCTCAGCGGCATCGGACGATTCCGCGTCGTGTCGGGCGTGGGCCTCGAGCCCTACATGCGAGCACGCGTGCAGCGCGTTCCCGAGCCGCTGGTACGCGACGACGAGCTCGAGGCGCTTGGCACCAAGCTGCGCGAAGGCGCGCGCGATCTGCTCGCGCACAACCCCGCGCTCCCGCGGGAGCTGGCCGGCATCCTCGAGAACGTGCGGGAGCCCGGCGCCCTGGCCGACCTGCTGACCTCCGCCTTCCCCGCCGATGTCGTCGGGCTCGACGAGAGGCAGCAAGTGCTCGAGTCGTTCGACATCAAGGACCGCGTGCGCCTGGTCATCGAGATGGTCCAGCGTCAGCTCGAGGTCTTCCGTGTCAAGCGCGAGATCTCCGACATGCAGACCCAGCTCGGCAAGAACGAGCGCGAGGCCATCCTGCGACAGCAGATGCGCCAGATCCGCGACCAGCTGGGCGAGGGCGGCGACGACGACGAGACCGAGGCGCTTCGCGAGAAGCTGCTGCGCGCCGGGCTCTCGCCCGAAGCCGACAAGGTAGCCCGCAAGCAGCTCTCGCGGCTGTCGTCGATGCATCCGCAATCGGCCGAGTGGAACATCACCCGCACCTATCTCGACTGGATCGCGGATCTGCCCTGGAGCAAGACCACGCCCGATCGCATCGATGTCAAAGAGGTGCGTCGCGTGCTCGAGGAGGACCACTACGGTCTGGACAAGATCAAGAAGCGCATCGTGGAGTACGCGGCGGTGCGCCAGCTTCGCGCGGACAAGAAGGGGCCGATCCTGCTGTTCGTGGGCCCACCCGGCGTGGGCAAGACCTCCCTGGGCCAGTCCATCGCGCGCTCGATGGGACGTCGCTACGGACGAATCGCGCTCGGCGGCGTGAGCGACGAGGCCGAGATCCGCGGCCACCGGCGCACCTACGTGGGCGCGCTGCCCGGGCGCATCCTGCAAGGCCTCAAGCGCGTGGGCACCAAGAACCCCGTGCTGGTGCTCGACGAGGTCGACAAGCTGGGCGTGGATCTGCGCGGCGATCCGGCCGCTGCGTTGCTCGAGGTGCTCGACCCGGAGCAGAACAACTCCTTCGTCGATCACTACCTCGACATTCCCTTCGACCTCTCGCAGGTCACGTTCCTCGCCACGGCCAACAACCTCGACACCATCCCTGCGGCGCTCATGGACCGCATGGAAATGATCGAGCTGCCCGGCTACACCCGAAACGAGAAGCTGCACATCGCCCGCGGCTTCCTCGTGCCCAAGCAGCTGCGCGAGCACGGCCTGACCGTCGAGCAGCTCGACTTCCTCGACGAGGGCCTGGGGAGCATCGTGGACCACTACACGCGCGAAGGCGGCGTGCGCAACCTGGAGCGCCAGATCGCCGGCGTGTGCCGCTATACGGCCGTCAAGATGGCCGAGGGTGCGCCGTGGGACGTCGCCGTCGATCACGACGTGATCGAGAAGATCCTGGGGCCGCACAAGTTCAGCCCCGAGCTGGCCGAGCGCAAGGGCGAGCCGGGCATCGCCACGGGCCTGGCTTGGACGCCCAACGGCGGCGACATCCTGTTCATCGAGGTCTCCAAGATGCCGGGCCACGGTGACGTGATCCTGACGGGCAACATGCGCAGCGTGATGCAGGAGTCGGCACGCGCGGCGGTGTCGTTCGTCCGCTCCAAGGCCGACAAGCTGATGCTCGACCCGATGTGGCTCAAGAACATCGACCTGCACCTGCACATCCCCAAGGGTGCGGTGGCGAAGGACGGGCCCAGCGCGGGCATCACGATGTTCACGGCGGTGGTCTCGCTGCTGCTCAACTGTCCTGTGCGCCACGACGTGGCGATGACCGGCGAGATCTCGCTGCGCGGGGCCGTGCTGCCGGTCGGAGGCATCAAGGAGAAGGTCCTGGCAGCGCACCGCGCCGGCATCCGCGTCATCCTCATGCCCGAGCGCAACCGCCGCGACGTCGAGGAGGTCCCGCAGGAGATCCGCGACGAGCTCGACTTCCGCTTCATCCGCAAGGTCGACGAAGTGCTGCCGATCGTGCTGGAAGCCCCCCTGCCCGAGCCGCCCGCCGAAGTCGAGCCCGAATAGGATCCATGCTACCGTCGTAGCGTGACCGACATCCGTTCAGCGACCCCTCCCCCGCTCGACCTGCAACCCACCACCCATGCCTTCCGCACCCGTGACGGCGTGCGCCTGCACGTCGAGTCGCGCGGCGCCGGCCCCACCATGCTGCTGTGCAACGGGCTGTTCTGCTCCACCCACTACTTCGTGCCCTGGTGGAACCACTTCTCCCGCGACTACCGCCTCGTGCAGTTCGACTACCGCGGGCACGGCCGCAGCGACGACACCCCCGACCCCTCCAAGATGAGCATCCGGCTGCTGACCGACGATGCCGAGCAGATCATGGACGCGACCTGCCCGCGCAAGACGATCCTCGTGGGCCACAGCATGGGCGTGCGCATCGCTCTGGAGCTGTACGCACGCCAGCCCGAGCGCGTCTCGGCCCTCGTGCTGCTGTGCGGAAGCGCCTTCGACTCGCTCGGGCCGGTCATCAGCCGCTTCCCGCTGCGCAACTACGTGCTCGCGTCCCTCATGATCGGCGGCCACGTCACACCCGTCGCCCGCATGATCAAGCACGGCGTCATCCAGGCCGACCTGGTCGCCAAGGTCGCGTACCTGGTTGGAGGCATGAGCCGCAAGCTCACCCCCCGCGAGCCCATCGACGGCCTGATGGCCAACCTCGACCGTCTGGACGTGCGCGTGATGCCGCCCCTGGCCCGCTCGTACATCCGTCATTCGGCCAAGAAGCTGCTCAAGCACGTGGACGTTCCCACGCTCTTTCTGGTGGGCGAGAAGGACACGCTCGCGCTGCCGTCGCACGCGCGCAAGGTCACGCGGATGCTTCCCCACGGCGAGCCGTACGTGGTACGCGGGTGCACGCACCTCGCTCCGGTCGAACGGCCTGACGAGGTCCACAGCACAGTCGAATCGTTTCTCGCTCGCCATCACCTGCACGCATGATCCGCATCTCTGCCGTCGTCATCGCGGTCGCACTGCTGCCGGCCTGCTCCGCGGCCCAGCGCTCGCCCGCTGCGTCCCCTTCCCCGCGATCCGCCGCGCCGGTACCTGCCGCCTCCGCGTCCCCGTCGCAGCCCGCGGCCACGATCGCCACAGCATCGGCGTCCTCCGACACCGACGAAGACGACACCGACGAGGCTGCTGCGCCTGCGCGTCCTTCCACGGCTCCGGCCATTCCGACGCCTTCGTATGTCGCCCACCCGGTCGCGTTCGAGCGGCCCTACAAGCTCGGCCTGCGCGAGCACCTGGCGGACAAGGATCTGGCGCGCGACGACGAGCAGGAGCTTGCCCGATGGAACGAAGGCGGACGGCGGGAGCGATGGCACCCGCAGCCGCGGGTCGTCGTGGACAACGTGCGCGTGCAGGGCAAGGCGAGCGCGAGCGCGGTGCTGCGCGAGGCGCGCAAGAACGGCTACTGGGTCATTCGCCGCTGCTACGCCCCAGCCTTGCCGGCCGACCAGCAGCTGCACGGCAAGCTCTCGATGCGGCTCACGCTGCAGGCGAACGGCAAGGTCAGCGCCGCGGCGATCACCGGCCGGCCGACGCTCGAAGACAAGGACGTGCTCGCGTGCATGCGCAAGTCGTTCCGCGGCGTGGAGCTGGTCAGGACGCACGGGGGCACCGCGAAGGTCACCCTCGACATCATGGTCAACCCGGGCGACGCGCCGATGAAGGCGATCGAAGACCCGCCGGTGACCGGCGGAAGCGGCGTGCTCGATCCCGCGGTGGTGCAAGCGCTGGTCGCGGCAGGCGCCGGTGCCGCCGCGCAGCGCTGCTACGAGGACGGGGTGCGTCGTGTTCCGGGGCTGTGGGGGCGCCTGACCCTGCGCGCCGATGTCTCGCCCGACGGCCTGATCGGGTCGCTGGTCGAGACCGAGTCCACCTTTCCCGACCCTGCCACGACCAGCTGCATCGTCGACGCGATCAGGGCGGTGCGCCTGCCGCAGCCAAAAGGCGGAGAGCTGCGCCTGGTGATCCCGCTGCGCCTGGGGACACCGGGCTAGGGCGTTTCCCACGCACGCGCTCTCCCGTCCTCGCCGATCCGCGCTCCGGCTCGTGCGCGCCGGGCGCATGCGCTACAACTGCTCAGCCATGGACGACGCCGAAGACCCCGAGCTCGACAAGCCCGCGCACGTCCGCTTCATCCGACGCGAGATCGGCGTCGCCAGCGACGAGCACTTCGATCGGATGGACTTCGCGATGCGCGCGCTGCGCCTCGCCAGGCCGCAGGGCATGACGGTCGCGGTCTTCGAGGCGCGCTCGCACGTGTACAGCGAGTCGGGGCTCGATCTTCGACGCGGTCCGGATGCCACCTGGGGAATCCTCGCCGTGCCGCCCCATGCGTCGCGCGAGGACATCGCCGTGGCGGTCGTGCGCTTGGCCGGCCGCGCCCACGATCCCTACGTGCTCGACGTGATCCTCTCGCGTGACACGTCCGAGGCCTGACCCGATGACCCTTGCCGACTTCGATCCCAACGCCGAGGCCGCGTATGACGGCCTGTTCGGTCTGCCCACCGCTCCCCACGAGGCGCGCGTGCTCGTCGTGCCCGTGCCGTTCGACGCGACCACGTCCTATCGCCGGGGCGCGGCGGTCGGCCCCGGCGCGATCCTGCGCGCGAGCTGGCAGGTCGACCTGCACGACATCGAGACGGGCGATCCCTGGCAAGCCGGCATCGCGATGCTCGACGTCCCGAGCGAGGTTCTCGCGTGGAACGAGCAGGCTCGCTCGGCGGTTGACCAGGCACGGGCCGGCGGGCACGACGCGGCCGGCATCGCCCGCGTCGACAGCCTGTCGGAGAGCGTGACGCGCTGGGTGGCCGGTCAGACACGCCGCGCGTGGGACGCCGGGCGCATCGTCGGCATCGTGGGCGGCGACCACGCTTGCCCGCTCGGTGCGATCGCGGTGGCAGCCGAGCGCGAGCCTGGGCTGGGCGTTTTGCACATCGACGCGCACGCTGACTTGCGGGTCGGCTTCGAGGGCTTCGAGCAGTCGCACGCGAGCATCATGCACAACGTGCTGGCGCGCTGCCCCGGCGTGCGCAAGCTGGTGCAGGTCGGCGTGCGCGACTTGTGCGCCCAGGAAGCCGCCGCGATCCACACTTCCAACGGCAGGATCCGCACGTTCTTCGACGTGGCGATCGCCGCGCGGCAGCTGCAAGGCGAGAGCTTCGCGTCGGTCGTGCGGGACATCGTGGCGGAGCTGCCCGACCGCGTGTGGGTCTCCTTCGACATCGACGGACTCGAGCCGTCGCTGTGCCCGTCGACGGGAACGCCCGTGCCCGGCGGGTTGACGTTCCAGCAGGCGTGCTACCTGCTGTCAGCCGTGGCGAGAGCGGGCAGGCGCGTCGTGGGGTTCGACCTGTGCGAGGTGGCCGGCCCGGCCCAGGGGGACGGCATCGACGCGATCGTGGGTGCCCGCGTGCTCTACAAGCTCATCGGCTGGTCGCTCGTGTCGCGCGCTTGACGCCCGATCCCGAGGCCGATCGCCCGCCCCGCCCGCGCTGGCGCTCCTGCCGTCCCCACGGATTTCGACCCCGTGGCGAGAACCGCTTTGGCAATCCGGATTGTCGTGGTAGGCCAGCTTCAAATGGGAGCGCCGAGTGATCTAGCCCCTTGGGCGAGCGACGTCCGGGCAAAAAACAAGAAGCTGATCGTGACCCTGCGCCGCGGTCTGGACTTCAACGGGGTGATGAATCTGCTCAAGTCGCAGGACCTGTCCAACATCAAGGCCTTCAAGGTTCCAGGCTCCATCGGGCTGTCCGGGCTCAAGGCCCTGCTGGCCAGCGGCCGCTGCAAGTCTCTCACCTCGCTGTCGCTCAACGGGTTCGCCGACGCCGACGATGCGGTCGACCTGGTGTTCGACACCGCCTCGATGGCCAAGCTGACCGTGCTCAAGGTCTCGGGCGTGTCCGACGCGATCGACACGCGCCTGGCGCGCGGCGACTTCGTCGATTCGTTGCGCCAGCTCGAGATCCGGCACAGCCCCGAGCTCACCTCGCTCGATCGGTACTTCGGCAGCCCGCGCATCGGCGCACTTCGATTCCTGACGATCCACCACACCGGTCTGGCCGACGCCGCCGCGCTGTTCGACAACCCCGCGGCCTCCAAGCTCTTGTCGCTGACGCTCGCCCGCTGCGAGTTCGACGCCGAGACCGTGGAAGACCTCATGAACTCGCGCCACCTCGATTCCCTGCGCAAGCTCAACCTCTCGTACAACCGTGAGGACGATGTCGTGGGCGCGATCTACAAGCTCCTGCGCACGCGCCGTCTGCGGGGCCTCGAGTCCCTGGCCCTGTGCGGTTGCGAGATCGAGGGCTTCGACTGGCACCGCGTCGACTTCCCCGAGCTGCGTCTGCTCGACCTGCGCGAAAACCCCCTGAGCCTCGACGAGATCCTCGAGATCATCGACGCTCCTGGCCTGCCCGGCCTCTCGCAGCTCGTGGTCAGCTCCCCCGAAGACAGCCTGCCCTCCCACCTCGATCGCCGCATCGTCATCGACGATCGCAGACCTGCTTGGAACCGATGATGCCCGGGCCCTTCCCGGCCCGCCGCGCTGCCCTGCCAACACGCTTCTCGACTGTGCTCGCGCGCCTGCTCCTGCAACGCGCGCCCCTGCTCCGGAGGTCGACATGGACACACACGCCGTGATGTGGGACCGCTACAAGAGCTACTTCGTTGCCCACCCGTCGATCGGGTTGTGGATGGACGTCAGCCGCATGAGGTTCGGCGCTCACCTCTTCGACGAGATGAGCGGTCCGGTGTCCAAGGCGCTCGACGCGATGGCCGAGCTCGAGGCCGGCGCCATCGCCAACCCCGACGAGAACCGTCGCGTGGGCCACTACTGGCTGCGCGCTCCCGAGCTCGCGCCCGACGCCGAGACTCGCACCGCCATCGAATCCACCACCGCGCGCGTCAAGGAGTTCGCCGCCGACATCCACGCGGGCCACATCAAGCCGCCGTCGGCCGACCGGTTCCGCATCGTGCTGCACATCGGCATTGGTGGCTCGGCGCTCGGCCCCCAGCTGCTGGACTGCGCCGTCAGCAGCCCGCGCGACGCCATGCAGGTCTACTTCCTGGACAACACCGATCCGGACGGCATCGATCGGGTGCTGGGCACCATCGGCACCGAGCGCCTGCGCGAGACGCTGGTGCTGGTAGTCTCCAAGTCGGGCGGCACCAAGGAGACGCACAACGGCATGCTCGAGGTCGAGCAGGCCTACCGTGCGCAGGGCCTGGAGTTCGCCAAGCACGCGGTGGCGGTGACCTCCCACGGCAGCGCCCTGTCGATCACGGCCAAGCATCAGGGCTGGGTCGCCGAGTTTCCGATGTGGTCCTGGGTCGGCGGCCGCACGAGCGTCACCTCGGCCGTGGGCTTGCTGCCCGCCGCGCTGCAGGGCTTCGACATCGACGCGTTCCTCGGCGGCGCGCGAGACTGCGACGCCATCACGCGCTCGCGCGACCCGCGCACCAACCCGGCCATGATGCTCGCCCTCATGTGGCTGCACGCGCGCTCGGCCGGCATCGCCAAGGACATGGTCGTGCTCCCGTACAAGGACCGCCTCGCGCTGCTCACGCGCTACCTGCAGCAGCTCGTCATGGAGTCCCTGGGCAAGGGCCGCGACCTCGGCGGCAACGTGGTGCACCAGGGCATCGCCGTCTACGGCAACAAGGGCTCCACCGACCAGCACGCTTACGTGCAGCAGCTGCGCGAGGGCGCCAACAACTTCTTCGTCACGTTCGTCGACGTGCTGCGCGATCGCGACGACGGCTCGATCCAGGTCGAGCCCGGCGTGACCTCCGGCGACTACCTGCTGGGCTTTTTCCTCGGCACGCGCGAGGCGCTCTTCGAGAACGATCGCGAGTCGATGACCATCACCATCTCCGAGGTCTCGCCCCGCACGCTGGGCGTGCTCGTCGCCCTCTACGAGCGCGCCGTCGGCTTCTACGCGTCGCTCGTGGGCATCAACGCCTACCACCAGCCCGGCGTCGAGGCCGGCAAGAAGGCCGCCGGCGTGGTCATCTCGCTGCAGCGCAAGCTGCTGCAGTACCTCGACGACAACCGCGGTACGCTGTTCACCGTGGACCAGCTCGTGGCTGCCACCGAGTCCACCGCTCAGATCGAGGCGGCCTTCAAGATCCTCGAGCACCTCGCGGCCAACCCGGATCGCAAGATCGTACGCCAGGACGGCACGGGCCCGTTCGACGCGCGCTACGGCGTTGCATGATGCGCAGGCTCGTCGCGCTCGCCGCGTTGATGGCGACCGCGTCGTGCGGCGCGCAGTCGGTCACCGCACCCGAACCCGCGCGCGAGCCGCCGCTCGCTTCCGCGTCCGCTCCTTCCACCTCGCCACCACCGCCCGACGCCGCCGTCGATCCGCCCGCCGACGCTGCCGTCGACGCACTCGAGGCCGACGCGGCCGCCGACGGTTCGCCCACGGCTCCTGACGCAACCGCAGCGGCGACCGACGCTCGCCCCGAGATCGGCTCGCTCGGCTACATCACGTGGATCTACCGAGGCGCCTCGCGCGCCGGACAGCCCATCGGCTTCATCCGTCCGGGCACCGCGGTCACGCTCGCCAGCACCACGGCCGTTGCCGGCGCGGGATGCGGTGGCGCGCGCTGGTACGCGGTCGAGCCGCGCGGCTTCGTGTGCGCCGACTCGTCCACCACGCTCAACCTGGCCGATCCGCTCTACGCTGCGCTGCACCAGCTCATTCCGCCGCCGGATCGCTTTCCCTCGTATCGCTATGCGTACTCGCTCGGCGCGCCCATGTACGGCCGCATCCCGTCGCGGCAGGAGCAGCAGGCGGCCGAGCGCAAGTTCTTCCCGCTCGACAAGCTCGTGCGCGACCGCAAGCCGCGCTCGGGCTACGAGGAGCTCGCCACCAGCGAGATCCTGCACGGCGACGATCCGGTGCCATCGTTGTTCGCCGGCGGCGCCGAGGCCCCGCGCATGCACGGCTTCGACAAGGGCCTGGTGCGCAGGACCATCCCCGAGGGCTCGCTCATGTCGTTCGTCGCGGCCTTCGAGGCCGAAGGACGCACCTGGCTGCTCACGCCTGATCTGACGCTCGTGCCCTCGGATCGTGTGCGTCCGTTCCGCGTCACGTCGTTTCACGGCGTGGAGATCGGCGGCGAGGTGCAGCTGCCGCTGGCCTGGACCCGGGGCACGCCCAAGCCCAAGTTTCGCCGCGGCGACGACGGCAAGCTCACCGAGTCGAGCGACACCTGGCCGCCTCGCACGGTCGTGCTGCTCACGGGCCAGAGCGTGCAGCAGGGCGCGCTGACGTTCCTCGAGACGCGCGAGCCGGGCGTGTTCGTCCGCGACGCGGATGCGTCGGTCGTGCGGGTACCCGATCCGATGCCGACCAGGGTGGCCGACGACGAGAAGTGGATCGACTTTTCGATCGGCAAGGGCACCTTCACGCTGTGGGTGGGAAAGACGCCGGTGTTCAGCACGCTGGCGTCGCCCGGTGCGGGGTCGACGCCGCCGCGCGGCAACATGACCAACGAGGAGCTGGTGCGCGGCAGCCACACGCCGTTGGGCATCTACCGCATCGAGTACAAGACGCGCACGACCACGATGAGCCCGGAGGCCACGCCCAATCCCGAGAAGCACTGGATCGCGGATGTCGGGTACACGCAGTACTTCCGGCCTCCGTTCGCGATCCACATGGCGTACTGGCACGAGGACTTCGGCAACCCGAAGAGCGGCGGGTGCATCAACCTGTCGCCGCAAGATGCGAGGCGGGTGTTCGAGTGGACCGCGCCGTCGGTTCCGGACGAGTGGTCGGGCGCGGCGAGCTACGCCGCGAACGGGCTGGGGACGAAGGTGGTGATACGGCGGTAGGGACGCTTGCCTGCCGCGGCCTGGCTCGTTCACATCGATGCGCAACCGCGGCGGCCGCGTCCGCGCTTGCCTGCCGCGGCCTGGCTCGTTCACATCGATGCGCAACCGCGGCGGCCGCGTCCGCGCTTGCCTGCCGCGGCCTCCGGTGTTCACCACGACGCGTCCGAAAGGCCACGGCAGGCGGCTTCGCCGGAAAGCCCGGCAGCCGGGCTCATGGTGTCGATGCGACGGCGGGAGCGCGCGGCTTCGGTAGGCCGAGGCTCCGCCGAGCCGCGTCCGGTTGTGGACGCGCTCGGCCTGGCTCGTCGCGAGCGACGACGGATTGACGGGCCGGCGGCCCACGGTAGGATAATTGGTATGACTGTCTCCAAGATCGCAGTCAGCATCCCCGAAAACGTGGTCAAGCGGGTTCGCCGTGCGGTGACGAAAGGACGCGCGCCCAGCGTCAGTGCCTATGTGGCACGCGCGCTCGAGCACCAGGCTCAGCTAGACGAGCTCGAGGAGATGCTCGAGGGCATGCTCGAGCTGACCGGCGGTCCGCCAACGAAAGCGGAGAGAGCCGAGGCAGACCGGATCCTGGGCGTGCCCAGGAAGCGCAAGAAGGGGGCTGCGTGAGTGGCCTGACCCTCGACACGGGCGCGTTGATCGCGTTCGAACGAAACGACCGGAAAGTGGTCACCCTGCTGCTCCGTGCGATCCAGAACGACATTCCGGTCGCCGTCCCTGCGGGCGTGGTGGCGCAAGTCTGGCGAGACGGAAAGCGGCAGGTCCGGCTCGTCCGTCTCCTGGGCTCCTCGTTGGTCGACGTGGAAGCGCTCGACGATCACCGAGCACGAGCCGCGGGGCAGCTGTGCGGCGCGACCGGAACCAACGACATCGTCGACGCCTCAGTCGTGGTTTGCGCTCGCGCTCGCGGACACGCCGTGATGACCTCCGATGTGGACGACCTGCGCAGGCTGGATCCCGATCTGCCGTTGCACCCGGTGTGACAGCGTGAATCGCGCGCGTTGCGGCAGAACGGGATGATCGTGGGATGGGAAGCCCCTTACAGGCTGCCCTTCCCGGGCACCGTCACGGGCGGCTCGGCCTGTCCTGGCTCGGGCGCGACGATGTCGTGCGACTTGTCCCCCGTGCCGTGGAGCGGGCGGAAGAACGTCTCCACCAGCGCGGGATCGTCGGGGAAGATGACCTGCAGCCGCGGGTACATCAGGTTGTAGGCACGCTTGGCCTTGTCGAGCGTCAGGCGCACGTCGCGCAGCGCCATCTCGTTCGCCAGCATCAGGTCGTTGCGCTTCGCTACGGCGGTCTTCAGCTCCCCCAGCGATGCGATCAGGCCCGGCAGATGTCCGCGCAGCGTCTTGTACGCGTCGTCTTCCTGCACGGTCGCGATGATCGTGCGCACGTAGCGCTCCTGCGGATCGTCGGCCACGCCCTTCATCGCCTCGCTCGGCGCCTTGGCGAACAGCCTCTGGTAGCGGGCATCCTGACGGTTGCCCCCGACCAGCGACAGCGTGTCGCGCGCCAGCGTCCCAACCATCTGCCCCAGCTTGGTGTCCAGGTACCGCACCACCGCCGACGCGGCGAGCCACTGCTCGTGCTTCTCGTCGTGCGCTTCCTCGGCCGCGACCACCTCGCTCCGCGATTGCTGGATCTCGGGTGCCAACGACGCCGTGTCGGGTCGCGACGCGAGGCGAACCCCGAGGAAGCGAAGCGCCGACTTGGCAGACGGCAGGCCGTGTGAATCACGTAAGCTATGCATCGCCTATCCTCCTCCGCATGCGAGCCACCCCCACGGAGGCTGTTGCATACGATGGTTCGCTCCTATCACGGGCTCCCCCGAAGACCAATACCCGCTGGTGCGCCAAGTCACCTGGGGTGCCGAAGGCACTGGGCCGGGGTGGCTCGCCTGGTCGACCTGCGTGCCGAGAGGGCATCGACAACCGGGTGCCGGCGGCGGACCGGTGCCCCAAAGGCGCGGCGGCCGGGTGGTGCGCCAGGCGAAGCGGCGGAGCGGGGCGGGTGCGGCAGGGAGGTTCTGGCGAGCAAGCAAGCCGACAAGGGCTCGTCGCCAGCGCTGGGCGGTGCCGGCAGGGCCTCGTGCCAATCCCGCGCCCCAGCGCTCTCGAGGCCCTTTCCGCGCCGATCAACTCTACTCGGGCGACCCTCGCGAGCTGTCGGACGGCCCTGCGATCTACGTCGCTCCCGCAGGCAGACGGCACGCGAATGCGAATATTCGCGGCGCGCAAGTGCTCGCCACCTACTCCGACGTCACCCAGACGGGCGTGGACGCGGGCTGCTCGCCGGAGCCGGGTACGCTTCGCGCCCCGTTCATCGCGGTCGGCAATGTGCCGCCGAAGCCCGAGTGGATCTCCGGGCGTGCCTCAGCTGGCAAAGCCCCAGACCTTAAACAGGTCCTTGGGAACCATCTCGCGCAAGTCCTCGTCTCGAAGCTTCGTGGCGGTTCGCACGTCAGCACAGCGGGGACGCGAGCCTGCGCGCGAGGCAGCCCCCAGACGTGTAGGGGACAGGCCGAAGCGTGGGCGCCTGATCCGAAATCGACGTCCTCGATGACGAGCGCTGAGCCTGAACTGGATCACGCGAAGCCGAGGCCAAACAACCGGCGAAGCCGGAGCCTTGAAGCGTCGGCAGAGCCAGGGCGAGCGTGAGCTCGCCCGCGGCGGTCGCATACACGGGAGTTCGCAAGGACCACG
>JAJZQG010000325.1 GCA_021847645.1 Myxococcales bacterium
GGTGCGGTCGGTCTGCCCAAGGCGTCGCATCGATCATGCGATCCGCGCTATATCGTCCAGGCTACCAGGGCCAAATTTTTGGCGGCCGGAACTAGTTCCCCCGCGCCGGAGGTGACCTCACGGCGCGAACAGCACTTCGTCAAAGTTGTCTTCGTCATACTTGCCGTGCGTGGCGCACGTGCCGGCCCCGTCGCAAACGTGGTCGGTGCCCGTGCACGCCGTTCCGGCGGTCTTCTGCGCGATCACCGGGACCGACGGATTGCCCGCCGAGCACTGCGCCGTCGTGCACTCGCCCACGGTCGGGAGGTCGGAGGTGTCGTTGACCGAGACGGGCGCGCCGGCCCCGTCGCACTCGACCTGCAGGCAGTCGCCCGCGGTCTGCTGGGACAACGCCGTTCCCTGCGGTGCGTATGCCATCGAGCACGTGCCCGATGTGCACTGGCGCCAGCCGCACTCGGTGTCGTTGCCCGTGCAGTCGGCCTTGGTCGCACAACCGCACTTGCCGTCGGCGCGGCACACGCCGGTCTCGCAGTCACCGGCCACGGTGCAGGGTTGGTCGTAGCTGCACTTGCCCTGGCAGGGGCCGCCCTTGTCAGGAGCGCACTCGCCCTGGTTCTGCACGCCATCGGTGCAATTCGGTGGCTTGCACACGTTGCCCGTGCACACGCCGCTCTGGCAGTCTTCGGGCAGCACGCAGCTCCGCCCGTCCGCGCACAGCTTGCCCTCATTGCGGCAGGTACCGCCGCAGTCGACGTCGCTCTCGGTGCCGTTCTTCTCGCTGTCGCTGCAGGTCGGTGACTTGCAAACGCCGCCCGTGCAGAAGCTCGTTGCGCAGTCGCCGTTGACCTTGCAGTGCTTGCCATCCTCGCACGGCTTGCAGCTCAGCCCGCCGCAGTCCTGATCCGTCTCGTCGCCGTCCATACGGCTGTCCGAGCACGAGGCGTTGACGCACAGGTGCTGCGAGCAGAGAGCCGTGGCGCAGTCGCCGTCGAGGTTGCAGCTCTGCCCGAGCTTGCACTTCGACGCGCACGAGCCGCCGCAGTCGATGTCGCCCTCGCCGTCGTCGAGAACGCCGTTGGCGCAGGCCGCCGGAGGCGGCGTCACGTCGTTGGTCTTGCTGCAGGCGAGTGGCCCGAGGGCCAGCGGCACGAGGAGAAAGGGCGCAACGAGCCAGCGTCGTGTCGAAAGGTCGCTCACGATGTCGCCTCCAAGTGGGGATGAGAGCGGAATGCCAGGTTGCGAACATGCATGCGCGCGTACGAACAGGAAAGATTGGATCTTCCTCGGACGGTGTCGCGCGCGGGCGGGCGTCCGTGGCCGGGCGCAGACCTCGCTTGCCTGCCGGAAAGCCCGGCAAGGGGGCTCGGCCGCGACGTGATCGAGACGTGCGGCTTCCCATGGTGTCCTCCGGATCGCGCCGAAAGAGCCGCGTGTCCGTCCGTCTCGCCCTTGCACCGCGTCGCTCACACTCGCACACTCACCACATGGTCGCCCACGTCGATCCCGAAGACGGCCGCCTGATCCGGCTGAGCTATCGCGTCGCGCGCGCCAGCGAGGTGTGGACCATCCCGGAGGAGCCCTTGCCCGAGTCGCAGACGCACGACCTGATCTTGGACATGCTCAAGGCGCTGCTGCTGGCGTGGGCGTCGAAGCGCGGGGCGCAGGTGGCGCGCAACCTGGCCGTGCGCTGGGACGAGGCCCACCCCAACGTCGGCGCCAATCCGGACCTGTGCGTGATCGACCCGCGCACGCCGGAAGGCGATGCGCTGACCAGCTTGTGTCTATGGAAGCCGGGGCATGTGGTGCCGCCGCTGGTGGTCGAAGTGGTCAGCGACAATCGGCCGGGCAAGGACTATGCGTCCGCGCCGGAGCGCTACGCCGCCTGCGGGGTGGGCGAGCTGTGGGTGTTCGATCCGCTGATGGCCGGGCCAGCGATCCACGGTGGGCCTGTTCGCCTTCAGGTCTGGACCCGTGGCGAGTCGGGCTCATTCGATCGGGTGTACGCGGGAGATGGTCCGGCGCGCTCGCCGCTGCTGAATGCTTGGCTGATCGCGACCGCCGAGGGGCAGAGGTTGCGCATCGCCGATGACCCCGACGGGTCACGTCTGTGGCTGACAGCGGAAGAGCGCGAGCGAGCCGAGAAGGAGCGCGAGCGAGCCGAGAAGGAGCGCGAGCGAGCCGAGAAGGAGCGCGAGCGAGCCGAGAAGGAGCAGGCCTTGGCGCGGCTGGCCGAGCTGGAGGCGAAGCTTCGCGGCGGCTAGGTGCGAGCCCGGAAGCCGCGCCGAGCCAAGCGGCAAGAGCAAAGGTCGAAGGTTCTTGGCGGGCGGGCTCGGAATGACTGGCGCAGGGGGAAGCCCGAGCCATGCGTGTTGGGCGCTCCGTCGGCAGGCTCGGAGTGCGAGCACCGCGCCGCGGGAGCTTGCGCTCCGCACGCGCTGTTCAACGTCGGCGTCGCACGCGCCATCGATCCTTCACCCGCACAGCGCTTGCGTCGTCGCTACCACCTCGTCGTGGATCGCCCCGTTGGTCGCCACCATGCCGCGCACCAGCCCCACCTCCGGGCCCTGGTACGCAATCGGCTCGCCGAATACCGTGCTCACGCGCCCGCCCGCCGCTCGCACGATCGCCTCGGGCCCGCACGCATCCCACAGCCGCGCGCCGCGACGCGACGGCAGATTCACGTACAGCTCGTCGGTGCCGCTCGCGATGCGCACGCACTTGATGCCCACCGATCCGCTCAGGACCTGCTGCGCGGGCGCCAGCGCCGTGGCGACAGCCAGCAGCCGCTCCGAACGGTGCGACCGCGACATCAGCATCGACGACTCCCCGACCGAACGCTTCGAGGACACGCGCAGCGCCCGTCGCGCACCGCTCGCGTCGATGGACCAGGCCCCGGTGTCCTGCGCGCCGATCGCGACGACGTCCTGCACCGGCATCGCCACCACGCCCACCACCGGCGTGCCGGCCACGCACAGGCCGATCATCACGGAGAACTCGTCGTAGCGCCCCACGAACTCCTTGGTGCCGTCGAGCGGATCGACGAGCCACACGCGCTCGCGCGCCAGCGCCGACGCCAGCTGCGCCGGATCGGACGGCGCGCTCTCCTCGGCCACGATGCCGTCGGAAGGGAACGCGGCGGCCAGGCGCCCGCAGATCAGCTCGTTGGCCAGGCGATCGGCTTCGGTCACCGGCTCGCGCGCATCCTTGTAGTGCACCTCGAAGTCCCGGGCGTACACGTGCATGATGACGCCCATGGCCTCGCGCGCAGCGGCCAGGGCCACGTCGAGCTCGCGGTCGAAGGTCATGAGGCCACGCCCGCGCCGATGAGCTTGGAGGGCAGGTCGGACAGGAGCTTGTCGGGGAGGTAGGGAGGTCCGTTGCCCGCCTCGCGCATGAGCTGCTCGAGCTGCGCGGTGCTGCGAGGCCCGAGGATTGCCGAGGTCACGAGGCTGTTGGAGAGCACGAACCGCAGCGCACCGGCCCGCGGCGTGAGCACCTCGCCGCCCACCATCGAGCGCACGACCTCCAGCTGCGCGATGCGCTTGCGAAGCTCGCCCGGCTTCCAGCGATCGCGACGGTGATCGCCTTCGTCGAAGGTGCGCTCCGGGCCCCAGTGGCAGGTGAGCAGGCCGTAGGCCAGGACCGAGTGGGCGAGCACCGTGACGCCACGCATGGCGATCTCGGCGGCGACCGCGTGCAGGTCGCGCGCATGGAACAGGTTGTAGGTGATGCTCAGGACCTCGGCGCCCGCCTCGAGGGCCGCCAGCGCGGCCTCCTTGCTGCCGGCGCTCACGCCCCAGGCTCCCACCGAGCCCTTGCCCCTGAGCTCCTTGAGCAGCCCGGTCGCCTCGCCCGCCTCGATCGTCACCACGCTCGGGTTGTGCAGCATCAGCACGTCGATGCGATCGCGCCCAATGCGCTCGCGCGATCGCTCGAAGGCCTCCCGCAGGTAGGCTGCGTCGAAGCGCTTGTGCCCGCCGGTTTCCGTGCGCTCGGTGCCGATGCGCGTGGCGATGAGCGTCTTGGACGAGCGGCCCTTGAGCCGGCGCCCCAGACGCTTCTCCATCTCGCCGTGCGCGTACACGTCGGCCGTGTCGAACAGCGTGATGCCCAGCTCCGCCGCGCGATCGATCACCGCGTCGGCTTCGGCATCGGCGATGGGACCATAGGCATCGCCCGACAGGCCCCACGTGCCCAGGGACAGCTCGGTCAGCTCGGTGCTCAGCTGGGGAAAAGGACGTCGACGCACGAGGCTGTTGTAGTCTTTGGCGCCGCGCGACGCTACCTGGCTTTCTCGAACCAGTAGTGCAGCGAGCCGAACGTGCCCTCCAGCGGGCGAAGCTCGACGACCGTGCGCGCCTTGACCTTGTCCGCCGGGATCTCGAACGACTGCTCGGTGGCCTCGTCGGCCGGCACGTGCAAGGTCGCCAGATCCTGACCGCCCACGCTCACCACCACGTCCACGTCGGCACTCAGTGGCCCGACGAGCCGCGCGATGCCGCGCACCGCCGTGCCCTCGGGCAGGTGCGCCTCGAAGCGATCGAGCGATCGCTGGAAGCGTCCGCCGTCGGCCCACGCGCGGTCGGCCCCGTTCGTGTCCGGGCTCTCGTAGTGAACGCGGTTCGACAAGTCGGCGCCCGTGGCGTGCTCGATCTCGTAGGCGTGATCGGCCTCGGACTCCAGATCGGCGACGTCGAGCTCGTCGATGGGCTGGCCCAGCAGCCGCTCCTGCAGCGGCAGATCGCCCGAGCCCAGCAGATCGCGACGGGCCGGGTAGACGACCATGGTCACGCCTCCGAGGATCGTCTGGTCGCGCACGGTGGCCTCGTGCATCTGGGGTCCCAACACCGGCTCGCAGGCCATCCACTGCGGATACACGATGAAGTCCGTGGGGAAGCGCTGGGGGTCGCGCTTGACCAGGCGCTCGTAGTGCTCGAAGCGCGAGCCGGCGCCGGCCACCCAGTACTTGGCCTCGCCCTTGGTGGTCAGCCCCACCACGTCGAACGTGCGACGATCCGACTCGTAGGCGATCGCGCCGGTGTCGTTGACACCGATGATCGCGTCCTGCGGGAGATGCTCGCGGGCCCAGCGTCCGAGCGTGACCTGCTGCTTGTCGACGGCGGTGGCGCTCTTGGACAGGTCCTCGATGGTCCAGGACAAGAGCGTGGAGAAGCCGCCTGCGGCCAGGCCCGAGAGCGCTGGGGCGACCGCGATCCACCGGGGCCGGATGAGGGCCGCGGCCTCGCCCAGCAGCCGCGCACCGCATGCGAGCCCCACGAACCACGCGGATGCGAAGGGCCACAGGTAGCGCAGGCGATTCCACAGGAAGCTCGAGTAGGTGCACGGGATGAGCATCCCGAGCGCCAGCACCAGCACGAAGCCGGCTCTCCACGGGCGCTTGGCGCGCCATCCGACGACCGGGATGGCCACGAGCGCCAGCACGAACGCGGGCATGCTGTCCTTGGGCACGAACACGGCGCTCCACTCGCGGCCGTCGACCAGCACGGTGAAGAACGTGACGAGGTTGTCGTGGACCGGCTTCCACAACGCGGCGAGCGTTGGGTAGTAGGGGCTCAAGGGCATCCACTTGACGGCCATGGTGTTCGACGAGGCCGAGCCGGTCATCAGCAGGTTGGTCAGAGGCATGATGAGCGGACCGAGCAGGGGCACCAGGGCCAGCGGGCGCGTGCGCCACCAGGGGCGCGGCGAGGGCATCGGGCAGGCGCCGAGCGCCACCGCGGCGAACAAGGAGGCGAGGGCGCCCTCGGGGCGGATGAGCGGCGCCAGGATGCCGAAGGCGATGAGCTCGACGCGCTGGGCGCGCGTTCGTTCGGAAGGGGTGCGCTCGCACCACTCGGAAGCGATGCGCGCGGTGCGTGCCAGGGCCCAGGCGAGGGGAATGGTCTCCATGCCGCTGGCGGCGAACCAAAGGAAGCCGCCGAACAGGGCGGCCATCGCGCCGGCGCCTACGGCCACGGACCAGCCGGTCAAGCGGCTCGCCAGGCGCGTGGTCTCCACGATCAGCGCCGCGTGCGCCAGGAAGCCGAAGACCCACGCCACCCAGATGATCGACAGGTCGTGAAAGCCGAGCGCGTAGAACGGCGCGAGCAACATCGGCCAGGCGAAGCTGGTGGCGCCCGCGGTGTAGCCGTCGCCGGGCGAGTAGGTGAAGAAGTGTCCGGCGGCGAGGTTCTTGGCGAACTGGAAGTGGATGAACGTGTCGTCGAGGGGCACGGCCGGGTGGCCGGCGCGCTCGAGGATCGCGCGGATCGCCTTGCTGCCCAGGAACCCCGAGACGGCGAGCGCCGGGACATAGGGCACCAGGCCGCGCAGGCGCCGTCCAATGATCTTCCGAAGATCCTTCCAAGGAAGCTTCACGGGGCGGGACATTGCACGACGGCTGCGAGTCGCGCAACCGGTGTGAAAACAGATGCGGGGACGTGCAGATGGTCACAACATCAGCGTCACTGGTCCTGCGTGCTACGCTTCGATCATGTCCCAGTCCAGCGATCCCTCCTGGGTCCTCGACCCCGACGACCCCCGCGCTCCGCCCCAGGAGATCTGGGACCGGATGTCGCCCGAGCAGAGGAGTCGGCTGCTGGACGAGCTCCCGAGCGAGTTCGAGCCGAGCGAAGCGAGCCCACCGGAAGGCGACTACCACGCCGAGCCCGTCTACGGCTCGCGCGAGGTGCTGCGAGGGCACTTCCGGCGGATGCGCCGTCGGATCTACATCGGCACGGACCTGCCCACCTACTATCCGGGCGAGCGCGTGTTTGCTCCCGACGTCCTCGCCGTGCTCGACGTGGAGGACCACCCGCGCAACTACTGGATGGTGAGCGAGGAGGGAAAGGGCCTGGACTTCGTCATGGAGGTCCACTGGCGAGGCCGGCCGCGCAAGGACTTTGAGACGAACGTCGCGCGCTACGCGTCTCTCGGCATTCGCGAGTACTTCGTGTTCGACGTGCGGCGGCTCCGCATTCGCGCGATGCGGCTGGCCGATGAAGCCCCGCGTGCGTACCGTCCGGTGATGCCCCAAGGCGGGCTGTACGCGTCCGAAGTGCTCGGTCTACAGCTGGGGATCGACGGGGGCAAGCTTCGCTACTACCTGGACACGGCGCCGCTGCCTTATGCGGAAGAGCTGATCGAGCGGCTCAACGCTGTTTCGGACGAGCTGGCGGCGCGAGCGGAGCAGGAAGCGGCGCGAGCGGAGCAGGAAGCGGCGCGAGCGGAGCAGGAAGCGGCGCGAGCGGAGCAGGCGGAGGCCCGCTTGCAGGAGGCGCTTGCGGAGATCGAACGCCTCAAGCGGCGTGACCGCTGAGAGGCTGTTCAACCGGCAGGCTACTGCAGACACACGTCCGCCCGCCGGGTATCGCTCCTCTCCAGCCTGCCGGGTGTCGCTTCGCCATCACCCAGCACGCCAATCGCAGCGCCCGTCCGCCCCGGG
>JAJZQG010000326.1 GCA_021847645.1 Myxococcales bacterium
ATCTGGCACGTGTTGTCAATAAAAAAGCGTGCCAGATTTGGACGCGAAACCAAGCTGGGGAACGCCCGCAACCGGAATGCCCCTACCTCACGGGGTCACGGCCGCCTTGCGGAACCCCTGGCGGGAACCGGCGCATCGGGTGTGGTGCACGACGTCGGCACGTGCACTTCGGATCCTGCACGTCCTCCTTCTTCCTCCGCGGCAGGTCGTCACTCCTCCCCAAACATCCAATCGACACTCAGCTGTACGGCGTCGAAAGGCTCCGCGCGGACCGTGTCGCCACGCTGCGCGGCGAGCACGACCAGATACCCCTCTTGCGTCCAGCGCATCACGGTCAGCGTGCCTTCGGAAGGGTCCGCAATCCAGTAGTGGGGAATGGCTGCCTGATGATAGCGAGCTAGCTTGACGACGCGGTCCCGGCTCGCGGTCGAGGGAGATACGACTTCGCACACCCAGTCGGGGCGGTCACGCACCGGAGAGCCGGACGGACGTTGGGCCACGCGGTCGCGGCGCCAGCCGACGACATCCGGACGCACGACGAGATTCGTGGCGAGCTCGATCTCGACCTCGGTGGCGATCCACCAACCGCCGGGGGCATCGGGCTCATCGCCGCCTGGCCGGCGGTCGAAGGGACCGAGCGTTCCCGCGGACACGCGAGCCTGCGCCGAGCCGTGCGAGCCCGGTGGCGCGGCGCGTTCGACCAACTCGCCGTCGATGACCTCGTGGTTTCGATCGCCTTCGGGAATGGCGAAGAAGGCGGCGAGGGGATCGTCGAGGGAGCGAGCCGACTGGACCATGGGTTGAAGGTAGCACAAGCTCGCGGGGCAAAACGCGCGGCTCCGAGGCAACGAAGCGCGGCACCACGGTGTGCGTGGAGGCGACGAGCCACGGCAGACCAGCTTCTCACGACCGACTTCTCCCCGGCGTCGCTAGCAATGCCGCGGCGTGCCGTTTCGCCGTGGCGCGGGCGCGCTTCTACTCCAACCCGACCTCGAGTTTGCGCAGGAACCCCGCGAGCGAAGGCCAGTACGGTTGACCCAGGAAGATGTCGTTGTGGCCGCGCTCGGGCACCAAGACCAACTGCTTGTCCCGCGAGCCGCAGGCTTCGTAGAGCCTGCGTGCGTTCTCGGGATCGACGATATCGTCTTGCGCTCCGTGCAGGACCAGGGTGGGCACGACGACCTTGCGCACCTTTCGCAGCGGGCAGAAGTCCTCCCGGTCCTGCTCGGTCACGTCGCGCGCCGCGTCATACCCGCGGCGGCTCGCGAAGCCGTCCAGATCGCCAATGCCGCTCTCGATCACGAGCGCGTCGAGCAAGGGCTCGCCGCTTGCTGCAACCTCCAACGCGGAGAAGCTGCCCAGCGATCGACCCATGACCGCGAGCGGCACGCCGGTCCTCCGAAGCTCCGGCTGCAGCGCCCGCAGCACATGCACCGCGTCGTGAAGACACGCTCGCAGCGACGGCATCCCGTCGCACCTTCCGTAGCCCCGGTATTCCGCGACCGCGAGGTTCGCGCCGGCCTCCCGATACCAGCGGACGAAGCCATCGAAGTCCGCAACGACCTCGCCGTTGCCGTGGAACAGCAGGACCGTAGAGGTCGCGCCGACGTGCTCATGGATGCGCACATGCAGGACCGTGCCCGGATCGACGGGCAGCATCAGATCGCGCGCCCCCGGCGGGGCGAAGGTGTCGTGGTCGCTCGGGTGAAACAGGCGGGCGCTGAAGGCGATGAGATCGAAGACGGATGTCATGGCGTTCGGTCCTGGGCGTGACGTGGATGGCGAGCGCGCGGCAGCCTAGCAGCTGGGAACACCAACAAGGGCACTACCTGGTCCGACAGCCGAAGACCGCGCGAGGATCGTCGCCTTCCGCACGCCGTCGCAACGCGGACGGCCAACAAGTCTCCCTGCCGCGCCGCTGCTGCACTAGACTGCGCGCAAGCGCATGCTGCTCAACGTCGTCGACCTGCTCGTGCTGTTGTTTCCGCTGCTCGGCGGCGCTTCCTTGTCCGAACCCGGCTACGAGCCGCCTCCGGACCCCGGCCCTTCGGCCGCCTGCCCCGAAGAGATGCGCTTGGTCCAGGGCGATCACGACGACGACATGGAGCGGTTGTGCCTCGTGGAAAAGGGGAATCGCTGCTGGTCCTATGTACCGGACGCGGTCGCGACCTCGGGCGTGCGCGAGCACCTGCGCTTCTGCATGGACCAGTTCGAAGCCCCTAACCAGCGGGGCGCAAGGCCGCTGGTCATGAAGAGCTTCTTCGAGGCCAAGGCGTGGTGCGAGCAGCGCAACAAGCGCTTGTGCACCGAGGAGGAGTTCGAGACGGCCTGCGAAGGCCCGGATCTCCGGCCGTACCTCTACGGCTCGCAGGTCGACGTGCACGTGTGCAACTCGGACAAGCACTGGCAGGCGTTCGACGATGCCGCGCTGCTCGCCGGCGGAGAAACCGCGCGCAAGGAAGTCGATCGCCTGTGGCAGGGCGCGCCGTCCGGCTCCTATTCGCGGTGCCGAACACGCGATGGCATCTACGATCTGCTGGGAAACGTCGAGGAGTGGGTCACCTCGCGGCGCGGCCGTCGCCGCCCGGGCGCCCTGATGGGAGGCTTCTGGGCCAAGCCGTGGACCGGCTGCCGCGGCACCAATGATGCTCACGAGCCCACGTTCGTGTTCTACGAGGTTGGCTGGCGCTGCTGCGCCGACCTGAAGGGCTGAGACGCGGCGGGTCGGACTGGCAGGACTGACAAGCCGCCGTTCGTACACTAGGCTGTTGGTCGTGCACGGGGCGGTCCGGTAGCGTTCGGCCTGCCCGGGTGCAACGGGACAGTCATTCAGCTTGGTGTTGGCGTTCTGCAGGCAGGGCGCAGCCCGGAGGTAGTCGACGCGTGCGAGCCGTG
Organism: Myxococcales bacterium; assembly: GCA_021847645.1. Classification (GTDB taxonomy): domain Bacteria; phylum Myxococcota_A; class Polyangia; order Polyangiales; family Polyangiaceae; genus JAJZQG01. The sequence goes on from JAJZQG010000326.1 coordinate 2,896, forward strand.
TTCTTTGGAACTCCTGACATCGCGGTGCCTGCGCTCCGGGCGCTGCACGACATCGCAACGATCGTTGCCGTGGTCTGCCAGCCGGATCGTCCGGCAGGCCGCGGGCTCGAGCTGCGGGCGCCGCCGGTCAAGCGAGCGGCCTTGGAGCTGGGCTTGGCGGTACATCAGCCCACCAAGGTCAAGACGCCCGACTTCGCGGCATGGCTCCGCGCGCTCGAGGCAGACGTGGCCCTGGTGATGGCGTATGGCCGGATTCTTCCCCAGGCCGTGCTCGATGCGCCACGCCGTGGCTGCATGAACCTGCACGCCTCGATCCTGCCCAAGTATCGCGGAGCGGCGCCGATCAATTGGGCGATCGTGCGCGGCGAGACCGAGACCGGCGTGTGCTTGATGCAGATGGACGCCGGCATGGACACCGGGCCCGTGCTCGCCTGCCACCGCATTCCCATTGGCGAGCAGGACACGGCCGGAGACCTGGCGGATCGCCTCGGCGCGCTGGCGTCCGAGGTCGTGCGCGTCGATCTGGTCCGGGCGGTCGACGGGCTCCTTGAACCCCAGCCGCAGGACCATTCCCAGGCGACCACGGCGCCCATGCTCTCGAAGGCGGACGGCGTGGTGCCTTGGGAGAAGCCAGCGCGCGAGGTGCACGACCACATCCGGGGCATGAGCCCATGGCCAGGGGCCTTCACCTCTCTCAAGGGCAAAATGCTCAAGATTCACCGGGCACGCGTGCATTCCAACGAATCCCCTGCTCCGCCCGGAACTGTCGTGTTGTGCGACCGGCAGGCCGTGGTGGTGGCCTGCGGACAAGGCACGTTGGCGCTCGAGACCCTCCAGCTCGAGGGCCGCAAGGCCATGGGAGCGGGAGACATGGTCTCCGGCAGAAGCATTTCCGTGGGAGACGTCCTGCAGGCAGGGGCGAAGTGACGGGCAGCCCGCGCTCGGCCGGGTCCCTGCTGGACCAGACGATCGCCGAGATCAAGGCCGAGTTCCCCACGTTTCGTATCGTGCCCAAGCGCGGTCACCGTCTCTCGAAGGTGATCGACGTGCTCTTGCGCGTGCTGACGTTCGGTGCGCAGACGCAGTACCTGACGCACTACCACACGGTTCTGGGCAATACGCTGTACGTCCCCGAGAAGTGGGACGCCACGGCCGAGCTGGACCGGGTCATCACCCTGCGTCACGAGCGTATCCACTTGAGGCAGCGTCGACGCTATGGCGATGTGCTCATGGCGTTCCTCTACTTGTTCCCGTTCCTGCCGGTGGGACTGGCCTACGGACGGGCCCGGATCGAGTGGGAGGCGTATTCGGAGTCGATTCGCGCGACCGCGGAGCTGCGAGGCTACGAGGCGGCGGCTGCCCCGTCCCTGCGGGCGCATATCGTGCACCAGTTCGTGAGCGGCGCGTACGGGTGGATGTGGCCGTTCCCCGCGACCGTCGAGAAGTGGTACGAAACGGTGTTGCAGGGTATCAGGATGGGGACCGACAAGACGTCCGGACGATCCGGCGACCCTCGAGGGGCAGCATGAGCGCAGTGGTTGGAATCGATCTCGGCACCACCAACACGGTTGTGGGCACCGTGCAGGCCGGTCGCGCCATGGCGCTCGCCAACGAGCGCGGCGAGCGGCTGATACCATCCGTGGTTTCCTTCCACCCGAACGGCAGCGTGCTCGTCGGCAAGGACGCCAAGGTGCGGCGTCTGCAGGACGCGGCGAACACGGTGTACTCGACCAAACGCTTGATCGGGCGCACTTTCGGTTCGGACGAGGTGCGCAAGGCGCGTGCGCGCTCGGCGTTCCAACTCGAGGAAGGGCCAGGACACGGCGTGCTGGTGCAGGCGCGCGGCGAGACCTACACGCTCTCGGAGATCAGCGCGTTCGTCCTGCGGGAGGCCAAGCGCGTCGCCGAAGCCGCGCTCGACGACAAGGTCGAGCGGGCCGTCATCACCGTGCCGGCCAACTTCAACGACCTGCAACGCGCCGCCACCAAGGTCGCGGGACACATCGCCGGTCTCGAGGTCATGCGCATTCTCAACGAGCCCACGGCAGCCGCCCTCGCCTACGGCTACGGCAAGGCCAGCCAAGAGCGCATTGCCGTCTATGACTTCGGCGGCGGCACCTTCGACGTCACGCTGCTCGATCTGGCGGGCAACGTGTTCGAGGTCATCTCCACGGCCGGCGACACGTTCCTCGGTGGCGACGACATCGACATGCTGGTCGCCGATCGCATCGCCGAGAAGTTCTTGAGCACGCATCGCTACGACCCGCGCAGCGACCGTCAGGTGTTCGAGCACCTGCTGGCCGCGGCCGAGGAGCTGAAGATCGCGCTCAGTGCCAACGAAACCGCCACGGTGCAGCTCAAGGAGATCGCCTACGGCGTGGGCGGCCGGGCGCTCGACATGGCCTACACGATGACGCGAGCCGAGCTCGACGAGCTCGTCGCGCCCCTGGTCGACAGGACGTTGAAGGTCTGCGGCGAAGCGCTCGCCATTGCCAGGCTCGAGCCCCGCAATCTGGACCAGGTCATCATTGTCGGCGGTTCGACGCGCACGCCGCTGGTGCGTCGCAAGGTCGCCGAGTTCTTCGGCCGCAAGCCGCTCGACCACCTGAGCCCGGACGAGGTCGTCGCCATGGGCGCGGCGATTCAGGCTGCCGCGCTCACCGGCAGCGAGCGCAAGCGCGCGACGTCCAACTCCGGCGTCTCGCCGCTCGATTCGGTGTCGTCCGCGCCAAAAGCGCGCCCGGGTGGAACGCACCCTGGGCTCGGACGGTCGGTGCAACCATCCGCGGGCGACGGCGAGGCGACCAGCGTGATGGACCGTCCGCCGGCAGTGTTCCCGCCGACGGCATCGCGCGCGTCGGGCTCCACGCCGACCACCCTGGTCAGCGGCAAGGATCGCTACGAAGGTGCTGGCCGATCACAGACCTCGCCGCACTCCTCGCAAGTCGGAGTGTCCCCATCCGACGTCCCGCTTCCCTTGGTGACATCGGATGCGTTCGACGACGACACGCAGACGGGCGCGCGCCCGCCCATCCCGGAGATCCCCACCGAGCTGCGGTCGGCGTCGGTGATGTTCGGCGACATTGGCGGTCCCCTGGGAAACGAGACGCCCGACGCGCGCCCGGCACCGCAGACCAGACCGCGGCAGCCGCCCCCTCCACCGGTGGGCGTGACCACGGCGCGCATGCCGTCCGCTCCGCCGCTGGCGCCGCCGGCTCGCCGGATGGGGTCGGCGCCCGCGATTGCCGCTCCGCCGGCAGGACCGGTGGGCAGCACGACCGCGCGCATGGCATCCGCGCCTCCTGCTCCCGTGCCGCCGCCGCCGCGCGGTCCCAAGGGCACGTTGGTCCAGACCGAGGCGCAGCCGATCGGATTGGCGGCGACAGCCGTAGCAGCAACAGCTTCCGTCGCTGCCGGCGCGATCGTCCCGCCGTTGGCTCCCGTGGCGCCGATTGCCCCGGTGATTCCGGCGCCGCCCGTGCCTCTGCCCCCGGCCCCGAGGACCGTCGCGCAAGCTCCTGCAGCCGTGGCGCCCGCGGCTCCCGCGCCAGCGCGCGCTGCAACAGCCGGTGCTCCCCTGTTGCTCGACGTCACCCCGCTTAGCCTGGCCGTGGAGACCGTGAGCGGCTACTGCGACGTGATCATCGGACGAAACACGCCCGTGCCCTGCGAGCGTACGCGCATGTTCGCCACCGCGGCCGACAACCAGACGTCGGTGAACATCAACGTGGCTCAGGGCGAATCCAACCGTTTCGCCGAGAACGTCATGCTGGGACACGTCGAGCTGAGCGGCATTCGACCGGCCGGGCGCGGCGAGGTCCAGATCGCCGTGACCTTCGAGATCGACGCGGACGGCATCCTGGGCGTCCAGGCGGTCGACCAGGCCACCGGCAAGCAGACGAGCGCCAGGATTCGTCTCGGAGGCGCGGTGCCGTCGACCGCGGAGATGGACCAGATGCGCCAGCGCATGGCGGCGCGCTAGCCACTCGTCAGAACTTGAAGACCATCTGCAGCACGCTGATCACGATCTCGACCAGGATCAGCGCCACGATGTACCACTCGACGCGCAGCGTGAGGCGGTTCTGAAACAGGCCGTGCATGGTCTCGGCCGTGCGCGCGATGAGCTGCAGCTTGCGGTCGAGCGCGCGGTGCCGGTCGCGCAGATCGTACTCGTCGAACAGGCGCGTCCATAGCCGCTCGAGATCGGCGTGATCCCACAACAGGTCAGGCTTCTCCTCGATCTCGACGCGTCCGACCATCTTGTGCTGCACGATGAGCGTGCCGCCGATGTCACTGAGCAGCGCTTTGCCCTGCCTGCGCGCGATGGCGCCCCGTTGCATGTCGACGGCGAGGGGCTCGATGCGATCGAAGATGGAGGCGATTCGCGCCTCGTACTGGGCGAGCACGACGGAGCGCGCGAGGATATCCGCCACGAGCTGGAGGCGTGGCAGGTCCGCAGCCGTGAGGCGAAGCACGCCGACCTCGGGCCCCTCCGCAGCGGACGTGTCGATGCGCAGCTCGATCTCCTCGGTCTCGGGCTGCTTGGCC
>JAJZQG010000327.1 GCA_021847645.1 Myxococcales bacterium
AAAGGTAGGACAATGTAGCATGTGTCAAGCCGCCCACGGGCAGTGGCCATTGCGGCCACACCGGAGTGTATGTAGATGTAGGGAAGCTGTATCCAGTTACACCCTACCTGTACAGTACGGGCGGAATAACTAGCCGGATCTGCCCCCTTTTACAACCTGGGCAGAATCCTACATGTAGGATACGTGGAGCTATACGGGTTGGCACCCATCTCGCATATACCCTTTGCGAGCCGACGGACGGCAAAGGGCGGGAGCCCGGAAGGGACGGACACCATGGCACGCGAGACTAAGGCACAAGCGGCGGAGCGGGCGGAAGCAATCAAGACCTTGCGCAAGTACGGGGTTGTCCCCGGCGCGACCATCTACACCAACGTATCGCGCGTCGCGCGGTCCGGTATGTCGCGCCTCATTCACTGCTACATTGTGTGCAAGGAAACCTACAACGGCAAGACCACCCACGAGATCCAGGAGATCTCCGGGCTGGTCGCCACGGCCATCGGCTGGAAGCGCGACCACCAAGACGGCGGCATCAAGGTGAGCGGGTGTGGGATGGATATGTGCTTTCACACCGTCTACACCCTAGGTCAGGTCATGTTCCCCAACGGCGGGCCGCGCGCCAAGTCGGAAAGGCGCGGCACTCGCGACGCTGGGGACCACGAGCCGAGCGGAGGATACCTGCTTCGCAAGCGAAGCCTGTAGCTCCGTGCCGACGAGTCCGGAAGGACGAAACGGGGCTTGCCCCGTCCACGGATAGGAAGGGAGAACACCATGCCTGCTACAGCATTGAAGATCAAGACTCCGCGTTCGACCAAGACCCGCGCCAAGGTCGCCAAGCGCGAGCAGGGGCACGAAGCCGCGCTTGCTCAACTCCGCGCCACGGCGGACCGTCGCCCCGGCGAGATCCGGTTCGCCAGCGCGACGCTGGTGGCCGATGCTCTGGACGCCAAGGTGCGAGGCTACAAGTCAATCGCGCTGGTGTGGGGCGAAAGCATGCTCCGCATTCGGACGGACAAGGCCCATGGGCTGGTGGCAGAGTTGCGCCGTCATCCCGATGCGCGGGTGTGGCTGTCCACGGGTTCGACGATCCCCCGCTTGTGCGTGCGTTGGACGACCGTTGTCAACGGCAGGGAATGCGAGGGGGGATACAACTGGGTTGACTGCCTCGAAAGCTCATTCTACCCACTGCAACTGGACCGTGCGGGCGATCCGTCGACGGGCGCCGTCGTGACGTCAATCGTGCGGACCACCGTCGGCGCGTTCCGCCGGGCTTTCGACGCGACCAAGCCCGTGCGCGACGCGGCGGACCGCGATCCCCACCGTGCCATGCGTCTGCTCCCGGCGAGCAGCGGCAAGGGTTTCCTTCTGGCCAGTACGGACGGGAGCAGGGCGCACCTTGCGGCCCTCCCTGCGTCCGGTGCCGTCAAGACCAGCCCGATCCTGCCGTCCAGCTTGGTCGATCGGATCGCTGGCCTGCTTACGGGGATCCCCGACGCTGCGCCGTTGTCGCTGGTGCGCAGCACGGGCGACGACAGCAAGACCGTGGTCGAGGTGCGCGTGCTGGGGCACCGGATCGCGGAGTACGTGACCGATGATGACGCGCGCTTCCCGCCCGTCGGGAAGCCCCTCGCGCAAGCTCGCGAGCTTTCGGGGACCGCGACGGTGCGCCTCACGTACGCTGACCTGAGCGGCGCGCTGGGCAAGCGACCCAAGCAAGACACTGTGTGCGTGTCGCACCGGCCGGACGGGATCCGCCTCACCATGTCCGAGCCGGACACGGGCGACGCGACGGTTGACGTGGCGTGTGATGCGAGCGTTGACGCCTTCCCGACCACGGGGTTCTTCCCCCGCTACTTGCTTGACGCGGTGCAAGCGTGCGGCGGCAACGAAGCGGTCGAGGTGCGGTTCGCGGCCGACCCGTGCGACCCGTGCCTGGTGCGCGGCAAGCGTGGGATGGCAATCGTGATGCCGAAACGTATCTGAAGGGAGTAGGGCCATGAGCAGGACCATGATTCACGTGCGCCTAACAGCATCTGTCGGTGGAACCAAGGAAGGCGGGTTTACCGCCGCCAACGCGCTGGACGCCTTCCTGACCGTGGTCGACTTGAGCGATGCTGGCAGTAGCTATCGCATGGGGTATCAGGAACCGATGCTGTTGGAGGTGTGGATCGTGCGTCGGAACGTCGGAACGGAGCGCCCGGTGGATCGGCCTGCGGCGCAGTGCCCGGTCGGGTCGTTCGAGCACGCCAAAGGGTTCTGTCGGGGATTCGACGCTGGCCGTGCCAGCAAGGGAAGGTGAACAATGAGTGCCATTGTGAAGCGGTATCAGGTGTTGCGTGACGTGCTGGGCGTGGACGGCCACAACTACGCGGAGGACGTGTTGGGCGGTCCGGTGTCGGAAAAGAACGCCTACATTGCAGCATACCCGCGCGTGCTGGACGACGAGCCGCGTATTGCGGACCTTCGGGTGTTCGAAAGCACCATGGTCGAATACAGCTTGTCCGGCAGCACAGGAAGGTACCGGATCAAGCGGATCGAAGACGGCGAGACATCGGAGTCGTAGCAGCCTTGTCACGCCCGGCTTGCGCCCGATGCCTCGGACGCAGCCCGGACTACCAAGGAGAACGACAATGGCAAGCGCAGAAGGGATCGCGATGAGCAAGCTGGGGTTGTCGGAGGACGGCATCCGAGCCGCGTTCGGAAGGCTGGCCGTGGCCCTCGAGAAGCATGGCCCCCTGCCGTGCGAGAACGGGCCCACGCGGGTCGTTCCTGCCGATGAGTTCATGCTCATGTGCCATGGCAAGGACGGACGCTTGTTCTTCAAGCACCGGGTGACGCGCAACTACGTGATTGTCCTTCCCGACGGCGTTCTCCAGGTGCCTTCTTGGGACATGGCCTTCCACAAGGGTGTTTTCAACGGCTACCCGGAAGCAGTGGTCGAGGTGGCACCGGAAGAGTGAATACGACCGCCCGCAAGGGCGTTGAACGAGCAACAATCCGGGGCGGACGGGCCGCCCCTGAAGCTGGCGCCGCGAGCGCCGGGGAGAAGACCATGTTCACTCAGAGCGAATACAACACGATCGTCAACCGCATCATGTCGGCGCACACCACCTTGCCCAGCCGCGCTGCATGCGCTCGCAAGCGCTCAGCACGCGAGAAGGCGCGGCTCGTGGTTGACGCCCTCGCATCGCGTGAGCCGGGGTGGATCTTGGTCGAGCAGGCGAAGCGGCGTGCGGCCCGCGAAGCGGTGGCATGGGCGAAGATGAGCGCGAGGTACTTCCGCAAGCACAACCCGACCCGCGACGCTTTCCTTGCCGCGTACGAGCAGGCGGGTTTCCGGCAGGCGAAGGTGTCAGCGTGGGTGGACGGCACGGGGCACGACACGACCGTCAACCTGTGCGACGAGCCTACGATGAAGGTCGGTGTGCGCCACGACGCCAAGCCCACGGCGCTGTCGAGCGCCGACACCATCTGGGCAGGCAACGGCAAGTGCCGCAGCGGCGTGGCGTCCAAGCACAACTTCTGGATCCGTACGAGCTGGGTGCAGGACGTGGTCGAGAACGACCTGACCCTGGTCGACGGATGCCTCACGCTCGACGCCAAGGACGCGAAGTCCAGTGTGTGCGAGGCATACCTCGCGACGTGGGTCCGGCAGGGTCGCGGAACCTCGCTGGTCGTCGAGCTTGGCGCCATCGTGCGCCTGTCCCCGGCCAGCCCATGGGTGCACGGAACGACCGTTGCGTCGGCGCTCAGCACGGCCAGGCGCAGGGCGTCCAGCGAAGCGTTGGCGACCGTCCGCGCCGACAGACAAGCCGCCCGTGACGCCGCCATTGCTCGCGCGGACTGGTCGGCGGTGTGGCCCCGCGTGGACCTGTCGACGGTCCAGGTGTGCCTGCGTGACTCTCTGGCCGTAGGCAACTGCGAATCCGGCAGCCGTGCATGGGTCGCGAAGTGGATGCCGGAGTGGAAAGGTGACTGCGCCCCGGCCAGCGCCGTGCTCACTGCCGCGTCGCAGGACGACACCAGCACACGTCGGCTCGCGGTTGCAGCGGTGCACCGGGCCGTGCTTCGCTCGCGCAAGCGGGCAGCTTGACCGACCCGCCGGAATGCGGGAAGCCCGGCTGGCGTTGACCCGTCACGCCGGGCACCAAAGGAGAACGACAATGGCACGCGAACGAACCTTTGAGATTGTCATCAGCTCCACGGACGGCGGCAACCCCGCGTTGCAGTGCCGGGTAAGCTGCGAGGCCACGAACCTCAACGAGGCAGCGGGGAAGGCCCTCGCCTCCAAGGTGGCCCGCTTGTGTGCCATGCTCTGGGGGGAGGACCAGGTCCACACGACGCTGTCCGTGGTGGAGCGCGAGGTTGACAGACACGTCGTGCCGTGGACCCTTCCGGGCTACGGTGAACCCTGCGAAGGACGTCGGTGACCATGGAAGCCGAGGACATGAACATCACCCACGTGCGCCAAGCCATGTACGACAAGCCCCAACGCACGCGCCTGGCGAGCATCGCGCAGCCCACCCGCGTGCTGTCCGAGCTTCGCTGGGGTGCCGGGAGGCGCAAGCGCGTGGTGCGCCTGCGTGACTCGTCGCTCCTGACGGGGCTGTACATCGCCCTGAGGGGAGGTGCGGCATGAACATGGACGGACACATCACGACGCCAATCGAGTTCCACCATCGGTTGTCCCCTGGAGACACCGTTTGGAGGGACGGGGAGCAGACGCGGGTAGTGGAGGTGGCCCGGCTAAAGTCCACCCTTCTCATCGCGGGCGAGCAGCGACCGCTGTGGGTGGTGCTTCACGGCCGGCTGATGTCGCGTGACCCGCGCCCGATGTTCTTTGCCATCATCCTCGATGATCAGCAAGAGGAGTGGGTCTTCCCATGAGCGAGGACGAGTTCTACGGGTTCAACGACTGACCCACACCGCTTCGTTCTGCATCCCCTTCCACACCACGCTTACCCCCGCCTTCGCGAGCGTGGCGCGAAACCCCGCCTCCAACTCCCTCGCAGCACGGCACGTCCGGAACGTGCTGCACCCGGCGTAGGCGTTGAACATGGACACCGTCGTCGACCTGGACGACGAGCGCCCCAGCACGATGGCGGCCCGCTCACTGGCCTTGCGGTTGTCGGAGCAAAGCTCCTCTCTCGTGTACGCTCCCCAGCCCGACCCGCGCATGATCTGGTACAGCGTGATTGACCGGCCGTGGTCGCACCAGGCCGAGCCAGGGAAGCAGACGCTGCAGTCCTGCACCTTGCTCCAGAACCCGCTCTCGTGCCTCGCCACGGCGTACAGGGCCACCGTCGTCGCCTCCGGGCCGGCGTCGCCGCTGAAGATCGCGTTGGTCTTGCCCACCGCAACCATGTCGTCGACGACGCCACGCAGGCGGGCCAGCTGAGTTGGATCACCAGCGTTCGGCTGCGTCGAGTGAGCGGCTAGGACCAGGGATAGGAGGATGTCTCGAAGGCTCATGCGCCGGGGGTGTAACACACCTTGACGCAGCGTGGCAAGCTATCCGACGATCTCGTTCTTGCCGTCCAGGCCGCACGCCCAGCACACGCTTGCGGCGTCGCACCGGGCCTTGTGCGCCTCGAAGGCGGCACCGACACGGCCCGTCCCTGGGCAGTGGTTCTCTTCGATGTCAAACTGCGCGTCGTAGTCAGCGGCGTCGGGTACGTCGACCTCGATGGTGTAGCTGCACCAGACCTTGATCTTCATGGCCTACGTCTCGATGGTTGGCGGCTTCGTCAGGACCTCGACGAGCTCCCTGCGTTTCGTCTCGTTCATGCACACGCACAACTCATGGTGCCCGCCCAGGATACCCGGCCCCTCGCCGAACGCAGCGATGAGCACGACCTGGCCGGACGCCCTGTCGGCGTCGGGGTGGACCGCCAGCGCGAGCCTGCGCTGCTCGAGGCTGTACGTCGGCATGACGTCGCCCGCCTGGTGCTCCTGGATCGCGTCCATGAGCATCAGCCGCAGGGTGTCTCGAGTGAGCGTCACGCGCCCGCCGTCGCCGTCCTGCTTGGCAGGCAGGTTGCGGTCCATGATGTCCTGGGCAATCTGGCGTCGGGTCTTCATCAGTCGCTCCTCAACTTCCTCGTTTCGAACACGTCGGCTAGGTCTCGCTCGCGCGCCATGATGAGCCGGGCATAGCGGCTCCGGTAGTGGTCGTTCAAGCTCCAGTCGCTGGCCGGGTCGGAGGCCTGCGCCCGCTCGAAGCGCAGGACCTCCCAGAGCATGCCTATGGCAAGGCGCTCGTGGCCGCGGCGTACGAGCTGGCGGGCCAGCGTCACGAGCCGCTTGTAGACGTGCGGGTTGGCCTGGTGGAACTCCTCGAAGCGCTCCTGGATCGTGCCGTCCACGGGCTCGTCGGCGTCGTCGCCACCGAGGTCGAACAGGTCTTCCTGCTTCATCAGCCATTCTCCCCCATCTGCCCCGGCACCGGCAGGATGCCACGCTCCGTCGCCCGGCGCCGGGCCTCGATGAGCGATGGCAGCTGCGAGGTGATTCCGGAGTTGTACTCCGGCCCGTCGCTGCCCCACCTAGCGATAACTGTCGTCAGCACTGGATGCTCCCGGTCTGCGTGGACGTACAGGTCCTCGTCGCCAAGGCGGCCAAGGTACACGCATGAGAGGCAGTCGTGCGTGTGCCGCGGCGGCGCCTCCTGCTCGAGCTCCTCCCGCAGGACCTCCGCGAGCCGGGCCATGGCATTGGTCACGAAGTGCTTGCAGCAGTATCGCGGACGATGGCGCAGGGTGTCGACCCGCTCGTCCCAGTCCAGCACGGCAGTAGCGCTGGGGGCGTGCTGCACCCAGTCGACGTGGCTCTGCTCGCTGTACAGGCCGTCGTAGTCATCGAGTTCTTCCCACGCTCGCCTAGCCTCTCGCTTGGTGCAGAGACCTTCCCTGCGCTTGGCGATGATGGCATGCTTTACGCACTTGAGAGTCTCGTCCTCATCGTACTCCTTCCAGTGCGGAAACAGCTTCTTCATGAAGTAGTCCCAGTCGCGCGGAGCACAGAGAAGGAACTCGCGGAAGTCCTTGCGTCCGTGGTCGCCCCACCAGTACGCAGCATTGCCGTAGTCGGTGACGCCACTGAAGTAGCCGTCCGAGCCGATGACGAACACGGCCCACCCCTCGCCCTTGATGCTGGGCAGTGCGTACCGGCGGAAGGTGACGGGCTCGTCTCGCGTATTCATTGGGAACCGCCTCTCGACCTCGGAACGATGCGACGCATTTCATCCCGGACCCACTGCGGCACCGCCTCGTCGGTCATGGACAGGTACTTAGCAAACGCATCTTCGCCGAATTGGGTCGACCAAAAGGCGTTTTCGAGGTGGTTGGAGATGGTCGACTGTGTGTAGGGCGCCTCGGGGTTTGACGGCGGCACTGGTCTTGCCT
>JAJZQG010000328.1 GCA_021847645.1 Myxococcales bacterium
ATGCCCCGGCTGGCAGGGAGGCGGCTGCTGCCCGAAGACCGTGGATCGGGAGGTGCGTCACGTACTTCTCGAGGTCCCCAACCTCGTGTTCGACCAGCGGCTGGTTGGTGAGCTCGCGCGCTGAAAGCCGGATCGCTCCGGCCTCCAAGACGAACCGCGGATCTCCTGGGCAAAAGTAACAGCGGCGCTTCACCAACCCATCGAGCTCAGTGAGGGCAGTTTCGATGTTGGGCTTGCTGCGCGGCTCGCGATGCAGTTGCGCGAAGAGAGCGTCGTTGGCCAGATATCCCGCCGCAGGAATCCATCGACCCCACGGGGTTGGCCGAAATCTCACGTCCTCCCGAAGTCGCGCATCCTGGCCGAGGTCCCAGTGCGTACCGCGCAGTAGTTCGCCTTCGTCGACGCTCAACCGCAACGCTGCAACGCGCTCTAATAGGGAATCGAACGACGTTCGTGTTGCAGCCCAACGCGGGGTCGACGTGCCGAGCGCAGTCATGCGGCACTCCCGGCACTGAGGCTATTCTCAGTGCGATCAGCGAGGCCCAGTCCCTCGCGCACGATGGCCTCCAGCTCGTCCGCCAGCGCCATTCGTTCAGCTTGCTGCTGCAGATTGCGATGCAAGCGCACATGGCGGACGACGACCCGCTCCCTTCGCTCACCCTCGGCATCGAGGACATCGAAGTTCCGCGGTTCGAGCCCCTGCGTGTACGGGTAGAGGAGAACGCTTCGCGCGCAGCCATAGCGCCTCGTGTACGCGTACAGCTGGTAGAGATCCGACTCGGCAACGCCTCCCCGACCGCGTCGCGCCCGGGACAGCAGCTTCCACTTGGTGTCCATGACCAGACGCCGGCCTCCCGGCCCCTCCACGAGCATGTCCGGCTCCAGACGGAGAACACCCTGCCCCTCGCTCTCCATCAGGTGCCTCTTGTGATGACCGGCGTGTGGGAGCACTTCGACGTCCATGAAGCGTGGGGTGACGTAGCGCCGGAGGAAGGCCGCAACGAAACGCTCGAAGACCTTGTTCATGTCGAAGAGTAGAGAGAACGTTTTGGTGCCGCCGCCCTGGACCGTGGGCGTCCGACCGGCAAGCAGCAGCCTGCAGAAACGCAGAACGTCTTCGAACCGCTCGTTCTGACGAGTGATGGCAATGCGGCCGAAGTCCGCCTCTTGGATTCCGGCGTCCGCGACGCCATCGAGCAGGAGCATGCACTGCCGCAGAACGTCCTGGGTCGCAGGCGTGCGAGTGACTTCGAGCAGCGCGCGACATGCGGCCCGGAAGATACGGTTCATGATGGTGTCGTCGGAGAACTCGTCGAACCTGCAGTAGAACCGTTCTCGATGCGCGGCATTGTGCAGCGCCTGCCGGGCCACCAACAGCTTGCCCTTGAAGCTGCGGAGGTTGCCCTCGTGCTCCTGGTAGGCGCGTTCCGACCCGCGCAGCAGCTCCTGCCGCAAGCGATCGGCGAAGAGCGCGGAGAGGGTCTCGGACAGCGGGGCCTGCCGGATCGCGAGCCGGGCGACGTCGCGGCTCCGAACGGGCACGTCTCCGCTCACCGAGAGCATGTAGAGCAGGTTGCGGCGCGTCTCGTACTGCGCCTCCTCGGTGTCGGGGTTTGCCTCCGTCCCGGCGAGCGCGTCGATCTTTGGGAGGATCTCGATCTGGACCCCAGGCACCTGAACGACACCGACCCATTGCGTGGTCCGTGCGTAGCCGTCGGACCAATCGAACACGCGGTCGCGGTCGTCCCGGTTCTCGCGGTCGAAGGCCCGCAGGCGATCGTAGTGGTGGCCGTCGAGGCATACTCGGACCTGACTGCCAGCAGCCAGGCCGCTCCCGCGCTCGATGCGCGTGTGCTCGTTGACCACGAGCCGCTTCAACTCAAAGCCTCCATCACCTCGGGAACGTCGGGAGTCGGCTTCTGAAACTCCGCAAGACGCTGCGCGAAGGTTGCCGTGTCAAGTGACAGGACGCTAAGGAAGGTGCGGCACAGGTCCTCGGCAGAGAGGCTTCCCTGCTGGAAGGCGCCGCGTACCTGGTAATCGACCCGATCTTCGTAGTCGTCGTGGTCGAACCCCAGTGTTCTCACCTCGGGGAACGTCCTGGCGGTCACGATCGGGTGGACGTAGGTCTTGCCGTCGCCGGCCAATAGGTGCGAGTCGCGCAGCTTGTTGTTTCGCTTCGGCTCTCCTGACTCGTTGTACGGGCAGCCGAGGACGATGCAGATCTTGTCCCAAGCGCCGTAGAAGTACTCCTGCAACATGGGAACGATCCGGTCGAGGAAGACCACCCGGAGCGATTCGACGTCTGCGACATCCAGGAAGTACGAGTGCCCGAGCTGGTGGTCCCGGTCGTACAGGAACCGTATGCGGTCGTTGAGCGCCTCGAAGACGTCGGCGACCAGCTCGATGAACGCCTTGTCGGGCACTCGCTCGCGCAGGGCAAACCTGATGACGCCTGCGTCGGGCATCAGCTCCTCGAAGGTGAAGCGCCGTCGAAGCGCAACGTCCATCAGCGCAATCGACCTGTCGGCGGTGTTCATCGTACCGAGGACGTGGAGGTTCGGGGGGACGGCAAAGCGGTGCTGCGGAGTGTAGGACAGCGGCAGTTTCAGCTCGCTCCTCGCCGCGAGCCGCTTGTCGGGCTCGAGGAGGGTGATCAGCTCGCCCAGGATCTTGCTCATGTTGCCGCGGTTTACCTCGTCGATGATCAGCACGTACTGGGGGCTCTTCGCCGAGAACGAGAACGTCGTCGTCGGTCCCGGCTTGTCGATCGCCTGCTGGACCCGCGCCACCCGATCAATCAGCTCTGCCTTGCGAGGCCCAGCCGAGCGGCTAAGCGCCAGGAGCTGCGTGTAGACGATCCAGAGGGCGGTGTAGTGATTGCCTCCACTTCCGCCCTTCTCGCGGGCGAACAGCGCCGTCGTCTTCTCGTAGGTCAGCTTGTCGGGCTCAGGTCCCAGCTCTGCCCGGAACTTCCAGTACAGGGCTGCGTTCTCCTTCGAAGCGACCTGGTGCCCCTCGCCGACGGACAGGACGGCGTTCTCTTCGTCGACCTCACAGGGGCTCGTCCAGATGCTGCCCTGCGTGCTCATCGACAGCTGATAGGTCTTGCCGCTCTGACCTTTGACGACCCTCGCCCCCTCGCTGTTGAGGTCCCGCACCAGCAGCTCCCACAGCTCGTCGAACTCCGGGAGCACTCCGTCGATGCGGAGCCCTTCGGCTGCCGCGCGCAAGGCGATACGCTTGAAGACCCCGTCGTGGATTTCGTAGCGCACCTGGGCGTCGGCGGCCTGGTTCAGGAGCGGCCGGATGCCCTCGACGAACTCCTCGTAGCCGTACGCCTGGTGGAACGTCACGAACTCGATCTGACCGCGCGCCTGGTGCTCCCGGAACAGCGCCATCAGGCCCTTCTCGCCCAGGCCCTCAAGCTTCTCCGCGCCGAGGATCAACTCGAGAGCTCGCCGGACGGTGCTGTAGGTCTTCCCCGTACCCGGCGGCCCGTACAGGATGATGTTGCGCGGCTCGCACGGCAGCGGAGGCGGCTCGACCTTCTTCGGCTTGACCTCGGTCGCTGACTCCTGTGCCAAGAGGGCGTCGAAGTCTTCCTTCGACAGCTCGATTATTGTTCGTAGCCACCCGTACTGCTCGACGGCCCTCGGAGCCGTATCCTCCCAGGTGACTTTGATGTGATGGGGATAGTCCTCGCCCTCGACGATGTGCGTTCCAGGCTCGAAGAAGTAGCCGGCGACGACGGTACCGATCCCGACCACGGTGTGCTTGCCCTGGTTGGCAACGATTCGGTCTCCCGGGCGGATGTTGCGGAACGTCCAGACCTGCGACATTCCCTTGCCGTACTCGTGGTCCTTGGCGCACTTGGCAGCGCGCTTGTCGAACTCGGCCTTGCTCACATTGGTCAGGTCCCCGAGCTCCGGCCAGCCGATGGCGGCGATGCCCCTCTCCTTCCAGTCGGGCCACGCGACGGCGTTCTTGCCGGGGGCGACCTTCCAGTACCGCGGGCCAGTCGGCGCGGCGCCTGTGCCCGGCTCAGGCGTCGGAAGATGGCTCCAAATCTCCTGCCGCTCCGACGCATCAAGCGCGCGGACCTCGGAGGTTGGGTTGACCAGAAGCCCCGAGGGGAAGCTCACCGGCACCTGGTCCCAGGCGAACTGCCCGGGCTCGACGTTGGTGAGCGTTCCCAGCGCCCGTACGTCGCCTTCGACCAGCAGAGCGATCTGATCCCCCTCGGACATGTCCGCTGCGGTGAGGAGGTTGTCGAGGAAGGAGTCGACGTCCTCCGGTTCGACCTTCGTCTTCTTACTCAGCGCCTCGATGGCCTCGGGGTCCTGGATCGTCCAAGCGAGCGGCACCGCCCAAGCCTGCGGGGCTCGGTTTCGCTCGGCATCGTAGGCCTCCCAAAGCATCCGGCCGATCTCGAGCACGTCGCCCACCTCGCGGTGGCGTTCGAGCAGCGTCTCGTACATCACGTGGTACGGAGTGCTGCCCAGTCGCGCCCGCGGGTCGATGGCCCGATAGTGGAAGAACAGCATCTCCTTCTTGAAGATCGGGAGGAGGACAGGCTTGGCGCGGTCCTGGTAGAGGTAGGCGACCTTCCACTTCAGCACCGGCGCGAGGTCCACCTCGTCGATTCGGGCTATGTTGCCTTCCTGAACCGCGTCGAGCACCTGGACGAGTCGAGTCCGGATCGTGGCGAATGCCTCCTGCGGGGTTGCGCCGAACTTGCTGAGCCAGGCGTACTTCTCGCCCCACACGCGACCGCCGCTCGCCTCCTTGGCCACGGTCTTGTCGCGGCAGTAGATGCCGAACTTGAACGCCGACCCGCCCCAGATGCTTCCCAGCTTGTCGAGGCGGGATTCGATCCAGTAGATGAAGGCGTCATCCTTCCCCGGATTCGTGTACTCCTCGAGTGTCATCTGGCGGACGCGCTCGGGCGGCCAAGCGGTGAGGAAATCAGACCAGAGCTTCAGATCTTGGTTACTCATTCGGCAGCTCCGGCCACGAGGCTATCAGCGAGGGAACGAGTGTCGCCAACGTCCTATTCATCGTCAGCCTCACTGCCCAGTCCCGTCGCGTCGAAGACAAGCCGATTGAGTCGCTCTCGTTCTGTCCGTAGAGCTGCTTCAAGGGCCGGGCCATTGGGCACCTTTTGCGAATTCTGGAGGCTCGGGAAGGGTTCCTCCCTCCTGCCCGTTTCCTCGGCAGCGCGCAGGTCTCGCAGCTTGCGAGCAGAAGTTACGAGCGCTGTCACCAAGCTCTTGTCGTTCGAACCGATCAGTGGGAGGGGCAACATCGAATCCTCTTCACGACCGATGTACGCTGTCGCATAGTTCGAGTTATAGAACGCTGCGATCAGGTGCAGCAGGTCCTCAGCTCCCATTCCCCACTTTTTCAGTTTCGCAAAGAGAGCCTCTCCTTCGTCGCTCAGGTTGTTGTGCCCCCCGCCCAGCTTGGTTGTTTGGGTTGGATCAGTCAGTGTAACATAATGGTATTGCTGGCTTGCGGCCCCATGCAACTTCGTATACCAGCCAGCCGAGACGACGTACGCGCGAAACCCGTAACTCCTGTTCGTAGATGTTGTGAAAATCAGTTTTGGAAAGACTTCATGTGTCTCCGGGTCGCGCCACTGCTGCATCCATCCCCATCCAGTACTCTTTCCCGGGTTGACGTTGCGAGGAATCTTGATTCGAGGTTCGAAGTAGAGCCAGTGCGCATATTCTAACGGAGGATACCAATCGCAACCGCTTGGGATACTGCCGGCGAAGACCGGCTTGATGCGCTTCTTGTCGAATCGTAGGCCGTTGTGCTTCGCTTCCTTGCAGAGGTAAGCCAAGCGATCTCTCTGATCGTCGTCGCATGAGCATTCCGCAGCTAGCGCTGCAATATCGGCAGAACGCTGAGATTCAGCAACTTCAAAGAAGCGCTTCATTCTCTTAGATAGGACTTCCGCAGACTGGGCCTTAAGGAGGCAATCGAACGCGGTAATGATTCCAGGCCACTTCTTCAGGAAGATGGACGCAAAACCGGAGCCCTTCTTGCTGACGACTTGCAGCCGCATGGGCCGCGTGCTTGCTTCCTCGCTGTCGCCCACAAGGCGATATTCGTTTCTCTCGCAGGGGCGAACCACGCTTTGGTGCACACCGCCAACCGCCAATGCCTTTGCGTCGTCCTCTGCGGCGTCTGCAAGCCAAACCAGCCGCGGGTCCCTCGGCGTCCCGTGCTCGCGCGCCGGCAGGTCGTTGGCCATGTCAGAAAGGTCGACAAGGGTGACGGGCTCGCTGGCCTCGGCTACAGCGAGTGGCGTTGAGCGTCGTACCATCAAAATGGTGGCAAACCCGATCCTTGGACCAACATTGGAGAAGATGCCTTTCCCCAATCTCGTAATCCGACTGATGCTGTACCTTCTGACAAGCTCGCGACGGAAGTATCGGTAGCTCGACTTCTTGAGGTAGGAGTCAGACGTGACAAAGCAGATAGCGCCGCCGGCTTCCGTGAACGAATCAGCTGCTGCGAAGAACCATGCGTAGTCGTCCCGAATGTTTCTGACCTGCGCGGCCGCGGCCTCCTTCGAGGTGCCGAGCAGCGGAGGGAAGCGTTCCGCAATCTGAGCAAGGGTGTAATCGCTATTGTTCTTGTAGGGCGGGTTGCCTATCACCAGGGTCCATGCGCGCTCCTCCTTGATCTCTTTTGCGGCGATGGCCTCGCGCGCAAGTGCCGCTGATTCCTTGAAGAGGTCGGGCGGCGGATCGGCGGGCGGCTCAAGCGTGTCGGCGAGGTGCACGCGAACTTGTAGTGAGGACTTGGGAGACGCGAGTGCACTTTGAATCGCAAGAGCGAGACGGAGATGGCAGATCGCGTACGGCGCGACTATGATTTCGAGTCCACGAATCGAGGCGACAACACGGCCGAGATCGGAGGGGGCAGTCGCATTGACACTCGCGTACCTGATAACTTCCCGGAGGAAAGTGCCCGTTCCCGTAGCTGGGTCGACGATTCGAATGCGGCCCGAAGCCAGCGACGCTCCTCCTGGGGCCGTTGTCTTCACCAGGGCGTCCGACGATGCAACCATGTACCGGACAACGGCGTCGGGGGTGTAGTAGACCCCGCGATCGCGTCGTTGTTCGGCATCGTAAGCGGCAAGGAAGGGCTCGTAGAAGTGAATGATTGGGTCCGTGCTAAGGGCTTGATGGAGATCAAGCACTCGGCTGAAGTGCGTATTCCGGTCCACCTGGCCGGCCGTTCCGGCCGCACCTGGCCAGCCGTTCCGACGACTTGGCCAGCGGCTCCCAATCGGAGCGTAGCGACGAGGTCTTCTCTTCTTGTCGGAGCGAAGCGAC
>JAJZQG010000329.1 GCA_021847645.1 Myxococcales bacterium
CTGCCAATCGGGCCTGGGCTGGGGGACGGCGGTCGTGCTCATGTCAGCCCCTTGCCGGATGTCTCCGAGCTGGGCCAACAAAACTGCTAACAGCTATGCCCTTCCGGCGGCCCTGAGGGTGAATGATCGTACCTCCGTGAGCGTACGCCTCCTGCGCGAGGCTGTAGAAGAAGGGCACCAGCTCGTGGTGCAGCTTTGCCCAATAACGATATGTCGCAGTGACGTCGTCCGCGCATGCGCCCACGCAACCCGGCACCGACCAGGGCGTGACGTTTGCGCGCCCGTGCAGCTGCATTAGCGGGCTCATGGCGCCCACCGCCGTCCACCGGAGGAACACGTTCACGTCGAAGGGGATCTTGTCGCCGAGCGGGTCCTTGTCGTCGAAGTCCAGGTATCCGCCGACGTCGGACCCGAGCACGACGTACCCGGCCTCTGCAGATCGGAACATCTCGTCGAGAGCGTCGGACAGGCCGAACCAGTCTCGGCGTTGGTCGCCCACCCAGGCAACCGGGGCGTTCTCCTTGCGCGCATAGAACCTGCCCGGGAAGTCGTAGGACTCGTCCCACGGACGAACCATGGTGAGGAATTCGCCGGTGCCGTTCTTGGAGGCGCCGTAGGCGTAGAAGTCACGGTAGTAGGCTTCGGAGTAGTCCTGGTGAGACACCGGGCCTTGCTCGGTCTGCACCGGATCGCTGCGAACATAGCTGTCCCCGAAATCGAGCTTCCAGCCGTTGATGCCCATCGCGAGCAACGCGTCCTGCTGGCGGTGCCACCAAGCGGTCGCGCGGGGATTGAAGAAGTCCAACCCCCCTCCGCGTCCCTTCCACCACACGAACATCTGTCCGTCGTTCACCAGGTATCCGCAGTCCAGGGCGTCCTGCAGGTTCGGCGACGGACCCTGGACAGCGTCCCCGCCGACTTCGCCGTCGAGGTACCAGTCGTTGATCATCTGGGTAACCCAAAGCACGACGCGCACGTTCTTCGCGTGCATGTCGGCGACGAGCTTGGCGAACTCGGGGTACCTGTTCTCGTTGGGGACGAACGTGTTGTAGTGAGTCTCCCAAGGGCTGTCGATGACCACGACGCCCACGGGGATGTCGCGATCGATGCATCCCTGGACGAACGCGTACGTGTCAGGGCCCGTGGAGATGTCTTTCGATATCCAGGGCTCGAAGGCCCAGCGTGGCGTATGGATGGGAGGCGCGTCGAGCGGCACCTGCGGGGCGATGTCGCACGGGCCGGCGTCGGGTTGCCCGGCCGCGGGCGCGTCGCTGCTCTCGCAGGAGGCGCAGGCCACGGCCAGCAGAAGCGTCGAAACGAGAGCGGAACAACGGGCGGGACGGCGCATCCGGCAATCATACAGGCAGTGCTCTTGTTGTGCACATTCCCCACGAACCGGCCAAGATCCCCAACTAGGGCGCAAGCCCGGCGGTCGAGCAGCGGCCGGCCGACATGCCCGCAATCGACCACGGCGCTCGGTGGGTAGCGACCGCTTCCCGCCATCGAGTGCTTCCGCGGCGCGCTCGGCGCCGCGCGCTGGACGGCAATGCGACGAGGTGAGGAGACATCGATGGGCCGCCACCTCGTCAGCTCTCGGGACGATGTCAGGGATTGCGAACTCCGGTAGGGGCCGCAGCCGCATCCGTCCTCTCGCAGTTGCTCCCGAAAGCCGCGAACTCATCGCAATCGGCCGTGAGTCCCGGCACGTCCAGCCTGCGACCATGCTTCGAGGCTGCGCGCCGGACCGCCGCCAATCCATCCACGCAGAGCTCGTCTCGCTCACCACCCCGGTCATGTCCTCGAAGTGGCGCCGGACTCGGAGTCGCGCTCATACTCGCGTCGCGGCCGACGACGGAACGCAACTTCGCCTGATTGGGCTGCTCGGGTTCGAGGACGCGGTTCGCGAGGATTCCAAGGCGGTCGCCGGCGCCAGCCGCGACGCGGGTGTGCGCATCGTCATGGTAACGGGCGACAATGCGCTCACCGCGCGAAGTGTGGCTCCGCAGGTGGGCATTGTCGGCGACGTGTGCTCGCCGGACAAGCTGCCCGAACACGATAGCGGCGTCGCACTCGATTGCGGCGCGTTCGCCCGCGTGTTGCCCGAGGGCAAGTTCAAGCTGGTGCGTCGCTTCCAGCGCCGGGGCGACGTTGTGGGCATGAGCGGGGATGGCGTCAACGACGCTCCCGCGTTGCGCCAGGCGGATCCTTGCGCTGCGCGCGCAGGTCGCTTCCTCGTGCACTGCCCCGTAGACCGTCGCCGTGCCGCTGCGACGATACCCCTCGACGGCGGACGGTCAGCGCGGCTCCCGCCACGAGCAGTCCGCGGGCGGCCGCAGGCCCACGTGCGCGCACAGCCTGCTCATCACCTCGTAGTCGCAGCGTTCGGCGTCGATGAACGCCTCTATTTGCGCCGGGGTCAGCCCTTGTCGTCGATGCCTACGAGACCAGCCGCCTCCGCTAGAGGCGGGGGAAGATCGCGACGAAGAACACGGCGACCAGCGCCGCGCTCACGATGGCCGCGAGGCAGCCGCACCCAAGCGGAGCACCGATGGCCACGCCCGGCTTGGGGTTCTTCTTCGTGACCAAGGCGACGATCGTGCCCACGATCCCGAAGAACAAAGGACCGGAGGTGAGCATCGTCATGTTCATCCCCAGCTCTTCGCTGCTGATGGCGGCGACGATCGTGCCGATGACCAGCAGCAGAGACAACGCGAGTACCGCCAGAGACACATAGCCGCCCCACCACGCGACCTTCTTGGCGGGCGCGGGAGCCGTCTGCTGCGCGGCCCCGGGCGGCTGCCCGTAAGGCGGAGGAGATCCGGGAGGCGCCCCAAACGGTGGTTGGTTCATTGCGCCATTCTATCACGTCCCCCGGCCCGAGGACGACCAGAGCCTTCCGATCCGAGGATCGTCCCGTTCTTGCAGGGGGCTCGACATGTCGCGCAACACTTCTCCGCGGCAACGTCGCGCTCCGAGCCGCGATGTCGTGGACCAATCCGTCGTTTCGCGGTCTCTAACGTCAATGAGCACAGATGAGCGGGAGAGCGCCGTGTCATACGTTGCTAGAACATCCACGGCTGCCAGGACGCTGCGAAACCGGAGCAGCGCGCATGCGTGAACTGTTTATCTGTCCGGAGAGAGGGGGGGCAACCACAACGGGACGCCCATGTCCAACGGGGCCTCGTCGTTCCTCGTGAGCGGTGGTGCGCGCTCGACCATCGGCACAATTGGACCCTGCGTTCACGGCAAGCAACGCAACGAACGAAGGGAACGTTGCTATGACACCGAGCATCGGGTGGGTTGCAGGTAGTGCGGGGTTGATTCTGTTCGCCCTGTTTGCGCGCGGACGATCAAGTCCTGGGGATCCGGCCTGTCCGCCTGCCACCGCAGCACCGAGACGTGGTCCTGCTACCTTGTTGCGATATAGGCGTGCCCGAAGCGATACTCGGA
Source organism: Myxococcales bacterium (assembly GCA_021847645.1). Taxonomy (GTDB): domain Bacteria; phylum Myxococcota_A; class Polyangia; order Polyangiales; family Polyangiaceae; genus JAJZQG01. The sequence goes on from JAJZQG010000329.1 coordinate 3,451, forward strand.
GTCGACCTCGAGGTGCCACGACGCCGGGTCCGCTGCGGCGATCCACGCCTCACCCGACGTCAGATCACCTTGCTTCGCCGCATTCGCACGGCCCCCACATGGCCGCTCGCCAATAGAACCTCCCCCGGGTCGCGCCGTGCTACAAGGATGTGTGTGTGGCGTTGACCGCCTCGGCCCAGGTCCCCTTGCTCCGGCGGGAGCAGGGCTGGTTCCACCACCCCGACCTGGACGTCCGGACCTGACAGCGCAGCCAGCCTTGTGTCGGAATGCTCCACCTACCGGAGCGCCAACGCGGCGAGATGATTCGGTTCGGCTCGTGCAGTGCCCGAGAACGATTCTTGCTCCTTTGCCCGGCATGGCCCCTGTCGCTCGTCTTTCATCGCTCGCCACGTTGGATTTCGCGCTCTCCGCCTGCGCTGGACAGTACAGCCCGGCGCCGGCGGACGCCGGCGTCGATGATGCACGCGCGTGTCCGGCGCCGAATCCCGGGCTCGGCTTGCCCACCCTCGATTGTGACGGTGGTCTTCGGCGGACCGGGCAGGCCTCATGCGTGGACGGGCAATGGGTTTGCGAGCAGGTCCCGTGCGAGGCTGCCGTAGCGTTCGTTGCGGGCTGCTGCACCACGCCGGCCCGGGAGATCTCCGGTGCTCCGTCTGTGCCGCCGGACGATCGGCATCCGGGTGCGGTTGCTGGACGATGAGGCGCATGCTAGGAGACGCCATGCCTCCGCACGCCCCGCACGGAGCCCGGGATGTGAGCGTTCTGGTCGCACCGGGCTGCAATCTGGGGTGTGCTGTGTGCGATTGCCGCACGAGCGCGGCGCCCAGCGACCCGAGCGGCGTGCCTTTCGAGCTCGAGCGCGGAGGTCGCAGTGCGGAGTTTCGGGGCGAGGTGGCGATGCAGCGCCTCGCGCCGGTCATCGCGGAGGCCCGCAAGCGCGGGTTTCGCACGATCCGCGTCCGCACGAACGGGGTAGCGTTCCGGTCACCGCAAGCGGCGGCCGGGTTGCTGGACATGGGAGTTGATGAGGTCGTCTTGTTCTTTCCCGCGGATCGCCCCGGCGTCTTCGACGCCATCACGCGGGTTCGGGGCGCGCAAGCGGCGGCCCTGGCGGGGGCCCGCGGGCTTGCCGCTAGTGGCCTGCCCCTGATCCTGGAGGTTCCGGTGCTCGACCGGTCCGTGCAGGATTTGCGCAAGACGATAGACCTGGTGGCGCAGGCGGCTTCGACACTGCGGGCAGTGCGCATGTACTCGCCTGCTGCTCTTGTTTCGCCGGACGGCAAGGTGCCGCGACAGCTGGCGCCGCCGCGTTGGGACGACATCAAGCCGCAGCTTCTGTGCGCGATCGACCGCGCCCGGGAGCTGGGTCTTTCGGTCGGGCTCTCGGACCGCGACGGAGTGCCCCTTTGCGCGCTCACGACGGCGTCCCCGGATGGTCGCGAAAGCGTGCCGCGCGGCGTCTTCACCGACCGGGGCAAGCGGCGGGTCGCGCGAGGTCCTACGAGCCAGATCGGTCCCGGCTGCCGGGACTGCCGTGCTGCGCAGCAATGCCCCGGCACGACGGAGCTCTATCTCGCACTCCACGGCCAGAGCGGATTGACCCCCATCCGCCACGCGCGCCTCGGCGGGCTGTCCAGCCGTGCGGGGGCGGAGTGGGGCGAAGCACGGCGCCAGGCTGCCCGGGACAATCCGGTTGCCGTGCTGCGACCCACGGTCCACTGCAACCAGGATTGCCTGTTCTGCAGCGCCAACGAGACGTCGAACAATCTCGCGGACGATCCGGACAAGATGGTTCGCAGGATTGCGCGCCTCGCGCGAGGTAACGTGCGCTGGGTCTCGTTCAGCGGGGGGGAGCCCACCCTCGTACCCCAGCTTGTCGACTTCGTCGCTGTCGCGCGGCAGGCTGGGATACCCCGCGTGGAGTTGGTGACCAACGCGGTCAAGCTCGATACGCCCGAACGCGTGCAAGCCTTGCTCGACGCCGGCCTCACCGACTTGTTCGTCTCTCTGCACGCGCACGACGAGCAGCTCTCGAGCACCCTGACCCGCAAGGACGGCGACCATGCGCGGACCGTGCGCGCCGTCCGGCTGTTCGCCGAGATGTCGAACGTGCACCTGAGTGTGAATCACGTCCTTTCGGTATACAACTTCAGAACGATAGGCCGCTTTGTGGATTGGCTGCACGACGAGTTTGGTACGCGGGTGCGCCTGTCGATCGCGTATGTCACGCCGCAGTACAAGGCGCTGGAGCGTCTCTCGGAGCTCGTGCCGCGCTACGCGGACGCGATGCCGCCGCTTCACAAGGCCCTGGGGCGGGCGCGGGAGCTGGGCCTGGAGGTGGTGGTGGGTTCCCGCCAGGGCGTGCCGCCGTGCCAGCTGGGCGAGTTCGTCTCCTTCAGCGACGTCCTGAAGGTCTGTCACGGCGCGGCCGTCGAGGACTCGTTCCAGAAGTGCAAGTCGCCGCGCTGCGCCTCGTGCCGCTTCGACCTCATTTGTTCCGGAGTGTGGAAGTCCTACGCCGACATGTACGGTACCGGCGAGCTGGTTCCCGTCGATGGGCCGCGCATTACCGTCGCACAGGCGGAAGGTTTCCAAATGGCTCGCGACCACGACCCGGGCGCGAGGCGTGCCGGCGAGGCGGCCTTTCTGCAGGAAGGTGGCGTACCCGCCCAAGCCGCCGCCGTCGGCGCCGGTAGGCTCGCCGAGGGAGCACTTCGCGTGCAGCGCAGTCCCGGTGCCGAAGCGTTGCGCGTGGCAATCGCGGGCACTGGCCAGAGGGCGGTCGTCCTGGCTGCAGGGCTGCAGCGCACCGGCGACTTCCAGGCTGTCGGTCTCGTCTCGCCGCACGCCGTCGAAAAAGATCTCCCCGCGCTCACCGCGAGGATGGATCGGGCCCGATCGCTCGAGGAGCTGTGTTCCATGCAGCACCTGGACGCGGTCCTGGTCGCGTCGAGCACCGAGAGCCACGCGGGGCTTGCCCGCGCCTGTCTGGCGAGAGGGCTGCCCTGCCTGGTGGAAAAGCCGCTGGCCGCCAGCGTCGACGAAGCCGAGGCCCTCGCTGGCCAGGGCGGAGAACGAATCGGTGTGATCCAGCAATTGCGCTACGCGGCCGGGCTTCAGGAGCTCGCTGCCGAGCTGCGTCTCAGCGGGGGTCCCGCTGCCCTGGCACGCGTGATGGTGCGCCGCTTCGCACCAAAGGGCAGTCGGGATTCGCTGCCTGCGTGGTCCCGCGACTCGCTCTTCCAACTGCTGATTCATCACGGCGACGTGGCAGCCTTTCTGCTCGACGGAGGGCAGCTCGGGGTTTCCCGTGCATCCTGGCACGGTGAATCGCCCCCGGAACGCGTGCGCATCGACGCGCGAAGCAGCCTGTTTCCCTCCCTGCCGGTGCAGATCGACTTGTGGTTCGCTGCGCCGTCCGAGGGGATATGGGTCGAAGCCAAGCTGCAATCCGGCAACCTGCTGCAGTGGACGCGCCGGCAACACGCCGAGCAGCTCCGGGTCGTCGGCCCGGCGGGCGAGCGCTGCCGGGTTCCCGCGCACGGTGGGGATCTGGAGCTGCTGCTGGCGGCGTGGGCTCGGTCTCTTCGGAACGGGGCGCCGCCTCCGGTTTCCGCAAGGGACGGCGTCTGCGCGATGCGCTTCGCCAACGAGGCAATCGCCGCGCTCGAGCACGCTGCGATTCCGTTCGCCAGGTCGTCCGAGCCGAAACATGGCAGCTCGCGCAAGGTCCCTGCATACCCATCTGATGTCGGGACATGGAGTTGAAGGTTCATGATGGCGTTCTGCCCTGTAAGACGGAGAAGACCATCCGCAGGCCAGATCCGGGGAAGACGGCCTGCATCGAAGTGAGCTGGTCGCACAGAGCC
>JAJZQG010000330.1 GCA_021847645.1 Myxococcales bacterium
CTTGAGCGAGGCCCCCAACGCCGAGCGCATGTTCCTCGACGAGGCTCGCATCGCCTCGCGCATCCGCCACCCGAACGTGGTCGAGATCCTGGACCTGGGCGAGCAGGACGGTCTTCTGTACCTGGTGATGGAGTGGGTCGACGGCGCGCCGCTGGCGACCATCATGCGCGAGGCCGCGCGGCACAACGGAATCCCGCTCAACATCTCGGTCAAGATCCTGCTCGACGTGTGCGCCGGCCTGCACGCCGCCCACGAGCTCAAGGACGAGAACGGCAGCCTGCTGCAGGTCGTGCATCGCGACGTCTCACCCCAGAACATCCTGGTCGACGAGAGCGGCCTGGTGAAGATCGTGGACTTCGGGGTGGCCAAGGCGCTCGGCAGGATCAGCGCCGAGACGGCCGACGGGCAGATCCGGGGCAAGCTCTACTTCCTAGCGCCCGAACAGGTGCTGCAGAAGCCGGTCGATCGCCGGACCGACCTGTTCGCGCTGGGCATCATCCTGTACCAGCTGACCACCGGACATCACCCGTTCCGCTCGGACAACGCTGGCGCCACGATGAACAACATCCTGCGCCGTCGTCTCCCCAAGCCCAGCACGCTCGTCAAGGAGCCCTACCCGCAGGCCCTGGAAGACATCGTCCTGCGCGCGCTCGACCGCGAGCCCGAGTTCCGCTTCCAGACCGCGGCCGACATGCTCAAGTCCCTCGACACGGTGTTCGTCGGCGCCTCGCGCGCCACCACGGAAGACGTGCACGCGTTCGTCAAGCCGCTCATCGGACAGGCGGGCCAGGAGTTCCGCGCCGCGCTCAAACAGGCGGCCCGCGAGCTGTCCAGCGGCACCGGCGAAAGCTCATCCGTGGCAGTCACCGGCCCGTCCGGCAACCAGCTCGCTCCGGGTTCCGCCCGCTCGGCGCCGACATCGCCCAAGCTCGTCACCGCGCCCCCTGCCCCGCCCGCGACCGAGCAGACGATTTCCGGCTCCGAAACCGATGCGCCCAGGTCGCGGCCTCGCAGTCGTCGCACGCTTGCAGGTGTGATCGCCGTCGGCGTGGTGGCCGCGGTGTCGATCGGCGTGCTGGTCCTCGCCATGCGCCCGCGTGCCCACCGAGACCCGGCCACTGCAACGACATTGGCTCCCCCCAGCGCCGTCGCGCCACCCGCCAGCTCGTCGGCCGCGATCGAGCCCGTACCGCCCGTTGCCGCGGTGTCCGCCTCGGCCGGGCCCGAAAGCTCGGCAGCCGAGGCCGCGTCGGCCGCGCCGGACGACAGCGCCTCGGCCGAGGCCGCCCCGGGCGCCAGGCAAGAGCCGCCGCGCACGACGCACACGCGTCAGGGCAAGGGAAAAACGCCTACGAAGAAGTGGACGCCGCCGGTCGACGATCCGGGGATCTGATGGCGCGACGCCTCGGATTGATCGGGTGTGCGCGTTGCTGCCCGCTCGATCCGTCGGCGCCGCGATGATATGGTGTGCGGCCAGGCAGGCACCATGAATCGACTCGACAGCGGACGACAGCGCACGTGGCGCGTGTGGGCATTGGCCGGCGCGCTCGCGCTCGGAGCCGGAACCTCCTCGGCGGTCGCGCACGCCGACGACATCTCGCAGGCCGATCGCACCAAGGCCAGAACTGCATTCCAGGCCGGACTTGCCTTGGAGACGGCGAACGACTGGGCCAAGGCGCTCGAGAAGTTCCAGGAAGCCGCTGCCGTCAAGGCCACGCCCCAGATTCTCTTCCACCAGGGCCGGTGCCTCGAGCACCTCGGTCGCTGGACCGAAGCGGTGGGAATGTATCGCATGGCCGTCGACAAGTCCGACGAGCCGAAGCTCGAAGACGTTCGAAAGCAGGCGGACGAGGCGCGCACCACGCTCGAGGCCCGGCTTCCCAAGCTGACCATCCGTTTGCCCGAGGACGCTGCCGGCGCCACCGTCTCGCTCGATGGTGTCGCGCTCGGGTCGGCGTCCCTCGGCTCGCCCATGTCGGTCGATCCGGGCACGCACCGTGTGGCGACCCGCCCGGCGGGCCACCATGAGCCGATCGTGCAAGAGGTGACGATCGCGGAGGGCGAGCGCAAGGACGTGACGGTCAACGTCAAAGCGCCTGTCGCCGCCCCGGCCCCTGCCCCGCAACGCGCTCCCGCCGCGGACACCGGCGCGGAAAAGCCCTGGATAGGAATCCCCAAGCGCACCGGCTACATCATTCTAGGCGCGAGCGCGGCCAGCGTGGTCGCCGGCGGCGTGTTCTACTATCTGCGGCAAGGCACCATCAACGACCTGGAAAACGCCTGCCTGGCGAGCCATTGCCCCGCAGCGTCCGAGTCCACGTCCAACCGCGGGAAGGTCTATACGACCTTGGGCAACGTGTTCTTCCTGGCTGGCCTGGCGGGCAGCGCCTTCGGAACGTTCGTGATCATCAAGGGCCAGCCCGCACCCGCGGCCACGGCCTCCCAGCCTGTTCAGCAGCTCCAACTCTCGTTCGGAGCAGGCCACGACGCGCTCGGCGCCAACGTATCGGGGGTGTTCTGATGGCTTCTGCTCACCGCTGGATGCTCGCGGTCGGGTGCGTGTCGTTTGCGACGATCGTATCGTGCGGCTATCCGGACCACACGTTCGACCTGGAGAGCTTCTACAAGCCGGACAGCGGCACGGGAGCCACGGGCGGCGGCCAAACCGGCGGCAACAGCGGGAACGCCGGCCAGGGCGGCCAGGCCGGCACGGCCGGTTCGAGCGGCGCGGCAGGACAAGCCACCGGCGGCGCGGCAGGCAGCGCAACGGGCGGCGCGGCAGGCAGCAGCGCAACGGGCGGCGCGGCAGGCAGCGCAACGGGCGGTGCGGCAGGCAGCGCAACGGGCGGCGCGGCGGGCAGCGCAACGGGAGGCGCGGCGGGCAGCGCAACGGGCGGTGCGGCAGGCAGCGCAACGGGCGGTGCGGCGGGAACCGGAGGCTCGACCGGCGGCACGGGCGGCGACGGCGGTTCCGCTGGCGCGGCAGGCGCGGCGACCGGCGGTGCGGGGGGCACGGACGGCGACGCATCGACGGATTGATTCTGTCGCAGCTATCCCACGCAGGACGAGCTCGACGCCGCGTGTCCGCACCAGCCTCTGCTGATGCTGCACTACAGCTTCCACGAGTGCCTCGTAAACCGTCAGGCGCTGAGCGCCCTGGGAATCGACCGGCACACGCCCGATCCGCAAGGCGGCTGGATCGAGCGCGATCGGCGGGGGCGGCCGACGGGCCGGCTGGTGCGGGGCAAACGGGCGGACTACGTGGTACTGCGCGGCGACCCGACGCGGGTGTCGGCGTACGAGCGAGAAGAGCCGGGGGTCGTGCGAACGGTGGTGGCGGGGGAAGTGGTGTACCTCGAAGTCCCACGATCGTACAGGCCAGGCCCGTCACCTGGCACCTCACCGCATCGGCCAGCGTTCGGCAGCCCGCCGAAAGCTTTCCTAGTCGGCCTTCCTCGCCTCGGCCTCCGCCCGCGCTCGCGCCATGTGCTCGCTGACGAACAGGTTGTAGCCCGTCCGCCCGATCCGCTTGCCCCGCTCGCGGAGGTTCTTCTTCTCTTCCTCCGGCGGGCGCTTCCACGCCCCGACCTGCGGGTCGCGCCCCGGCGCGTCCACCCCTGCCCCCGCAGATTTCACCGAACGGCGAAGCGATCGCCACGCCGGACCCGCGCAGGGCCGTCCTCAACCCTTTGCGTTGCCCGCTCCAGTTCCGTATGATGCTGCCCGTCGTCCGTCCTATCCGAGCAGCCAAGATGGAGATGTCGTCATCGAGGCAGGCGTGCGCAACAACCGATTGCTGACGTGGTTCCTGGCGGGAGCGGTGGCCGTATTGCTCCTGGCGGGGGCGGGCAATGCCGTGGCCGCGCCGCGCCATGTCCTGCTCCAGCTCAAGTGGTATCACCAGTTCCAGTTCGCCGGGTACTACGCGGCCAAGTCGCACGGCTACTACGACGCGGCCGGCTTGGATGTCGACATCATCGAGGGCGCGCCCGATCGACCCCCGACCAGCGAGGTCGTCGACGGCAAGGCTGACTTCGGCGTGCAGGACGGCGGCGACCTGTTGAATGCACGCCTGCACGGCGCTCCCGTCGTGGCGCTCGCCGTAGTGTTCCAACACTCGCCGTACGTCATCGTTTCGTTGAAATCGAAGGGTATCCGCACGCCCTCCGACCTGATCGGGCGTGTGGTCATGGACCGCAGCCGCGGCTCGAGTCCCCTGCTCGCCCTGCTCAAGCGCGAGGGCATCCGAGTCAGCAAGGACGGCGACCCGTCCGCCGTGACGATCCGCCGGCACACCTGGAGCCTCCAGGATCTTCTCGACGGCCGCGTCGACGCGATGTCCGCCTACGTGACGGACGAGCCTCTTCGGTTAGAGCACATGGGGGTCGAGGTCTCGTTGCTGAGGCCCGTCGACTACGGCATCGACTTCTACGGCGACACCCTGTTCACCAGCGAGAAGATGGTCGCATCGGACCCGGCCATGGTCGAGGCGTTCCGCGCGGCGTCGATGCGCGGATGGGACTACGCCATGGCCCATCCCGAGGAGCTCGCGGACCAGATCGTCGCCATGCCGACGGCCAACGCCAACCGCATGTCCCGCGACATGCTCCTGGAAGAAGCCAAGGTCATGCAGCGCATGGTGATGCCCTCGCTGGTCGAGCTGGGCCACATGAACCCAGGCCGCTGGGAGCGCATGGCGCAGGAGCTCGTGAACATGGGCGAGGCCGCCAACACCAGCCGGCTCGCGGGGTTCCTGCCCGATCCCACAGCAGGCGAGCGCAGGCGCGCTGTGCTCCTGAATGTCTTGGGCTACGGCTTGGGGGGCGTGCTGTTGCTGGCAGTGGCGAGCCTGGTCTGGGCACAGCAACTGCGCAGCAAGGTCAGGCAGCGCACCTCGGCACTGGAGAAGGAAGTCGCTCTGCGGGAGCGAAAGACGCGACAGCTCACCGCGGCCGAGCAGAAAACCAGGGCTATTCTCGCGGCGCTGCCCGACCAGGTCTTCGTCATGCGCCGCGACGGAACCGTCCTCGATTATCACTCCAGGGCCGCGAGCGACGCGGACCAGCAAGATGCCGAGCCCGATGGCGAGCCGGCGTCCGACGTCCTGCCCGAGGAGGTTTCCGCCGATATCCGGCGGCTGTTTGACGACGAGCCTCGCGCGCACACGATGTTCGTGCACGACGTGGTCGCGGGCACGGGCGCGGAGCGGCGGGTGCTCGAGACCCGCACGGTGCCCTTGGGCGATGACCAGCTCGTGAGCGTGGTACGAGACATCACCGACCAGAAGCACATGCAGGAGCGTCTTGCGCTTCTCGCGGCCGCGGTCGAGCAGGCGGCGGAAGACATCATCATCACGAACGCGGACCGCATCATCCAATATGTCAATCCCGCGTTCGAGGCCACGACCGGCTATTCCAGCGACGAAGTCGTGGGCCAGCATGTGTCGATCCTGCGCAGTGGCAAGCACGATGCCGCGTTCTACGAGGAGCTGTATGCCGCCTTGGCCGGCGGAGAGACCTGGCGCGGGCAATTAACCAACCGCACCAAGGACGGCCGTCCGGTCCTGCAGGATGCGACGATTGTGGCGATCCGAGACGCCGAAGGGCGGACAACGGGCTATGTGTCCGCGCAGCGGGACGTTACCGCGCGGGTCGAGCTGGAAGCCAGGGTGGCGCAGTCCGAGCGCATGCAGGCGATTGGCACGCTCGCTGGCGGGATCGCCCACGACTTCAACAACGTGCTGGGCGGGGTCATCGGCTACACCGAGCTGGCCCTGGCGGTCGCGGGAAATCCGCCCGAGATCGTGGAAGACCTGCAGCAGGTGCTTCGGGCCGCGCGGCGAGCGGCCGAGCTGACCAGGAAGATCCTGGCCTTCAGCCGCGGGCTGCCCGACGACGCCCAGCCGGTTCGGGTCCAGACGGTGCTCGAGGACGCCCTGAAGCTGGTTCGCGCCACCATCCCGAGCTCGGTCGAGGTGACCCTGCTATCGTCGAGCGAGGCGCACGCGCGGCTGGCACCCGGCGATCTCGAGCGGATAGTCATCAATCTGTGCACCAACTCGTCGCTGGCGATTGGCCCGAACCCGGGGCACATCGAGGTGAGCCTGGAAGACGCAGTGCTCGACGAGTCCTCCGCCGCTCTTCGGGTGGGTCTTTCGCCCGGACGCTATGTCCTCTTGTCGGTGGCCGACGACGGCTGCGGGATGACGGAGGAGGTCCAGCGCAGGCTCTTCGAGCCTTTCTTCACCACGCGAACGGGCGGCCAGGGCACCGGGCTGGGCTTGTCGGTCGTGCACGGGATCGTCCGCAGCCGCGGTGGCAACATTCAAGTGCACAGCGAGCCGAACCGCGGCGCACGCTTCGACGTCTGGCTGCCCGTCGCCCGTCCGAAGGCCCCGGAGCCCGCCGTCGAGCCCCGTACCCCGGCGCCAGGCACTGGCCGGATCGTGTTCGTCGACGACGAGGAGATGCTCACCTCCGTGTTCCGGATCGCGCTCGAGCACGCGGGCTATCGCGTTGACGCTTATAACAGCAGCACGGAGGCGCTGCGCGCGATCGAATCCGGCTCGCAGCCCTTCGACCTGCTCGTGACCGACCTGGCGATGCCCAAGCTGCGTGGCGACGAGCTGGCGTCCAGGGTCAAGGCGCTGCGCCCGGACGCACACGTGCTGCTGTGCACGGGCAATGATGTCGGGCTCGACGCGGCGGCGCTCGCAACGGCGGGCGTGGACCAGGTGCTGCGAAAGCCGATAACGGTCGCGCAGATGGTGTCTGCCATCCAGTCGGTGCTCGGCGACGCGCCGACAGCTGACTAACAATCCTCTGCAAGAGTCGGGGATCCGCGATGGATCGACGGACGTCCCATGGCAAGGTGAGATGTCCGCCGTCCCAGCGATCGGATGCGATTGCGACTATGTGTTATTCACCCCTGCGCGAACGCTTGCGCAGGGCCAGGCCCAACGCCACGGCCATGCCGAACAGCGCGGCACGCCCGTCCGGATGGGTCCCCGCGGGCGTGCTGCACGAGCACCCGCCGGTGTCGTTGGACGCAACTTCGCCCGGCGCGCCACTGGCGGAACCGTCTGTTCCCGAATCCGCTGCAATGCCTCCACCCGAGCCGCCCGTGTTCGAGCCGCCCGTGTTCGAGCCTCCGGCGCCGCCAGCTTGCGCGCCGCCCGTACCTCCCGTGCTCGTTCCGCCCGTGCCCGCACCGGCCGCTCCGCCCGTGCTCGTTCCGCCCGCACCGGCCGCTCCGCCGGTATCCGAGCCGCCAGTTCCGGCACCTGCCGCGCCTCCCGCGCTCGTTCCGCCCGT
>JAJZQG010000331.1 GCA_021847645.1 Myxococcales bacterium
TGGTCGCCGTGGGTACGTGGCGGGTTATGACCTAACAGGAGGTGCCACGGCGGCTCTGAGGGATCGCTCTGGAGGCTGAGTCCGTGCAGCAGCGGACGGCCCGGGGCGGACGGGCGCTACGATCGGCGTGCTGGGTGACGGCGAAGCGACACCCGGCAGGCTGGAGAGGAGCGATACCCGGCGGGCGGACGTGTGTCTGCACCCGCCTGCTGGTTGAACTGCCTCCAAGAGGACGCCGCGTTCGGGTACGGCCCTGACCGGACTCGCGCCAGAGGACGCCATGAACCATACGCTGCAGAGTCTCCTGTTGGGTGCGGTCGGAGCCGTGCTCGCCGCAGGCGTGTGTCGGTCCGGCAGCCTGCCAGGGCGGACAACGCTGCACGGAAGACGGGTCGGCCTGGGGCCGTGCGATTGCGGTCCGGCGCCCGCCGGCTCTCCTTAGAGGCTATTTGATCGCGCGACCGCATCATGCGTGTTCGTGTTCGTTCGGCGGCACCGACACTCAAGCGCGGGCGCCGGCGTCGCCGGTGTGTGCACGATCGTGGGGAACTCGAGCCGGCAGGCGCTGCGCATGGTACGAGCCTGATGGTGTGGGTCGACGCCATCCTCACCCGCCGGTGACGATGAAGACCGCGCACGCTCAGGTGCACACCGAACGCGAACGAACGCGCTCCCCGAGATGGCTCTGGCTCTCCGATGAGGCAGCCTCTTGGGCGGAACCTCGTCCCGCGGCTGCCCCGCGGTCCTTCGGGCCGACTCCACCCGGGTGGAGTCCGGGCTTCACCCGGGTGGAGCTCCCGGCAGCCCTTCTCTCCGCGGCGAAATCAAAGTACGCTGGCGCCGTGAAAGGAGGCCCCATGGCAGGGACCAACGCGGCAAAGGCACTCGGCGCGGAGTCGAAGAAGCAGCTGGCGGCAAACAAGCGACGCGCAATGGCCTTGTTGGCGCTCATCGAGCGACGCAAGACCCGCATCACGGAGGACTTCTACGATATCGGCGAGGCCCTTCGGGAGTTGCTCGCCAACAAACTTTATGCGTCAATCGGCTTCGACAGCTTCGAGGCGATGCTCGACGCCCGCAAGCTGATGAGCGCGACGCAGGCCTTCAAGCTGGTCCGTCTGGTGGAGAGCATTCCGCGCGACGAGGCCCTGCGGCTTGGCCAGGAGAAGGCCTATGCCCTGGTGACCTACACGGCGGCCACGCCGGAAGACGACGTACCCGCCTCGCTGGTACGAGCCAATGCGAAGATCGCCGGCAAGCCGATATCGCAAGTGTCGAAGCGGGAGCTGGAGGCGGCGACCAAGGCGGTGCGCGCGGCGACCAAGAAGCCGCTGACCGCGGCGGCCAAGGCCAAGCAGAAGGCCGACCGGGCGCTCGAGAAGAAGCTGCGAGCGGCCCTCAAGAACGCGGGCATCAACAAGTCCACGATGCAGATCAAGAAAGACGCCGTGGTGGTGACGATCGCGCGGTCCGCGGTGGAGAAGCTGGCGTAGCGCGATTCGGTCCCGCTGTGCCTCGGCCCGTCCCTTGCACCGCCTCGGGCCATGCACCGCCCGACCACGCCCTTTCTGCCGGTTGTCGTCGCGCTCGCGTCTCTCTTGCTTTGCAGCCCGGGCCTCGCGCAGTCCGCCCCCGATGCCGCGGAGCGTGAATCCCCCGCACAGGGTGTCGCCCCTCCCGCACAACCGTTGCCTCCGCCGCCCACTCCGCCTGCCGGAGCCGCGCCCGCGTGGATGGAGCCCAATCCCTATGCGGCAGTTCCCAGCGCTTCCTGGACCGGCCCGCTCTCCCCGCCAGCCGCCGACCGCGGTCCGGACGTCCCGCAGCTCACCAAGTCACGCTGGTACGGCTGGCAGACGCTGCTGACCGACGCCGCCGCGTTCGCCTCCCTCGATATCGATCCGGCGCTGGGCGTGGGCGTTTATGCCCTCGGCGGGCCGATCGTGCACTGGTCCCACGGAAACACGTGGCGCGGATTCGGAAGCCTCGCCATGCGGGTCGGCGCACCCGTGCTCCTCGGCGCCGCTTTTGCGCGCACCTGCAACCCGTCCGGCGACGAGGGCGACTGGGGCTGCTTGGGCGCTGCCGTCATCGGCGTGGGCCTGGGCGTGGCTGGCGCCATCGCGGTGGACGCCGCGGTGCTGGCGCGCGACAGAGTGCCCGTGGAAAGCGATACGGCGATGAGCCTCGGATCGGTGAGCGTGACTCCGACGCTCGCCGCGGGACGCGACAGAGCGTCATTGATGTTGCAGGGTACGTTCTGAATGCCCCGTCACGCCGGCGGCGGCGGGAGCTGGTAACCCGGCGGGGGCGGCGGCGGAGGGGGCGGCGGCGGCTGCGTGCCCGGATTCACATTCTCCGGCAGCGGCGGCGGCTGTGGTTGCGGCTTGGGCGCTGTCGAGCAGCGAATCGTCACGCTCTGCGGCGTATACACGCCCGCCGTCACCACCGAGACCACCAGGTTCACGAACGACGACTCGGTGTGAATCTCCGCCCACCCGTTGGGACAAATGCCATCCAGGTCGTAGTTGCCGCCCACCTCGACCAAGCCCAGGATGAACCCATGGTGCCACTTGCCATCGTAGACGATGACCGTTGCGCCGTCTTTCTGCATCACCGGCTGCGGATTGATCGGGCGGCCCGATCGGATCGTCGTCGCGTAGCACCCGGCTGCGCCTAGGAGAGAAGTGAGCGCCACAAGGATGGACAATCGTCTCATGGCGCACCTCCCGCAGAGGGCGGCGCGGGCGGAAGCGTAAACGACCCGGGCGCAGCCTCCGGTGTCGCGGGCGTGGGCTGCGCGGACGGCACCGCGGCCGACGGAATCGCTTGCGGGGCAGTCGCCGCGGGCGGCGGTGTCGTAGCCGCGGGCATCGCCTGCGGTGCAGGCAGGAGCGCGCAGGTCACGTACACCTTGCGAGGCACATAGATGCCAAGGGTAGCGACCGAGACGAGCCCGGTGAGGAAGTCGCCTCCCGTGGCGACCATGGCTGCTTCGCCCGGGCAGAAGTCGCGGACGTCGAAGTCCTCGGTGCCCACCACGCCCCCCAGGAAGAAGTCGGTCCACTCCTCGTGCGTCTCGCCCGGCACCACCGTGGGGTTGATGAACGTGGCCTTGAAGCAGCCGGATGTGGCCAACAGCGCGACAACCGCGGCCAGGCGCGCCGCGGCCCGCGGCCATCCTTGGATCGGAGTTGAGCTCGACGGCATGCGAACCTCCTGGAGACAAGCGCAGCCTGTACGTTCTCGGGGCGCTTCGCAACCGTTTCCGCGCACCCGTCGGGATTCCCCTTCACCTTCTGGGGGGTGAATCTGCCACGCACCCGCAGGCCCGCGATTCACGCCCCGCGGCAACGTGCCGAGCTCCGCCTATCGATTGCCCTGCCGCCTCTCGAGCAACCCGCGCACCTTCGCCAATACCTTCACATCCGCCGCAGGGAACTTCTCGTCCCGCAGCTCGCTCGCGCTCTGCCATGCAAGGTCGGCTACGCCCAGGCAACGCGGCGCCGGCGACGACGGCAACAGCGCTGTCTCATAAAACAGCAGCAGCACGCTCTTGCCGGGATAGCGGTGGAACGTCACATCCACGATCTCGCCCACCGACGTTTCGATTCCCAGCTCCTCGCGCAGCTCGCGCTCCAGTGCGTCGCGCGGGTCCTCGTCGGCTTCCACCTTGCCGCCCGGAAACTCCCACATCCCCGCCAGGTGAGAGCCCGCGGGACGCTGGGTGACCAGCACGCGGCCGCCGTCCACCAGGACCGCCGCCACCACGACGATCGTCGCGCTATCGATCGCCCGGTTCACTCCGCGTCCGCCGTGTCGGGGTTTTCGGCCACAATGCTGTCGAACGCGGCCTCGAGCCTGCGCAGCAGCCACGCCGGGATCGACGCCGTGAACAGCAGCGCGCCATCGGCCAGGCGCGTCAGGTCCTCGCGCAGGTCCTCGACCGACGCGCCGTCGACCCGGTTCTCGTTACCCACCGGCAGCGACGGCGACAGCGCGCGGATGAGCGCCCGATCGATCAGGCGCCGGACGACATGCGCTTCCGACGCGCTGATACGCACGCTGGTGCGCGTGCGTGCGCCGTCCAGGTAGCGGTTGAGCAGGTGCCCGAGGGCGTAGGTCTCCAGGCCGGCGAGGGCCGGCGTGAGCACCCAGATCGGCCCCAAGCGCTTGAGCACGCGACTTGCCACGTAGTTGCCCACGGAGCGGATGCGCGCTCGCTGCGGATCGGTCGAGTCCGGCTCGCCCAGGATGCGCCGCGCCTCGGGTGTCGCCACGAGCCCGTGCCGCTGACACACGTCGTGCACGATCGCGCCGCGAATCCGATACTGCATGCGTGCGGGCAGGAAAGGCAGGGGGACCACCCCGGAAGCGGCCCCCATCAGCGCGAGCACGCCGAGCCGGCCCGGGGGAATCCCGGGGTAGTGGGCCAGCGTCGACGACTCGTGCGAGGTTCGGGTTACATCCGTCATGGCGGACGCAGTGTAGTTCGAACCTCCCTGCCGCGACACCCAATTCCAGTGTCTGGTGCGGAAGCCCTCTGCCCTATCTGGGCGTCGGCTTCGGACAGCCGAACACCACGTCGATGTCCGTCACGGTCCCAGCCTGCAACGCGTCGCAGGCCGAGCCGTGAAAGGTCAACGTGTTGGTCGCCGGATCATACGTGTAGCCGTTGGCCGGGTCGCTGGCGATGCCCGCAGGGTCGTTGTTGAAAAACACGTACAGCTGCTCCTGCGGCGGCGTGCTCTGCAGCTGATAGGTGCACGACGCCACGTGCGCCGCGATCGTGTCGAACGCCGTCTGCAGGCTCGCCGCGTCATCGGCCTGGTAGTACGGCGCCGTGCCGGCCGCCTGCGCAATCGATGTCAGCTCGTCGGCGTTCACGTCGCCCGAGAACCCCACGACGAACGTTTTGACGGGCACGGTCTGCTGGATGAGCTGTTGCGCCGCCTCGGCCCCGCCGCCGCCACAGTTGTCCTGCCCGTCCGTCAGTAGGAGAATCGCGTTCGCGCGTCCCGGATCCTGCAGCGACGGCTCCCCCACCAGCGCTTGGAGCGTGCTGCCAATGCTCGTCTCCGGATCGTTGCTGTTGCACAGCTCGGTCGATGCCGCGGTCTGGTTGATCTGGGCGGGCGTCGATGGGATCGGCAGGACGATGGTGCCCGGCGAGCAGCCTCCGGGCTCGCACGCCGAGAAGAGCACGAGCCCGAACCGTATCTTGTTCGCATACGCCGTGGTGACCGTATCGATGGTCTGCACGGTCACCTGCCAGCGCGTCATGTTCGTGCCCGGAACGTCCGCGTCCCCCATGCTTCCGGAGCGGTCGACCACCAACATCACGTTCGGCTGGACGACGTCGATGGTGAACTCGCTCGCGCCGCAGCCGCCCCCCGGCACGCACGTCGAGCTCGCCACGTCGCACACGAAGCTCGACGCGCAGTCCGCGTCGATCTTGCAGCCGCCCACCGCCACGCAGCCGCCCCCACCGCTGCACGTCATGCCCGCCTCGCACCCGCCCGGGCACAGGTCCGAAACGTCGACGCACGAGCCGCTTGCGCCGCACAATTGTCCGGAAGGGCAGTCCGCGTGGATCTGGCAGCCTCCCGACGGTACGTCGATGATCGCATCGAGCCCGACGTCGGATTGTTGGTCCGTCCCCGCGTCGAAGGAAGCGTCGGTCCCGGCGTCCGCCGTGGCGGCCGAGGTATCCGATCGACACGCCGACAAAGCCGGCGTGAGCGCAGCCGTGGCGAGCGCCCAGATTCCGATCCCTGCGCCGCATTTGCCCTTCATGATGGCCCCCTCCCCTGCCCTTCATGGGGTTGCCGGCGGGTCCGAGTCAAGCCCACGGCCCGCGTCTGGGCGGCGTTCCCAAATCCATGCTAATTGGCCCGTGCACACTTGCGCACTGGCATGGACGGAACGACAATAAGGGCATGAAGCCGACGCGAGAAGAGTTGAAGGATGCCGTCAAGCTGCGTTGTCCCTTCTGCGGCAGGCTCGGCGCCGTGCCCGTCGATATCGGCGGCGGCGAGCACCAGACCTATGTGGAAGAGTGCCCGACCTGCTGCCATCCCTTGGTCGTGCACATCGAGCGTGCCGAGGAACCCGGCATCGAGCCGCGCGTCTGGCTTGAGCGCGAAGACGGCTAGCCCGGCCGATGCCGGCGGGGCTGTCGCGGTGCAGCGCTGGCTGCGCAACGGCAACCCGCAACCCCGGATCCCAAGGGCCGGCAGCAGGACGGCCCGACTCCCGCGCAGTCGGCGAACCCTTTTCAGATCCCGCGCCTCTCACGCCGCATGAGTTCCCAGCATGACCCGGCGCCGGCCGAGGTCACACCGGAGCAGCCCGGACTTCGAGCGCAGTCCAACTCCTTCTTTGCGGCTGCCTTGACCGTCGGTGTGATCGGCGCCGTGTCCGCTGCCGTCGGTGGCGCGCTGTGCCCCGTGTGCGTCGTGGCCGCCCCGGCGTTGCTCGGAGCCGGGGCCTACAAGCGCTGGCGCGCCGCCCGCTCACGCACTCCTTGACGGTCCCCGCAAGGGCCGGTCACGCCGTCCATCATGGTCCGGATTCGTACTTGAACGACACCTTGACCTTGGCGCGGTAGGCCACCACCTTGCCGTTCTCCATGTGCATGTCGAGCTGGCTGATCTCCGCTACGCGCAAGTCCCGCAGGCTCCTGCCCGCCAGCTCCACCGCCGACATCGCGGCCTTCTCCCACGAATCCGGGCTCGACCCGACCAACTCGATCACCTTGTATACGCTGTGTGTCATGGCCCATTCCCTCCAACACGCACTGGTTCGCCCCTGAGCCGCATCCGGAAGTACCCGCCGAAACAGGGCCGTTCAACCCTCTACGGTCCACCGCCCGGCGCCAACAACGCTTTGCCCCGGCGCCGGAGCGATGCAATGCACGCCACCCAGCCCCCTGCTGGTCCCCTCCCTCGCAGCCCAAACCACTAATTCCCCACGATGCTACTCTCGAGATCGAACAGGTCAAGACAAATCCCAGCACGCGATGCGCTAATTGGCAGTCGGTCTGCCCTGCTGCGCAAGACCCGTCCGGGACGGCGCATTGCCATGGGGTAGCGTTGCTCCGTCCGGGGCACTGGCTTGCCCCGCCCGTCACCCCCCATAGCTGTTAGCAGTTCTGGCGACGGTCACGGTCACGGTCACGGTCACGGTCACGGTCACGGTCACGGTCACGGTCACGGTCACGGTCACGGTCACGGTCACGGTCACGGTCACGGTCACGG
>JAJZQG010000332.1 GCA_021847645.1 Myxococcales bacterium
GGGACAGGAGGGGATCCATGCCCACGTCCCATGCGGTTGCGGCCAGGGCGCCGAGCGCCGCCCTGCGGGCGATGGACGACATGGCATGGGGCAGGCCGCGCCTGGTCCGAAGAGCGCGCGCGTCCAGGGGGCCGAGGATGGCGTCGGCCAGGCCGTGAGAGAGGTAGAGAACGACGGCCCATGCGACGGGAATGAAGGCGGGAACGCCCAGGAGCTGAGGGCCGAGCAGGGCAGTGTAGTGGTATCGGCCGAAGACCCAACCCCAACGGACGCCGGCGGCCTCGACCGCCCAGGTGACCGGCAGGACGATGGCGGCGAAAGCCAGGGCGCGCCGCCGACCGAAACGGTGCCAGGCGTGCCAGGCCGGATAGGAGGCGAGCAAGCCGGTAGCGAGAACGGAGCTGGAGACCAGGAGGTAGACGGCGTTGAGCGCGTAGGCGAAGAACAGCGCGTAGCCGGCAGCGGGGCGGAAGCGGGACGGCAGCAGGGAAGGATTGGAAGCGGGGAGCTGCTGGCCCATCGGGGACACCATAGCATCGAAGACGGGAGGGAGGGACCGCCGTAGCCCTGCTCGCCTGCCGGTCGGCAGACCGTCGAGGGCTCGCTGGCGATGCACTTCGGCCGCGCAGTGCTACGCGGTGAAGTCCGGCTGCACCACGTCGTCCCCTGCCACGAGGGCTACGGCGACCGCGCCCTGCGCGAGAGGATTCTCCCACAAGGGCCTCCCGGCCGCGTTGACGCACTCGAGCCTCCGCGAGAGGGACAACAGCTTTTTCGAGTTGTACTTGACCGCCGCCGACCAGATCTTGCTGCCCTGCACGGTGAAGCAGGCCGCTCCCTCGGGCCCGGCGACCAGGATGCGATCGCCCCGCATGATGGCGGCGCTCACGGGGAAGTCGAGGGCGATGCTTCCCACCTGCTCGCCCGTTCGCTTGTCGACGCAGTGCAGGAACTTGCCCGCGCACACGTAGAGCCGATCCCCTTGGGCGAGCAAGCGCTCCACGTTGGCGAAATGCAGGGACCACAAGCGGGCACCCGACTCGATGTCAATCCCCACGACGTTTCCATCCAACACCACCACAACGGGTTCGCCGTCCGCAGCTCGATAACCAGGCATGGATGCCTCCTCGCAGACGATGCATATCACGAACCTGCGAGGGGCGTGGCGAGGTGCGAAGGGATCGCGCCCTACGGCGCAAAGTGCAGCACGAACGCGTCCTGTCCCCCGGCCGACGTGGCCGACGCCGACTCGAAGTCGAGCTGCTGGGCGAACTGGCCCGCTGCGACGACGGTCGACGAGGTTGCGGCGAGGCTCTCGACGCTGTCGGTCCCCGTGCCGCCCAGGCTGTGGGCCCAACGCACGGTGGACAGGTCTGGCGAGAGCGCCAGCACGAAGCCGTTCTGATCGCTCGCTCCCAGGATGCTCGTGCCGCGGAACGCCATGTCGCCCGTGAAGGAGCCGGAGACGATCACGCTGTCGCCCGAGAATCGCACGCCGTACGCCACGTCGGCGCCGGGTCCTCCGAAGAGCGCCGAGGCCATGGGCGTGCCGTCTGCCGTGAAGACGGCGACCGCCGCGTCCAGGTCGCCGGCCGACTGAAGCTTGCCCTGGCCGAAGTCGACCGAGCCCGGAAAGGCACCGGCGATCGCCACGCGATCGTCAGGGCCGACCGCCACGCTGTGCAGGTTCTGGGCGTCGCCGCTCTCGAAGGTTCGGACCCAGGCCAGGGTGCCGTCGGGCCGGTACTTGACGACGAACGCGTTCTTGGGCGCAGTGAAGGTGACTTGCGTTCCGCCGAAATCGACCGTGCCGGAGGACACGTAGCCCGCTACGAGCATGTTCGATTGACTGTCGAATGCCACGGCCCGCCCGATGTCGTCACCCGTCTCTCCGCCGAAGCCCCAGGAGAACTCGTGCTGTCCCGTGGAGTTGAACCGGGCGACGAAGGCGTCGTCCTCGCGTGCCGCCGGCAGCGGGGGACCACCGAAGTTTTGCACGTTCGGATAGACGCCCGCGATGCCGATGTCGCCGTTGGGCGCCACGGCCACGGCCCTGGTCTGCACGTTGCCCTGGTCGCCAAACGTCTTGGCCCACGACAGCTTGCCCGCGCTGTCGTAGCAGCCCAGGAACGTGTTCTGGTATCCGCCCGAGTCCAGCAGTTGGTCGTCCATTTGCAATTGGCCGTCGAACCAGCCCGTGGCGCACACGTGCCCGTTCGGGCCCACCGCGACCCCCGAGGCCACGGCCAGGTACTGGCCATTGTAGGACTTGAACCACCGGAGCTTGCCAGCGCGATCGTAGCTGGCGATCATCGCCGCGGTCTGGCTGGCCGGATACAGTTGGCCGCCCATCCTGATGTCGGCGTCGTGATGTCCCGCCGCGTACACGTTGCCGTCGGCGTCGATCGCCGTTCCCATCCAGTCGTCCGCGGCCGAGCTGCCTGCGGTCTGCAGCCATGTGGTGGATTCCGAGGCCAGCGGCGCATTCGGATCGAACGAGGGCAGGGTCGAGGGATCGACCTGCTCTGGCGCGCAGCCGTTGACGCGACAGGTCTCGTTGGGCTGGCATTGCGCGGCTTCGGTCAGGCACCTGCGGGCCAGGAACATGTCCAGGCGCAACGTCTTGCCCTTGACGAACCCGGTCACGGCTCGCGTGGAGAACAGCGGCGCTCCGGACAGGGTGGCCGAGATCTCCACCGTCAGGCGGCGCGACGCATCGTCGTTCTTGGGCGTAACGCCGAAGTCAGCGGGCAGCGCCACCTGTCCCTCGAGGTCGCCCAGGAAGTAGTGGCGATCGGTGGTGACCTGCTGGTCATTGCCCGTGACCACCACGCGGAAGCCGTCGAACTCGCCGGGCGAGCTCATGTCCGAGTTGATGACGACCACCATCTCGGTGAGCGGGTCGGCGGAGCAGCCGGTCGCCAGGAAGGCCAGCAGGAGCGCGAGGTGACGGGTCATCGCAGCGCCTCCGTGACGAAGCCCAGGGTCCCCTCGTGCGGGCTGGGCTGCTGGGGCTGGGCGACCACGATGGCGAGCACGGTGGCTCCCACCACGGCCGCGCTGCCGGCCCAGAACCACCACTTCTGCGTGAGCGGCTGGGAGCTCTTGTTCAAGGCGATCGATAGCTGCTCTTGTGCGCCTGGATTCGCCCGCAGGGATCGCTGGGCGGATTCGTAGCCCGAAGCCTCGACGCGCAGCGTGTGCGATCCGCGATCCACGACTCCGCGATAGCGTCCGCGCCCCACCAGCTTGCCGTCGAGCCAGATTTCGGCTTCGGACGGCGTGACCTCGATGGTGACCTTCGCGGGCTTGGGCTGGCTGCTGGCGTCAAGAGCAACAGTCGTCTGCTCGCCCGGCTTGAGGGACAACGACCTCCTTACGGGGGAGTAGCCGGAGCGCTCCGCCTCGAAGGCGTGCTCGCCCGGGTCCAGCTCGATCGGGAAGCTGCCGTCGTGCTGGGCAAAGGGTTGATCGTCGAGCCGAATGCTCGTGGCCCCGCCCGAGACGCGGAGATCGACGTGAACCAGCGCGGCCTTGAGCTCCTTGAGCAACGTCTCGACCAGCTCCGCCATCTTCTTGTGCTTCTTTTCGTCGCGGATCACCAGGAAGCGTTCGAATTGCTTGATAGCGTCGCGATACCTGCCGACTCCGCGATAGGCCAGGCCCAGGTTGTAGAGCACTGGGGCCGTCTCGCGCAGAGCCAGCGAGCGCTCGAGCTCGGCAGCCGCGCCTGCGTATTGGGCATCGTCCAACAGGGCGACACCGCGCTCGAAGTGCTCGACGGCAGGATCCTTGCTCTGCGCGGCGGCCTGTAGGGGAAACGCGAGAAGCCCGAATACGATGAGAGCGATCAGCCAGGCCGTTTTCATTCGTACTCCCGGATGGGGGCGACGCGACGATGCGAGGTCGCCGTGGCTTCAGGGGTCGGGTTGGGTTGGCTGCGCGGGCCCGGGGCGCTGCGAGGAACCGACGTGGCGCCGGGCGGCGCTTGCGAGGCGGGCGGGCGCTCCACGGCGGAGGACGGCTCCGCAGCGTCCGATGCCGCTGTCGGTGCGGATGCCGAGACAACGGGCGGCGCGTTCGATGGGGCCGCGAGGCTCGAGCCGGACGGCTCGGTCGCAGCCGGGGCTGCGCGAGAAAGGGACGAGCGCGGCGAGCCCAGGGCGGCGTAGAGCAGGACAGCGCCGAGCAGGACCACCGCAATTCCCACACCGATCAGGGTCTGCGTGTTGCGTGCGGGCGGGCGGTGGGACGCAACGGGCTCGCGGGTCGCCGTGTTGTCGGTGGGCTCATCGATCGGGCCGGAAGGCTCCTGGGCCGGTGCGGACACCGGCGGCGGCTGGGTGGAAACGGGCGAGGCGGCCTCGGCTCGGGCCGCCCGCAGCGCGAGCCGCATTTCCTCGGCGCTCTGCCACCGATTGTTGGGCGATCGCTGCAGCGCCTTGTCGACCACGGCCACGATGGCCTTCGGCAGATCGGGGCGGAACTCGGCGAGGCTCGGGGCCGTGTCGCGGATGATGCACGCAAGCAGCAAGTTCATGTTGCTTGCGACGAAGGGAGGCCGGTCGGCGAACGCCCGGAACAACACCGCCCCCACCGCCCAGATGTCGGTCGTAACGTCCACCGGCGCCGCCGCGGCCTGCTCGGGGCTCATGTAAGCCGGCGTTCCGATGACCGTGCCCACCACCGTGAGGGACTCGTCGGAGCTGACCTGTTGGCGCTTGGCCGCGCCGAAGTCCAGCACCCGCACATGCTCCTTGTCACACTGGCCGTCGATGAGGAAGATGTTGGGCGGCTTGATGTCCCGGTGGACCACGCCTGCCCGGTGCGCGGCCTCCAACGCGTCGAGCACCGCGTCCCCCAGGTCGAGGATCTCGGTGATGGGCAGCGTCTTGGCTTTGAGCGCCTCGGCCAGGTCCAGGCCTTCGAGCAACTCGAACGCCACGTAGACACCGGCGACGTCGTCGACACCCGCATCGACGACGTCGATGATGCACGGATGGCCGATGGCTGCCGCGGCCTTGGCCTCGCGCAAGAAGCGTTCGGCCATGACGTGGTCCTTGGTGAACTGGTCGCGCAGCAGCTTGAGGGCTACCTGCCGGCCCGTGAACCGATGGCGAGCGCGATACACCGCCCCCACGCCGCCCACCGCGATGAGCTGGCTCAGGTCGTACTTGCCGTCCACCATGGTGCCCACGTGGGCCGCGGCCTCCTGTTGGCGGTCGCGCTTCTCCATGGTGGACGACATCGACGACGACATGACTACCTGCCAGCACAGACCGGCTTTTCGCACCGCTGGCTGCATGGCGAAGGCCGGAAACCAGCAGCGGTGAACCATAGCCAAGACCGGGGAATGGCGCAACAAGCGCGGCCGAACGCACAACCGGAGGCAGCACTCCCGCATGCGTTGCACGAGCCACGCGACCGCGGACTCAGCCGTATACCGAGCGTTGCGCTTGCCGTTGCCGACGTGGGAGACCACCCGCACCAGCAGCGTCGGGAGGTCATCTCGGGACTGCGGAAGTGATCGAGCGGCGCGGGGGCGCGTCGCGGCCAATATTGGCTGGAGGACCATCGCGGATCGCCTTGATTCCAAGCCGATCGAGCGATCGGCGGACCGAGGGCGCGCCCGGTGTCGGCCAATGTTGGCTGGAAGCGCGGGAGCGGCGGGGCACGACCACGACACGATCCTCTGCCCGCCGGATGGAGGTAGCATCCCGCCGCTCCATCGTTTCCGGGAAAGTCGCGCGAGACCCGCCTCATGCCCTCTGCCTTCGCCACCAGCCGTTTTCCGATCCGCGACACCCTGCTCCCTGGAACCTCCGTGCGTGCGCGCGGCCTTGGCTGGGAGGTCGTTCACGTCGAGCCCGCCGGCGAGCAGCTCCGCTACCGCCTGCGCTGCACGCAGGGCGCTCTCCGGGGCCGCGAGATCGATCTGCTCGCGCCGTTCGAGAAGGTCGAGCCCGTCTCGACGTCGCTCAACCCGAAGCGCGCCGGCCGCTTGCAGGAGTGGCTGCTCTATCACCAGGCGTTCCTCCTCGAGCAGGCGCTCGGCCCCACCGCGCTGCTGTCGGTGCAACCCGGGCGCCTCACGATCGCGCCCTACCAGCTCGTGCCCGTGATGCGCGCGCTGTCGATGACCAGGCCCCGGCTGCTGCTTGCCGATGGCGTCGGCTTGGGCAAGACGATCGAGGCGGGCATGATCATCGCCGAACTCATCGCGCGGCGCAGGGCGCACCGCGTGCTCATCGTGTCGCCGGCGGGACCATTGCTGCAGCAGTGGCACGGCGAGATGCGCGTGCGCTTCGGCCTTCGTTTCGAGGCGATCCGCGACTGGGGGTCGTTGCAGGAGAAGCGTCGCGGGCTCGAGCTCGGCGCCAACCCGTTCGATCATGCGTCGCTCTGCCTGCTCTCGCTCGACTTCGCCAAGCAGGAGAAGGTGCTCATCGATCTCGAGCGATCGTCGTGGGACCTGGTGGTGATCGACGAGTCGCACCACTGCGTAAAGCTCGGCGGCGCCGGCGACAACGAGGATTCGCGGCGCTGACGGCTCGCCGAGGTGCTCGCACGGCAGGCCGACGGATTGCTCCTGCTCACCGCCACGCCGCACGACGGCTTCGACGCGCACTTCGCGTCCATCATGGAGTTGCTCGATCCCAGCCTGGTCGACGGGCGGGGCGTTCTGAGAGTCGAGGCTGGCGGGAAGGAGCCGTATCGCCGTCACATCGTGCGAAGGCTCAAGCACCACATCCGCGATGCACAGACGGGCGAGCCGCTGTTCAAGACCCGCGTCGTGATCCCCCGGCCGGTGCCGTTCGGGATCGCTCGGGCGCCGCGCTGCTCGGCCCTGCAGGCCGCCCTCCTGGCATTGATCGCGCCCAGGCTCAAGGCCGCGATCCGCAAGCGAAGCTACGGCGACGTGCTCGCGTTCATCTCCCTGTTGAAGCGCTCGGTCTCGACGGTGAAGGCGTGCAAGTCCACGCTCGAAGTGGTGGCCGAGCGCTACGGCGAGATGATTGCGAAGGGCACCGAGGAGGAAGAAGGCTGTTCACCGCGCAGAACGAAGACACGAGCCAGCCCGCGTACCAGGAGCTTCTCAGCGAGATCGAGCACGCGATTGGCAGCTTCGAGAAGTCGGCGAAGACCCATGCGCAGTTGACCCTGGGCATG
>JAJZQG010000333.1 GCA_021847645.1 Myxococcales bacterium
ACGCACTCAGGCGTCCGGGTGGATCACGATCGCGCCGCGTCCTGCCCTCGGTGTACCGGTGAGCTACGCGGCGCCCTGGATCAGGATCCCGCCGAGGGGTGGATCAGTCGTAGGGCGCCGCTGAAGAGCTGGCCACTGTCTCGTCGACGGGAACCGGGACGATTTGCTGCCCCGGCCAGACGTCAAGCCCTGCGGGCGCTCGCGAGAACAACTCGAGCATGAAGGGATAGTCGTCGCCCTTCGGCTTGTAGAACCGGAAGAACTCACGCTTGCCGGTTTCCTGCCGCTGTCTCACCTCGTAGCCGCCCTCTTCCACAAATGTCTTGAAGCGCTCGGCAAAGACTGCGTCCACGGCATCAGCCACCAGCACGATATCGAGGTCTTTGGTTCGTCGGAACGCCAGAGCATTGGCCGTCATCCAGGCGTCACACGCCGCTCCACCGATCAAGACGAACGCCTCACCATGAGCGCGGAAGTGGTCACGAAACCGCTGCAAGCCCACTACCATTTCGTCTCCTCCAGCATCGTCTTCAGCTCTTTTTGGACGCGCTCGTCGTAGGAATCCCGCAAGGACAGGTAGAGCGAGAGTCTATCCACGCTGTCGCCTCTCGAAAGACGCGCAGGGTCGTAGCTCCAGCATTCGAGCGCCGCCTCCGCGTCATCCACGCCCTCGCAGACGATCAACCCCTTGCCGCCGAGGCGACGGCGATACTCGGTCTGCCAGATTGCGTAGGTGGGAACCCGATCGCCCGCGATGGCGCTGTAGCGTTCGAGCGCAGTGGTTCCAGCCATCATCATGGAAAGCCGCGGGGTGTCGGGCAGGCGTATCCACTGGCGCGTTCGAACCGGGCTTCGCAGGCGCGGCATCGCTCGGTCCCAAAGCTCGCGGCCCTTCACTGCAAAGACGAGTTGACGGGTTCGCGCCTGCTTGACCACTTCGCACAGCCCGTCAGCTTCAAGCTCATTGGCCACGTTGGTCATGGTCATGGCGGTGTAGCCGAGCGCTGTCGCGACCTCCTTGAGCGGACGCCGTTCCACCGAGTGGTGAAGTAGCTGGAGGAGAAGGGTCGCTTGCGCCGCGGCCGATAGGACCTCCCGAGGCGCATGGGGTGACCGCGCTCCACGTTCGCGCAGGTCCACCGCCAGGAAGGGCAGGAACATCTGGTGCCCGGGCACCAGGAAGGGCACGCCCAGCTTGATCAGCCGGTTGCGTGTGTAGCCGGGCAGCATGGGCAAAGCGAGGGCAACGTCGGCTCCCAACGCCTTGCGCAACAAGCCCAGGTGGGTCGCGTACTCGCCAGGGGTCGCGTTGCCGTGCCCCTCACGCTGCGATGCCAGGATCACGCGCCTCGAAAGCAGCGAGACCTCGGTGAAGCCGTAGGCGGAACGAAGGAACAAGGGCACCGTCCTTGTCTCGCTTGCGGGCAGATCTCGGGTAGCGAGCGTCGCTCCCATGATCTGCTCGAGGTAGCTGACGAACGCAGGGGGCGTCTTCATGACGGGTCAGAACATAGCCGTGATGCAAACTAAAGTCATCCACTTTAGTTTGCACACGTGCTTGATCGTGGAGGCTCTTACCATTCGACAGGCAGAGCACTCGGTTCACGCCGCAGCAATCACTTTCGGTGCGCAACGAAAGTCGTCATACAGCGAAACTGCCCTTGACCGGCGTTGGCTTTCGGTCCATATTCATTTTCGTTGTCGAACGAAACAGCTCATCCACCGGAGGTTCGCTTCGGGCTACCTCCACCGGTCGCCCGGTGGATCCCCTCACGCCCGTGGATCGACGTCGAGGTCAGCGAGACACCGTGGATCAAGCTCGGCGGCAGGCGAACACTACTGGAGTTGCATCCCGTGGCGCCCTCCACGCCGGATGAGCAACTCGCCGAGATCGCTCGCGCCATCGCCGCCAGAGCCGCGCGAAGCGTCGGAATCGTCGTCTCCCCTCGCCTCCGCGCGTCGGCCCGCGTCGTGCTCGAGCAAATCGGGGCGGCCTACGCCGATTCCCGCGGGCATTTGCACTTGCCGACCCCGCAGTTCCTGATCCATCTCGAGATCGAGACGAAGCGCTCGACGGTGCGCGCGCGCGCCCCCGGAGTTGGCCCAAACGCCATCCGCCTTGTGCAAGCGCTACTGCAGGCGCAGGGTCCGCTCGTGCTCTCCAAGCTGGCTGCCCAGGTCGAGCTGTCCCTTTCGCAGACCCACACCGTGTTGACCCACCTCGAGGAGACCGGGTTGCTTCGTGCGACTGGGAGCGGCCCCAATCGCCGGCGCGCGGTTGCCGATCGAACGGCGTTGCTCGACTGGCTCGTCTCGCAGCCCTCTGCCATGCGGCGCGAGTCCTTTCTCGACGTGTCGCTCTACGCGCGAAGGCCGGAGGACCTCTGGCGCACCATGACCAAGCTGCTCGAAGCCGCCAACGTCGCCCACGCGGTCACAGCCGCGGCCGGCGCTGCACTCTACGGTGCTGCTCCTACTGCAGTGCCGCTGTCGTGGGTTCGCATCACGCCCGACGTTCCGCTCGAAAGGGCCGCAAGCATCCTCCGCGCCGAGTCCACGGACCGCGGGCCGAACCTGCGTCTACTTCGCGACACCGGGCGAGTTGGGTGCGTTGGCGCCGAGCGCCGCGAAGACGTCCTGGTGGCGCCGCCGGCTCGCGTCTACCTCGACATACTGCGGGAGAAACGCGGCGAAGCCGTCGCCGAGCATTTTCGAGAGGTGATCATTGGTTACTGAAGGTGGACACGCGAGCGAGCACGATCAGGAGTTCTCGTCTATCGACTCAGCCGGCGCGGCGAAGCTCGCGAGGTTCATGGCCGAAGACGCCACATCTCACGATCGGCTCGCGCGCCAGGTCGGCGGCGCCGTGACCGCTCTGCTTCGGGCGCTCAGCGCCTGACGACCTCCGCGAGGCCTTTCCTCCTCGGCCAGCCACCGCATCAGCGTCTCCCGATTCGCCCGTAGGCTTTTGCCAACGCGACGAACCGGAATCTTCCCTTGCCGCGCGAGCTCGTAGACGGTCTTGCGGTTGAGTCGCAGGAACTCCGCAACCTCATCTATCGTCATGATGCAAGGATCGCCAAGGACGGCCTGCGCGGCGGTATCGCAGTGCAATTCGGCCGTCGAGTCCACGCCGGGCGATTCCAACGTAACGCGAATGCTCCTGCCAGTCGCCGCCGCGAACACCTTTACCGTCTCGAGGCTCGGCGTCGCTTCCCCGCTCTCCCACTGTTGGAGCACGTGCGTCGGAACGCGCATCCGCCTGGCGAGCTCGGCTTGAGTAAGCCCGGCCGCCGTTCTTGCTTCGACAAGCGAGCGTGAGAGTTCGAACACTCCCTCGTTCGATGCTCGGTCATGGATGGGACCTGGCCCACCCGCGCAACTTTTCATTGCAACTCCGTTGTTGCTCATGGGACAATCTCCTTGCTCATTTTTTCTGGCAGCTTCGGAAGCTACGAGCTCCGAGTTTTTGCCGTCTATTTGACCTGGGGCAGTTGCTTGAATCTGAATTGGGCCGACCAGATTACCACGTAGTGGGTCGACGACGCGCGAGAATCTCCGAGGAAAACCGCCAAGTGCCTGTCTCGCAATACCATCTTAGGACTCCCGCATAACGCTTCGATTCCCGATGCCGTCGCCGAAATTCCTTTA
Source organism: Myxococcales bacterium (assembly GCA_021847645.1). Taxonomy (GTDB): domain Bacteria; phylum Myxococcota_A; class Polyangia; order Polyangiales; family Polyangiaceae; genus JAJZQG01. The sequence goes on from JAJZQG010000333.1 coordinate 3,652, forward strand.
TGATTTCGACTAAGTGCAAGCCCCTCCCGATGACGCCGTCTCGCGCAGCGACTTGTGAGCCAGAATCCGTGAAACGGCGGCGGCCAATGGACGGCAAGTGACCCCGCCCATCCTCGCGGCGCGTCGATTCGAAGGCGATTCCCGCTGCGCCCGCATCGACGGCTCCGGGCAAGGTTGCTCGACGCCTGCTGCTCTTCGTGCGCGCGTTCGTTCTCATCGGGCGCGTCGAGTCCACCCAACTTCCGGGCCACTCCTCATACGGCACACCAGCGCGACACAGGTGTCCCACGAAGCCCTCGTTGCGGAAATGGCCCGTCCGCGCGAGCGGACGCAGCGCTCGGCGACGATGACGCGAGGGACACGGGCACACGGCGCGGACAACCCGGCGGCTGCGGCTCTAGACCTCCTCCGCAATCTTGGCCGCCATCATCTTCCTGCGGTCGAGCCTGCGCCCGTCGGCCAGGAACGTCCCGTCGCCTACCGCGTGGAGCATGCGCTTCTCCTTGCGCGCGGGATCGACGTGGGCCGCGACGCCCTCGAGCACGACGATGTTGTGCTTGCGGACCAGGTCCACGACCCTGCACTCGATGTTGGCCAGACACTCCTGGATCAACGGCGCCTGGACGGCCTTGCCCGGGACCGCGGTGAGCTTGTACTTGGCGAACTTGTCGGTGTCGGCCCCGGAGCACGTGCCGATGCCGACCACCTGGTCGATCATGTCGACCGTGGGAATCGCAATCACGCACTCCCTGGTCTTTCGCAAGGCCGCGAAGGAGTAGTTCCACGGCCCCGTGGTGATGGCGAATACCGGCGTGAAGTCCACCACCATCGTCCACGAGATGGTCATGACGTTGCTCTTGGTCCCGTCGTGGGTGGTCACGAGGACCACGGGCCCGGGCTCGATCAGGGTGAAAGCCTTGCTCAGCTTCAGTTGACGCATGCCCTATTCTACCCGCCCGCGCGCCCGCCCGTGCGAGAGCTCGCGTGCGACATCTCCCGGCCGGTCCGAGGGGGATCGGCCGCAGGCGGAGACGCCGGCTGCGTCGAGAGCTGGCGGCTCGCCGCTCCCGTACCGAGCGGGGCGACGCCTGCCCGCCGCTATGCTAGTCGGTCCCCATGCTCGTGGTTGACCCTTGGCATTGGCTCAAGAACGACGGCTCGCTGCCGACGTCGAATCCTCGCCTTCGCAAGCAAGCCCTGCGCGTCGCCCAATTCATCGAGGCGGCGGCAACGCTACCGAAGCTCACCACACGCGAGACGCTCATCCCCTGCGCGAAGCGCCCGTCCGGCAAGCCCTGCGAAGGGCTCATGTGGGTGATCAAGACCGAGGACGATGCCATCCTCGCGCGCTGCCCGGTGTGCTGGCACGATGAAGCGCTCGTACACAACTGGCAGGAAACCGAGTGGGCCGAGGGGCCCATGGAGCCGGAGCCGGTCGCGTTGCTCTCGGCATCCGACGTCAACTGAGGGCCGGTCGGCGACGAGCAGCGGGCTTTGGCTCTTCGAGCCGCGCGGTGCCCTGGCCAGGCCGCCCGCACACGCACCATGCGCGCTCACCTCACCCGGCCCAGCCGCAGCGAGTTCGTCACCACCGACACGCTCGACATCGCCATCGCGGCCGCCGCAATCATCGGACCGCCTAGCCGCGCCAGCATCCCCAACGCCGCCAGCGGAACCGCAACCGTGTTGTAGCCCAACGCCCAGAACAGGTTCTGCTTGATCGTCCGCACCGTCGCCCGCGCCACCGTGAGCGCCTCGACCAGCGCCCCGATCTCCGATCGCGAGATCGTCATCGACGCCGCCTCGTGCGCCACGTCCGTGCCCGAGCCCATCGCGATCCCCACGTCCGCCGCGGCCAGCGCCGGCGCGTCGTTCACACCGTCCCCCGCCATCGCCACCACGCGCCCTTCCCTGCGCAGCTGCTCGACGACCGCGACCTTGTCCTCGGGCTTCATCCGCGCTCGCACGTCCTGCGCCGCGATGCCCACCGACGCGGCCACGGCCTGCGCCGCTGCCTCGTGATCGCCGGTCGCCAGCACCACGCTCACGCCCATCGACGCCAGCTTCGCGATCGACGACCGCGCGTCGTCACGCACGCGATCGGCGAAGGCCACCATGGCCGCGGGTGCGTCTTCGATCTCCACGATCGACACGGTTGCGCCCTGCGCGCGCGCTTGCTCGATCGCCTGGCCCAACCCACTCGGAGGCTCGCTGCCTGCGGCCACGACACGCACGAGCTTGTCGTCCACGCTGCCGGCCATGCCTCGCCCGGGCTCGGCACGGACGTTGGTCGCGGCCGGAATCGCAAGCCCTCGCGCGTTGGCCGCGGTTGCGAGCGCACGCCCCAGCGGGTGCTCCGACGATGTGCCGAGCGCTGCCGCGATCGACAGCACCTGCGATTCATCCATGCCCGGCAAGGCCACCAGCCGAACCAGCTCCGGACGGCCCATCGTCAGCGTGCCGGTCTTGTCGAACACGACCGTATCGACCCGCGCCGCACGCTCGAGGCTCGCCGCGTCGCGCACGAGCACGCCGGCCCTGGCCGCGCGCGCCACGCCCACCATCACCGCGGTCGGCGTCGCCAGCCCCAGCGCGCACGGGCACGCGATGACCAGCACCGCGATCGCCGTCATGAACGCGTCGACCCGGCTGGCGCCGATTCCGAAGAACCACACGAGCCCGGTGAGCAATGCGATGGCCAGGATCGACGGCACGAACACCGCCGAGATGCGATCGGCCAGGCGCTGCAACGGCGCCTTCGATCCCTGCGCCTGCGCAACGAGCGTGGCGATGCGCGACAGGGCCGACTGCCCCACTTCGGCGTCCACGCGGATCACGATCGCGCCATTGAGGTTCACGGTCCCGCCGTGCACCTTGTCCCCGGGCGCCTTGTCCACGGGCATCGACTCGCCCGTGACCATCGACTCGTCGGCCGAGCTGGCTCCCTCGAGCACCGTGCCGTCCAGCGGCATGCGCTCGCCCGGACGCACCTTGACCCGGTCTCCCACGCGCACGACCTCGATGGGGACCACGGCCTCGGAATCGCCGCGCAGCAGCGTGGCCTCGGTCGATCGCATGGCGAACAGCGTGCCCAGCGCAGAACTCGCGCGGGCCTTGGACAGCGCCTCGAGGTAACGCCCCACGAGGATGAACATCACGATGCCGCCCGCGGTCTCGAAGTAGATCTGCGCGTGCTGCCCGCTGATCCACGCATACAGGCTGTAGAGGAAGGCCGAGGTGGACCCCAGGCTCACCAGCGTGTCCATCGTGGTGTCCGCGTGCATCAGCCGCTTGACGGCCGACAGGTGGATGGGCCAACCGGCCACGTACGCGGCCACGAACGCGAGCACAGCCTCGGTCGCCAGGGCCCAGGTCGCGTGCATGTGCGCCATGCCCAGGATCACCAGCGGCACGGCTGCCACCAGCGCAAGGATGAGCCGTCGCAGCGCCGGCCCCGTGTCCGGTTTATCGGCGGCGGCGTTG
>JAJZQG010000062.1 GCA_021847645.1 Myxococcales bacterium
CTAGGGCTGCGGGGCCCCGGCGGAACGCCTGCGGTGGAGTTGCGACACGAGGTCGCATTCATGCCGCACCGGGGAGCTCAGTCTCGTCGCAGCGATTGTCGCAGATAGCGGTCAATGGCCGCAGCGGCTTGTCGTCCTTCGCGGATGGCCCAGACCACCAGCGACTGACCTCTTCTCGCGTCGCCCGCGGCGAACACCTTGGGAACCGATGTGCGGTGATCGCCCCAGGCAGCCTGCACGTTGCCCCGCGCGTCGTAGGCGACGTGAAGCTCATCCAGGAGCCCGGCGTGCACCGGGTGAACGAATCCCGTCGCTAGCAGCACGAGATCGGCGGGGAGCTCGAAGTCCGACCCGAGGACCGGGACGGGCCTACGGAAGCCCGTGGAGTCGGGGGGGCCAGGCTGGACACGCACAGCGTGGAGGCTATGGACTCGGCCGTCGACGCCCGAGAAGCCGGTGGTCATGATACCGAATTGGCGATGGCCGCCTTCGTCGTGGGACGAGGAGCTTCGGAACACGGCAGGCCATTGGGGCCACGGATTGGAGGGCGTGCGCTGGTCCGGCGGACGCTCGAGGATCTCGAGGGAGGTGGCGGAGCGGGCGCCCTGGCGCAAGCTGGTGCCGACGCAATCGGAGCCCGTGTCCCCTCCCCCGAGCACGACGACCTGCTTGTCCGTGGCGAGGATCTCGCTGCCCGGGGAGGGAGGCTGGCCGGCACCGCGGCGATTCTGCTGCACGAGGAATTCCAGGGCGAAATGAACTCCGAGCAGATCGCGGCCGGGCACGGGCAGGTCGCGGGGCTGACCGGCGCCCGCCGCGAGGAGAACGGCGTCAAAGTCCTCGAGAAGGCGTTCAACGGGCAGATCGACTCCGACGCAGGTGCTGGTGCGGAACTCGACGCCTTCTTCTTCGAGCTGGCGCACGCGGCGGTCGACGATCCACTTCTCGAGCTTGAAGTCGGGGATACCGAAGCGCAGGAGGCCGCCCGGGGACTCGTTCTTCTCGAAGACGACGACCTTGTGCCCTGCGCGGCAGAGCTGTTGGGCAGCGGCGAGGCCGGCAGGGCCCGAGCCCACGATGCCCACGCGCCGGCCGGTGCGAACAGCCACCTTGCGAGCGACGTGGGGTCCGGCTTCGATCACCCGCCGCGCAATCTCGTATTCGGTCTGCTTGATGACGACGGGCCGGTCGTTGATCGACAGAACGCAGGCGGCCTCGCAGGGTGCGGGGCAGACCAGGCCGGTGATCTCGGGGAAGTTGTTCGTGCTATAGAGGCGGTCCAGGGCTTCGGGCCATCTGCCTCGGAACGCGAGGTCGTTCCAATCGGGGATGAGGTTGCCCAGCGGGCAGCCCTGGTGGCAGAACGGCACGCCGCAATCCATGCACCGGGAGGCTTGCGTCCGAGCAGCATCTTCCGGGACTGGCTCGTGCACGTCTCGCCAGTCGAGCACGCGCAAGTCGACGGGGCGCTCCGGGGGGAGCTGCCTCGTGTGTTTGAGGAAACCGAAAGGATCACCCATTGCCACTCCCCACGCGGATGCGGTCTCCGAGAGCGCGCTTGTAGTCCAGAGGCAGCACGCGCAGGAACCGGGTGCGAAGCACGTCCCAGCTCGACAGGACCTGCGATGCACGGCTGCTGCCGGTCAGCTCGTGGTGACGTCGAATGAGCTCCAACAGGCGAGTTTCGTCGTCGGCTTCGAGGGAACCGACCTCGACCATGTCGGGGTTGCACATGCCGGGGAACACGCCGTCTTCATCGAGCACATAGGCCACGCCGCCGCTCATGCCCGCGGCGAAGTTGCGGCCGGTGGGGCCGAGCACCACGACGATTCCTCCAGTCATGTACTCGCAGCCGTGGTCTCCGACGCCCTCGACGACGGCAGAAGCGCCGGCATTGCGCACGGCGAAGCGTTCCCCGGCGGTGCCGTTGAAGAAGGCTTCGCCGGCGGTGGCGCCGTACAAGCAGACATTGCCCACGAGCACGTTGTCTGCCGCGGAGAAGGTAGCGTCGCGTGGCGTGCGCACGACCACTGTTCCGCCGGACAGCCCTTTGGCGACATAGTCGTTGGCGTCGCCCTCGAGATCGATGGAGATGCCGCGGGGCAGGAAGGCACCGAGGCACTGTCCCGCGGTGCCCTGGAACGACAGGCGAATGGTGTCGCCGGGCAGCCCGTCTGCGCCGTAGCGTCGAGTGACCTCCGCGCCGAGGCGTGTGCCGACGGACCTGTCCACGTTGGACAGCGGCAAGGACAGGGAGACGGGCTCGCGGCGATCGAGAGCGGGGCCGGAGCCGGTGAGCAGACGCCACTCGACGTTGCTCAGGGGCTCGCGGGCGACTCGTCCGCGCCATCGGGTGGCGTGGGGCACCTTGGGGCGATAGAGGAGCTCGGAGAAGTCGAGCTTGCGGGCTTTCCAGTGCTCCGATTCGGAGTTGGGCTCGAGCAGGTCGGCACGGCCGATCATGTCCTCGAACCTGCGGAATCCGAGGTTGCTCATGATGCGACGCACCTCTTCGGCGACGAAGAAGAAGTACTGGACGACATGATCGGGCTGGCCGGCGAAGCGGCGGCGAAGCTCCGGGTCCTGGGTGGCAATTCCGACGGGGCAGGTATTGAGGTGGCAGACACGCATCATGACGCAGCCCATGGCGACCAGGGGTGCGGAGGCGAAGCCGAACTCGTCGGCGCCGAGCATGGCCCCGACGACGACGTCGCGGCCGGTCTTCAGACCTCCGTCGACCTGGACGCGGACGCTGCCGCGCAGGTCGTTGAGCACGAGCGTCTGCTGGGTTTCGGCGAGGCCGATTTCCCAGGGGATACCGGTGCGCTTGATGGATGTCAAAGGGGCTGCGCCAGTGCCGCCGTCATGGCCGGCGATGACCACGCCTTCGGCGCCGCCCTTGACGACACCGGCGGCCACGGTGCCGACGCCGCTCTGGGAGACGAGCTTGACGCTGATGGCAGCGCGGTCGTTGGCGCACTCGAGGTCATGGATGAGCTGGGCGATATCCTCGATGGAGTAGATGTCATGATGAGGCGGGGGAGAGATGAGGCCCACGCCTTCGGTGCTATGGCGGATACGGGCGATGGTGGCGTCGACCTTGTGGCCGGGCAGCTGGCCGCCCTCGCCGGGCTTGGCGCCCTGGGCGATCTTGATCTGCAGCTCATCGGCATGGACGAGATAATGGCTCGTAACGCCGAACCTGCCGGAGGCCACTTGCTTGATGGCGGAGCGCCGGGAGCTGCCGTCGGGATCGGGCAGGAAGCGCGCCGGGTCTTCCCCTCCTTCGCCGGTATTGCTGCGGCCGCCGATGCGATTCATGGCGAGGGCGAGGGTCTCGTGGGCCTCCTTGGAGATCGACCCGAAGCTCATGGCGCCGGTGCAGAACCTGCGCACGATGAGGGCGGCGGGCTCGACCTCGTCGAGAGGGACGGGGGGCCTGGTGGAGCGGAACCGCAGCATTCCGCGCAAGGTGGTCATCCGCTCGGACTCCTGGTTGGCGGCTGCGGAGAACGCGGCGAAGGACTCGAAGCTGCGTTGGCGCACGGCATGCTGCAGGGAGGCAATCACGTCGGGATGGAAGGCGTGCTTCTCGCCCTCGCCACGCCACTGGTACATGCCGCCGGACGGCAGGGGCTGGTCTTCCGGCGAGGAGAACGCGGCGGCGTGGCGCAGGGCGGTCTCCTGAGCGATGGTATCCAGATCGATGCCGTCGATGCGCGTGGGGGTGCCGGGGAAGTAGCGGTCGACGAGGTCGCGAGACAGGCCGATGGCCTCGAACAGGCCGGCGCCGCGGTAGGCCTGCAAGGTACAGATACCCATCTTGGAGAAGATCTTGAGCAGCCCCGTGTCGATGGCCTTGACGAAGTTGGCGCGGGCGGTTTCCGCGGACAGGCCGGCGGGCGTGTGGATCGCTTCCCGGGCCAAACGCGCGACCGTCTGGAACGCGAGATAGGGGTTGACCGCACCGGCGCCGTAGCCGATGAGCATGGCGAAGTGCGCGACCTCCCAGGCTTCTCCGGTCTCGACCGCGAGGCCGCAGGCCGTGCGCAATCCTCGCTGCACCAGGAGCTGGTGCACGGCCGAGGTGGCCAGGAGTGCAGGAATGGGCGCGTGCTCGGCGTCGACCAGCCGATCGCTGAGGACGATGACCGTGGCGCCGTCGGCCACAGCCTGCTCGGCGTCGCGGCATGCGCGCTCCAAGGCGATGAGCATGGCCCGCCCGCCGCCTCGCGCCGGGAAGACGATCGGCACGGTGTGCGTGCTGATCTCGCGGGTGGAGGTGAGCTTGATGCGCTGAAGCTCTTCGTCGGTGAGGATGGGCCCGTCCAGACGCAGCTCGCGCACCGCGTCGGGAGTCTCCTCGAGGAAGCTGCCGTCGCGACCGAGGGTGGAGGCGAGGCTCATGACCATACGCTCGCGCAACGGGTCGATGGGCGGGTTGGTGACCTGTGCGAACTGCTGTTTGAAATAGTCATACAGCAGGCGAGGCTGGTCGGACAGGCAGGCCAGGGCGGTGTCGTCGCCCATGGATCCGGTGGCCTCCTGGCCCGTGGACGCCATGGGAGGTAGGACGATCTTCAGGTCCTCGAGGCTCATGCCGAAGAGGCGCTGCAGGCGCTGGAGGCGCTCGGGGGACTTGTGGTGAACGACATTGGCGCGGGGCAGGTCCTGCAAGCGAATCCGGTTCTGGTCGATCCACTGACGCCAAGGCCGCCGTTCGGCGAGGGAGGCCTTGATTTCGGCATCGTGCAGGAGTCGTCCCTGCTCGGTATCCACGAGGATCATGCGCCCGGGGCCGAGCCGTCCAGCTTCGGCCACGTCGGATGCCGGCGTGTCCAGAGTGCCTGTCTCCGAGGCGATCACCAGCACGCCATCCTTGGTGAGCGTGTATCGGGCCGGGCGCAGCCCATTGCGATCGAGCATCGCTCCGGCGCGGATGCCGTCGGTGAAGGTCAGCGCCGCGGGGCCGTCCCAGGGCTCGGTCAACAGGGAATGAAACTCGTAGAACGCGCGGAGCTCGTCGGGCATGCGCGGATCGTTCTCCCAGGCCTCGGGCACGAGCATGGTCAGGGCATGGGCGATGGAGCGGCCGCCGGCGACGAGCAACTCGACCGCGTTGTCGAGTTGGGCGGAATCGCTGGTTCCTTCGCCCAAGATCGGCAGCAGGTCGCGGACGTGGGGGCCGAACAGCGGCGAGGCCAGGTTGGTCTGGCGCGCTCTCATCCAGGCAGCATTGCCGCGCAGCGTGTTGATCTCGCCGTTGTGAGCGAGATAGCGGAAGGGCTGTGCCAGGTGCCAGGCAGGGAAGGTGTTGGTGCTATAACGCTGATGGACGATGGCGATGGCGGTGCGGACCCGGCGGTCGTCGAGGTCGACGTAGAACCTGGCGATCTGGTGGGGGAGGAGCAATCCCTTGTAGACGATGGTGCGCGACGAGAAGCTGGCGAAGCGAAAGGGGCTGGCGTGGGGGCCGCGGCGGGCTTTCCAGCGCATGCGGGCCTTGCGGCGAATGACATACAGGTGACGCTCGAATAGGGCCTCGGGCGTGCCCTCTCGGGCCGCAACGAACACCTGGCGAATGGCCGGGAGGGATTGCAGGGCGAGGTGCCCGGCGACGGACGGTTCGATGGGCACGGTGCGCCAGCCGAGCAGCTTGTGGCCGAGGCGGGAGATGGCCCAATCGACGGCATCCATCTGGGCGAGCTGCTCGTCCGTGTCGGTGGAGAAGAAGCCCATGCCGACCGCGTAGGAGCCAGGGGCCGGCAGGGAGAAGCCCAGCCCGCTGGTGACCGCGCGGAAGTAGTCGTCGGGAATCTGCAACAGAATGCCGGCACCGTCGCCGGTGGAGGGGTCGGCACCGGTGGCGCCGCGGTGGGTGAGCTTGAGCAGGGCGCGCAAGGCGCGCCGGACAACGTTGTAGGAGCGGTGACCGGCGACGTCGACCACGCAGGCGAAGCCGCAGGCATCGTGCTCGAAGGCGGGGTCGTACAAGCCCTGGCGGCTGGGGGGAAGGTCAGGTGTGGTCATGATCGGACTCGTGCGGAGGGATTGCGGCGTGAGGCAGAGCGCGACAGGCTAGAATGCCCCGGAAACCGAAGCAGCCGCGCCGTCTTTCGCGGGCGCCACTCCAACCCGAAGCGCGGCCGGCGAGGACTGCGCCGAACCGCCCGAGTCGGGCGCGGTGAGCCACAGGACCAGGCCACCGGCTAGCAGCGCAGCGCCCGCACCGAACGCGATCGTCGACACCGTCGCCTTGGAGCGCGCCTGATGGTCGAGCTCGAGGCCACGCGGCGAGCAATGAAGCGACGGGTCACAATAGGCCAGCGCGTCGTTGTGCGTGGATCGGGCAGACAATCCGAACCAGCTGCCGATTCCGATGCCCACGACGCCAGCTCCGGCCAACACCATGCCGGTCGTGCGGCGCGAGCCGCCGTCGCCGCCCCGGTCCGCGGAGACGTCCTCCGTGCGACGTTCGGCGGGCAGTCCGGCCGAAGGCGCGGGCTGCGGGGCGCCCTGCTCGACGAGGAGCGCGGGAATGGTGACGACCACCGATGCACCGTTGGGCCCGACGGATACCGAGGTCGCCCATTGTTGCTTGCGAGGGGCGGTGGCCGTGACAGGGTGGACGCCGGGATCGACGGGAATGGCAATATCGTATTGGGCGCCATCGACGAGCGTACCGTCGCGCTCGACGACGAGCCCCGGGACGCGGGCTCCTTGGGGGACCTTGATGGTCAATCGGGAGAGGCTCGGCTCCAGGGCGGCGGCTTTGGCGCGCGCCTGATCCTCCCACTGCGCGCGGCCGGTCTTGTGCGCTTCGCTCACGGCCTCGCGGTACGATGCCCACGCGCTGGCGGTCTGTCCGTTCTTCTCGTAGCAAGCGGCGAGGTTGAGCAGCGTACCGGCACCGGGGTCCAGGCGGTTGCTGGCAGCGAGCTTGGGACAGGCCTCGTCGAACCTGCCTTGGTCCATGAGCTTGCGTCCCTCGGTGAACAGCGCCTCGGCCGCCGCCGCGTTCCCCGCGCCCTGGGCTCTTGCGGGCATCGACTCCAACGACACGGAGAGCACAATGCCCAGCATCGATACGCGGGAAGAGGCCGTGACGAGCTTCATGGCAGATCGGACTCCTGTTCTACTTTCTCTCGTCCGGCAACAAGTCACCGGAAGGAGGTTGGGCCGTCGTGGTTGCTGGTGGGGCCGGCGGAGCGGGCGGCGGCTTGGAGGTGGCAGGGGAGGCCGCCGTGCGCGCGGGCAACGTGGGCGGGGCTGTCGGCTGCGCAGGGGCCGGGCTGACGGGCATCTCGGGAGCATGGGAATCCGACGCAGGCATCGACGCGGGCGGGGCAACGGTGGGCGCGGAAGTGGTGAGCACCGGAGGCTGAACGGAAGAGACCGCGGGCAGAGCGGAGGGAGCGGCGGGCCTCATCGCGCGGGAGGAAAGCACGACGAGCCCCGCGACGGTCACAGCGGCAACCAGCAGCAGGGCGACCAGGGCGAGCGCAAGGGGCAAGAAGCGACGACGCACCGCGGCGGCAGTGCCGGGCAAGGTCACCGATGCAGTGGGCGGCCCGGAGGACTCGAGGCCGAGGGCGTTGGACAACGCCGAGAGCGAACCGACATCGGAGGGGATGACGCGAGGCGGAATCACGGGCGGGGGAGGACCGGCGAGGGTCTCTGCCCACTCCTGCGAAGGGCGCTCGAGCGATCCGACGCTGGCAGAAGCCGCGGAGGCGAAGCCGGGGGACACGGAGCGCGTCAAGCCCGACGCGGCCGGCGCCGGCGCGAACGGGAACAGGACGCGCATCAGATCGCCGATAGAGGAGAAGCGCTGCGCGGGATCCTTGGCGAGGCACTTCTGGACAGCGGCCACGAGCTCGAAAGGCAGGTCGGGGCGAACGACGGCGATTGGCTCCGGCTCTTTCTCGAGGATCAGGGCGCACAGCTGGGGGACATTCTGGGCGGGGAACGGAACGCGCCCGGTGAGCAACTCGTAGAGAATGACGCCCATCGCCCAGATGTCGGTGCGCTCGTCGACATCGCGAGCGGAGCGCACTTGCTCGGGAGCCATGTACAACGGCGAGCCCATCACGTCGGTGGTCTTGGTCAGGGAGAACTCCTCGCTGCCGACCTTGGTGGACTTGGAGATGCCGAAGTCGAGCACCTTGATGTGCGCGGCGCCGTTCGGCTTGCGCGTGAGGAACAAGTTCCCGGGCTTCAAATCCCGATGCACGATGCCCGAGGCGTGCGCTTCGGAGACGGCGTCGCACGCCTGAAGGACGTAGCCGACGGCTTCGTCGACCCGCAGGGGGCCGTGCTTGGCGAGGAGCTGCCCCAGGTCGCAGCCCTCGAGGAACTCCATGATCATGTACGGCGCGCCGTTGTCGAGCGTTCCGACATCGACCACATGGGCGACGTGGTCGCTGCGCAAGGTCGCGGCGGCACGGGCTTCGCGCGTAAAGCGCTCGCGCGCGCCCTGGCCCTGCATGGCGGCGGGCAACAGGAACTTGATGGCGACGCGTTGTCCGAGCTCGAGGTGCGTGGCGGCCACGACCACGCCCATTCCACCCGCGCCGAGGATGCGGTCGATACGATATTTGCCGGCAAGGATCTCGCCTTCGTGAACGGGGAGCGGGAGGTCGGAGCCGAGCATGTGCCGTGGGGGTCAGGAGTGGTACGGACCAGCGACGGTATACACCAGAAGGCGGCTCCATTCACGGGCGGGACGCAAGCGCGGGGCCGAAGCCGGTCGATTCATCCAGCCGAGGTCGCTCGGTCGCGCTGCGCGGAGATGGGCTCGGCATGCACGACGAGCCTCCCGATGGAGGGCACGCGCTTGCGAACGCCCGAGGCGATGCGGTCGGTCCACGCGTGCGCGTCGGTGATGGGCATCGAGCCGTCGAGCTCGCACCGGAAGGAGACGGACAACTCGTTGCCGGCGCGTTGCACCTTGAGCTCCCTGGCGGCAAAGGGCACGCCCACTTCGTCACGCACCTGAGCGATCGCCTCGAGGATGGGCGCCTCGTCTTCCGGCGAGCAGTTGCGCAGGGCGGATTCCTCGCCGAACGGATCGATGTGGGTGACGATGTCGGCAACGGCGGGCTCGGCCCTGCGAAGATCCTGCTCGAAAGCGGAGACCTGAGCGTGAGCCTCGTTGAGCTGCAGGTGGTCGGGCACCTCGAGATGCAGCTCGACGGTCTGGGAGGAGTCCTGCTGGTAGATGCGAATACCGTGGGCCCCCAGTGCGCGGCGCGCGGCGAGCAATCGGATGGTCTCGAGCAAGCCCTCGTTGCCGGCGGCGACGGGCTCGACATGGACGATGACGTCTGCGCCGGGGAGACAGGCGCGGATCGAAGCCTCGGCGGCCGTGGCGACGTCGTGTGCGCGCTCGAGGGCAGTTTCCCTGGGGACGCTGAGCACGACGTCGGCGAAGAACTCGGGCCCGCTGCGCCGGATGCGGACCTGACGGACATCCAGCACGCCATCAACCCGAGCGGCGCGCTCGACCTTCTCGCGTGTGCCCGGCGGAACCGCATCGAGCAGGTCGTCGATGGACTTCTTGCCGAGCTGCAAGCTGACCCAGACAACGATGCCGGCGACACCGAGGGCGGAAATGGCGTCGGCCGTGTGCAGCCAGGGGAGGCCGAACCGCTCGCCCAGGAGGACGCATGCGAGGCCGACGATGACGACAGCGGAGGACCAGATGTCGGTGGAGAAGTGCAGGGCGTCGGCCTCGAGGGCCTGGCTTTCGTACTTCTTGGCGGCCCTGGCAAGGGCGCGGGAGCGGCCGATGTCGACCACGATGGACACGGCCATCACGACGAAGCCCCAGGCGCTGGGGTCGACCTTGACGGACTTGAAGAAGATTCGCTCGACGGACTCGTAGACGATCCAGGCACACGTCGCGAGCAGCAGCAGGGTCTCGAACAAGGCGGACAAGTTCTCGAACTTGCCATGGCCGTAGGTGTGCTCGCGGTCGGCGGGGCGGCTTGCGGCGCGAACTGCCCAGAACGTGACGGCGGCCGCCACCAGATCGAGGCCCGAGTGCGCGGCTTCGGACAGGATGCCGAGGCTGCCCGTCATGACGCCGACCACGAGCTTGATGCTGGTGAGGAGCACGGCCGCGAGCAGAGAGCTCAGGGCGACCGTCGACTTCTCCTGGTGTCCGATAGCGCTGTCGACCATGACCAAGGCCCGTAGGGCAGAACCGCGGATGAATCGCGCGAGAGGATACTCGATCCGGATCGAGGACGGGTACAGCATCTGGATCCGCGGAGCGGGACTGCGCACGCGGTACCGTGCCTCTCGCACGCGTCCGTCGCCCGAAGCCTCGAAGCGTCGCGCGAGGGCGAACGGCGCCGGATGCCTTCAGCCGAGGAGAAGCGTGAAGCAGACGTCCCCGGGCGCTCGATCGCGGGAGACCGCGGCCTACTTCGGCATGTGCATCTGCTCGCAAGGATCCTTCTCGTCGACCCTCGGCGTGAACCAGACGAAGTCAAAGGGCTCCTTGCCCGGTTCGGCTGCATCGACATAGCTGGCCGGATCGGCTTCTCCGCGATAGACCTCAATGAAGGCAATGCTGAGAACCGGCTGGGAGGGGGACGCTTGGAGGGCGACGGGAACGCCGCGATCCTTGCGTGCGTGTCCGTCGCCGCACACGAGGGCGACGCCGCTCCCGTGGTCGGCCTCTCGCACGTGAGCGGCGATGGTGGCGTCGCGGGCGCGTTGGGCCAGGACCATGCCCGGAAGCATCGAGTCGGGTAACGCTCCGCAGTGCGACTCGCCCATTTCCTTTGCCATGGCGTCGAGCTGGGGCTGCGGAAGCGGCACCAGCGACAACAAGCCGAGGATAGGAGACTTGTCTCCCTGGGTTGCGACGGACATGGCGTCGGCCCTGGGCAGGTTGGCGGCGACGATGCGTGCGCCGCCCTCGAGAGCTGCGGCGAACACGGGGCGGTACATGGACCAGGCAGGCCAGCCCGAATCACCCCAGTTCACGGCTCGGTCGAATCCGTCGACGGAGCGCGGGTGGGCGGCCAGGAAGCGGTCGACGTCGGGTTGCTGGGCGACGTCGAGCATCTCGAAGGCAACGGCCGGGTCGGGACGCGATCGCAGGAAGACGCGGAGCAGGTCGGCCTGGAGGCGGTGGTGATCGCGGTTGTCGTGTTTCTCACCGAGCATGAGGAAGTGAGCAGCGTGCACGGCGGAGTCGAGCTGGGCGCGGGTGGTGAAGCCGTGCTTCGAGGGCTCGTAGATGCGGCCGGTGAGGGGATGGTCGACCAGCACGGACTCGAGCCATCCGTGGTGGGCTCGAGGAGCTTGCGACGGTGAGGCCGGCGAGGCAGCGGAAGAGGGCAGAGAAGGAGCTCGAGCGGAGGAAGGCGGCGCGGCGGCGGGAGCCGGAGCGGGGGTCGCGGCGCGGCAGGCGACGGGGAACAGGGCGAGCAGAAGCGGCAACCAGGCGGTGTGTGAAGGCGCGGTCGAGGACATGGTGGAGCGAAGATGGCGCCCGACCTGAGCAAGTCAAGGGCGCGAGCAGGGGTGCAGCTCAGCCCAGGACGATCTCGCCGGCCTCATCGAGCATGTCGAGCTTGATGTTGCCGATATCGTGCTCGGGCTCGACGAAGGCGATGCCGTGGCGTGCGAAGGCGCGCTGCAGGGAGGGGAATCGCTGCTGGCGGATCGCGCGGACGGTTTCGGTGAACGAGATATCCTCGATCTCGAGGCGGTAGAAGAACTTCATGGGGGAGCCGGCCATCACGCGCATCGAAGCGGTCTCGGGGTGGAAAGCGTGGATCGAGACGTAGGGGAACATGGCGCGGAACATGTGTGCGGCGCGGCCGAACCGTCCGTGGATCATGGCCTTGAGCCCTTGCATGGAGCCCATGACGGCGCCCTTGGAGGCAACATAGCCCGGACGCTCGGTGGCGATGGGCACCAGGGGGTCGATGACAATCACGAGCGTGGCGCCGTGCTCGACGGCAAGACGGATATTGGCCGTACGAGTGAATGCGCCGTCGATGTAGTAGCGCCCCTCGATGACCTCGGGAGCGTAGAAGGGGCTGAGAGCAGCCGAGGCGCGAACGGCCTTGTGGATGGGGATGTGGTCCCAGCCCTCGGTGCCGAAGACGACGTGCTCGGCGGTGTCCTGGTCGGTGGCGCCGACGAAGAACTTGTGGGGGAGGTTGCGGAAGTCGTCGATCATGCCGGGCTTGTTCAGTTGGCGGCGCAAGTAGTTGCGCAGGGATCCGCCGGCGAACGCGGCAGAGGGAATGGTCTCCAGGAGCGTCTGGGCGGGATGTCCGCGGCGACGAAGCAGGGCGGCCGTCGTGCGTCCGATGCGTCGCACGAGCTCCCCGACATTGGGGTCGAAGGCGGTCAGCCGTCCGAGCTTGTCGAGACGTCCCTCGCCGTGCTTCATGCCCGCGACGATCTCGTCGAGACTCAGGCCGTTGGCGAGGAGCGAGCCGATGATGGAGCCGACGCTGATACCGCAAATGATATCGACGTTGGACAGGGGGTAGTCGGGCAAGAAGTGCTGCAGGGCGCGGAGCACGCCCATCTCGTAGAAGCCGCCCTCGATGCCGCCGCCGGCCAGACAGATGGCGATCTTGCCACCGTAGCGTCTGCGCAGGGTCGCTTCCATCAGGCGCCAGATCTCGCGCCACGCAGCGGTGTCGGCGCCTACCGCGATGGTACCGGCGATGCGCCGTTGGCCTGCCTGGAAGCTCAACTCGAGCCCCCGCGGCCCGGGATCGGTCACGAGCCAGGTCTGGGTGCGCGCGACCGGGCCTTCCAGGTCGTGCTCGGGAAACAGGCTCTGCAACAGGGAGAGCGCCGGGCTGGACTCCACCGGCCCCTCTTCCCCTCGCGCGTCGATCACCAGGGCGTCGGCGCCCAGCGAGCGCACCGAAGCCAGGACCCTCGGCAGGCTGTTGTCGACCAGGAAGGTCACCTTGGGGGCAATGGCCGGCGAGACGTGTCTGGCGGCATCGCACAGCGCCCGCTCGGCATCGCTGGGGACCGGGAAAGTTCGGCCGCTGAGGAAGTAGGCGATCTGATCCATCGACGGAGCGTGCCTCTCGGGTCAGGTCAGGGGCTGCGCGGTACCGGCTGCCGCATCCAGGCCTGCGGCACCGTCGGAGCCACAGCCCGAAACCAGCAAGGCAGGCGGCACGGCGAGCGCCCGGACGATGGTGACGTGAGGAATCATGGGCGAAGCGTTCGGGAGTACGTTCATGCAATCGGGAACGGGGAAGGTGCTGCGAGTTGGCTGATCCGACAGGGAAGGCAGCCACGACAGACTGGCAAGAAGGATAGCACGCGGCCGGGAGGTGAAGAAAGCGGCAGGTAGCCGGGCGGAGCGGGTGGTCACGACGGGATCACGACATCCGGCGCGCGCTGGACAACCGATCGCTGGGGAGCTATCGATCGCTCGCAGGAGGACGCAACGTGACGACGAAGCAGCAGCTCAACGCCGCGCAGTGGGACGTTCTTGCACATGCACCGTTGGCGATCTGGCTCGGGGTCTCGGGCGTCGACCCCCTGGTGGACTCCCTCGAAGAGGAGTACGCGGCCTTTGACACGGCGGCGCGCGACCTGGCCGATCGCTACTCGACGAACGAGCTGGTGTGCGGCGTGATCGCCGAGGCGCATCGCCCGAGCGAGCCCCAGCGCAAGGGCATGACGACCGTGGATATCGGCGAGGTGCTCGCGACGTTGAAGAAAGCGGCCGAAGCCGTGTCGAGCGTGGCGACGCCCGGCGAGGCCCTCGAGTTCAAGGAGTTCCTGATCCGGTTCGGCGAACGGATCGCGCGGGCGTCCAGCGAATCGGTGATCGACGACCACCTGACGATCAGCCAGGCGGAAGACGAGTTCCTTCGCAAGGCGCGCGTCGCCCTGGGGCTATGAAGCGGCGGCCGATGCCTCGGCGGGGTGGGCCATCGATGGCAACCCCGTTGCCGGGCGGCCTGTGTCAGGGCTGCAAGGGCGGCACCGCGATCACCTCGAAGGCATTGGCCGGCACCGCCTTGAGCTCGTCGAGATCGGAATTCCACGCCGCATTCGCCTCGCCCTGGAAGTAGAAGTCGGAGCCGTTATCGGCCAGAATCATGCCGTAGTGCTGGAGGGCTGTCAGAATCACCTGCGCGGTCGCGCCGAAGCCGGAGATGTCGAAGCCCTGCTTCAAGCGCACACGAAGCCCCATCGGCGGATCGGTCGGGCTGTCGGAACAGCCTCCCGGCACGGCGAAATGCGTGGCCGGCTTCACGTACTTGCTCCGGGTGCAGTGCGTGGTGAACCGCACGGCATGATGCACCGCCCCGGAGGCAACTTCGTCGTAACGAAGGAGCCCGGGCATGATCGGCAGGCCGGCAGCATCGGCCGAGGTCCAGCCATCGGGACGCTGCCCGTAGCTGTTCTTGGTCAGGTCCCATTTGGCGCCGCTGCCGCAGTGCCACTGATCGGTATACGAGCACGCATATCCCTCGTAGAGCATGCACGCGCCCTGCTGCACCGCAATCAGGTGACAGTCACCGTTGCAGTCCGTGGCCGTGCCGCCTTCGATCAACGCCTGCCCGGGCGGCGGGAAAGGATAGGGCCCCGGATCGCTCTCGGACGCAGACCAGTCGAACGCGACGGGAAGGGGCGCCTGATTCTGAGGCACGACGTTGATCGGTATGCCGTATTGCTCACTTCCCCAATTCCCGAAGTCGGGATGCAGCTGCACAGCCCCCACCAAATCCATCAAGTTCTGGGTCCAGGTCGTGTCGACCGCATCCTGGGAAATGTCCCGGTTCCATTCGTCATCGGCCGTGAAGACAGTGCAGCCGCCCACATCCGGAAGGCTCGCCGAAGAGCCTCCGGCTCCACCCGTGCTTCCTCCGCTGCCGCCGAGACCATGGGTGTTTCCACCACTGCCGCCCGTGCTCCCACCCGCGCCGCCTGTGGCTCCTGCGTTGCCGCCGCCGCCCCCGGTCGCCCCGCCCGCGCCCGCTGTCGCCCCCGATCCGCCGAAGCCCCCCGCCGCCGACGACGCCCCAGCGCCCCCGCTGCCCGTGGCCGGGTCGTCCCCCGAGCAGCCCCAGGCGACCGCACCTGCCAGCAACAAAGCCGAGCACAGAGACCAACGTGCCTTCATGCGTTCCTCCTGAACCGGGACGCGCTACGCTATCATGTTCCGACGGGGCCGTGCACGACCCAAGTACGTCGACGCGCCGCTGCGAGCCGACGGCAACGTGTCAGAAGCCACCCAAGCCGCGCGGCGCGAGGCCGATGGAGTCCGTGATGGGCACCGAGGACAGCTGCGCCATGTCGCCGGCGGCGTTCAGCTCCCAGCGTTGCAGCGAGTTGTGCTGCGCATCGGCGAGCAGGCACGGCGCAGCGCAGGAGGACGCACAGCGGATGTCTCCGAATTCGAACGCTTCTGCCGAGGTCGCCAGCACTTGCACCGCGCCGCTTTGCAGGTCGAGCACGTAGGCCTGGTCGCCGCGACCCGCGACCAGGTCGCCGTAGGCCACACCCAGAACGTGGGAGTCGTCCAGGAAGCCCAGCGCCGGCGCGAGCGGCGCGCCGAGCTGCGTGGCCGTGTCGAATCGCACCGACTCGACCGGCGGCGAGACGGTCGCATCGAGCACCACGACCCCGCTTCTGCCCAGCTGCGCGGCCTGGTCCCGGAAGGCGCCGGAGCACACCACGACGATCGAATCGCCGGACGGCGACACTTGCATGGAACCGCAGCTCGCATAGCCCGGCAAGGTGACGACCCAGTCGACGCTGTCGTGAGCCGAGTCCACTCCGGCAATGCGCGCGTCGCCCGCCACGCCGAAGGACAGATCGAACCGCTGCAGGAGCACCAACACGTGGCCGCCCATGCGCAGCATCCGATCAGGACGCGGCAACAACGTTCCGTCGTCGGGCTGGGCGAGGGGAACCCTGCCCACGATCGATGGGGGCTCGAGCTGCACGATCAGCAAGTCGCCGCCAGCGTCCCAAGCCTCGCGGCCGGGCGCCTGGTTCGTCTCGTAGCGCGACACATAGGCTCGCCCGTCGCCCAGCTCGACATAGTCGTGCGGGTTGGACGCGAACCCGGTGGAGACGGACAGCTGGTGCTGGACCGTCGCGGTCTCGGGATCCACCCAGGTCAGCACGCCGTTGGGATACCGATCGATGAGCACCACGCGGTCGGAATCGGGACGGGCGGAGGGCGCGACGACATCGCCGGACAAGGCCATGCTGAGGCCGGGCGCCTGGGCGCCGCTCGAGACGAACGAGCCGGACAGCAGCGTGCCGTCGAGCGCGGCGAGGGCGACGTTGGTCGAAGCGTAGTCGGACTCCACGACGACGACGCCGCGTCCGCAGGGGCCTTCGTCGACGTGAACGCCGCCGCTGGAGGGCGGCGGAGCGGGCACATTGCACGCGGGGGCAAGGAACCCCACGAGGGAGATCGCCCATGCCGCCGGTCGTCTCGTCATGTCTACCATCTCAACTCCGTTGCAGCGTAGAAGGCTCTCCGCGGAAGAGGATAGCCGATGATGTCGAACCGTCCCTGATCGAGCGCATCGGCCGCACGCAGGCGCAGCGAGAGATGATCGCGGAGCGTGGACAGAGACGCTTCCACGTCCAGCGCGCCCTGGGCGGGAATGACCACCAACCCGGCGCTATCCGCATATCGGCTCGACTGGTGCGTGTAGCGGACCTCGAGGGCGACGCGGTCGATGCCAGCGCCCGACCACGCCGACGTATGCCATCTTGCGGAAGGGGACAGGACCAGGCGCGAGCGGAAGGGCAGGATGTCGTTGCTCATCGTGCGGGAATCGGAGGTGTCGCGCGGGTCGAGCAGGGTGGCCGCGAGCTCGAGATCGAGAAACCCGCCGAGCCCTGCGCCGGCCAGGAATTCGAGGCCAGCGAGCCGGGCGGACGCTACATTGTAGGGCCGGACATAGCCTACGGTGGCACGCCTCCATGCGATGAGATCGGAGGCGAGGCGAGCATAAGCGAACACGTCGGCATGGGCGCCCTGGACCACGCCCCGTCCTTTCCAGGTGGATCGGGCGCCAAGCTCCGCGGTGGTCCCCTTCTCCGGCAGCAGCGCCGCATTGCCACGTACCGCGCCGGCCAGGCCGTACAACTCGCCGAGCAGCGGGACTCTCTCGTAGTGCCCCACGTTGCCGATCAGCGTCAAGGCGCCGACGGACAACTGCGCCCCCACGCGGCCGGCAGGAATCGCCTTGGAGCACCAGCTCATGCCGGACAGCGACGTTCCATCGCACTCACCACTTCCCAGGGCACGCAGAACCCAGGCATCCGACGCGCGCCACTCGGCCCCGATCGCGGCGCGCGAGCTTGCGCGCGAAGCCCGGCGGGCGGCCGCGCCGTCCGCGTCCACCAGCAGGCGCTCGACCGACGCCCGCAGCGCCGGCACAAGCGTCACGCGGTCGGTCACGTCGAGCCGCACCGAAGCCGATTGGTCCACCCGCCGTCCCGTCAGCTGCACACGAGACGCCGACAGCTCCAACTCCTGCAACGGATCGTCGAGCGTGGAGCCGGCCACCAAGGCGGAGGAGCTCATGCGCAGCAGGCAGGTACCGTCCGCTCCGCAGGGCGACGCGGCCGACACCGCGGCGAGCAGACGGCGCGAGGTGAAGCGGGCGGCTTGCGTGGGAATCAACGCGAGCCCCGGCACGCCCTGGTCGCGCGTGACCCCATTGACCAGCACGTCGACGCGCCCGTCCATGCCCAGAGAGGCTGTTCCCACGGCCCACGCGTCGAGCGTCTGCACGTCAGCGTTGGTACGCACCCGCTCCACGTCGTCGGAGCGGTCGAACCGGGTCCCTCGGTCGTCGACATAAGGATAGTCGTTCTTGGTCCGATCGATCCGGACGCCCACGAGCGCGGCGCGATGCTCGTCGCCGTCCGCGCCCCACGCCCACAGGCCGCGTGTGCCGAAGGAGCCAAGCACGCCGCCCACGCCCATCGCGGCCTTGTGCGGGCGAACCGGCTCGAAGAAGACCGCGCCGCCGATGCCCAGATCATCCGCCTCGATGGGCGCATTACCGCGATAGACCTCGACACGCTGAATCAACCACAAGGGAATCAACGACAGGTCCGCGCTGCCCGCCACGTCGTCGTTGATTCGCACACCCGCGAGGTACACGGGCGTCTGCGCCGACGTCGCCCCGCGAATGGACGCCGTCGCGAGCGCGCCTTGTCCACCGGTCTCCGCCACGGCGACGCCGGGCTCACCCCGCAAGACGTCGGCAGCCTGCTTGCCGGGGGCCTTCAAGCGATCTCCCTGCACCATGCTCCCGGCCACACCCCGGTCTTTCGGCGGCACACGGGGACGAACACGGTTGCCTCGCACGACGACCTCCAGAGCGCGGCCGGCACCGTCGTCGGGTGGCGCGGTGGCGGATGTCGTTGGCGGCGGCGAAACACTCGGCTGCTGGGCGCGAACGGACGAGGGGCACGCGACGGCGAGCAGAGCGAGCGCAGCGGACACGGTGCGATCGAGCTTCATCGGCACGCCGGGTGCAGCACCGCCACGGCATCGAGGTCGAACCCCGACGTTCCCGCCGCGCCGGGGACCATCGACGAAGCCTGGATTCGCACGAAGCGCGCGTGCGCCACGCCGATGTCCGCCAGGTCGAAGGCCTCGCCCCCTGCCCGCTCGGCATCGAACGGAGAGATGCCATTGTCCGGGTTGCTCCACACCGGGTGCGTGCCGGCGCACCCTGCATACGGTGGCGTGGTCGCGTCGCAAGGCCAACTGGTCCACTGCACGCCATCGTCACTGACACCGACCGTACCCGGCTCGGCGAAGACCTGGCTCGGATCTCCGCCGACGAAGAAGGCATTCTCGAAGACAATGAAGTCCGGCCCGGTATCGTCGGCGATGCCGTCCTGATCGAAGCCAACGACGATGGATCCATTCAGACCGAGCGAGACGACATCGAGGCTGCCTTCGTTCGCGAGGGCGGCGCCGCGGGGCGGTCCGAAGACGACCTGGGGCATGGAAGCCTGCCCGAAGCCAGCCTGAGCGCCGTAGCTCACGGACACGACCTGGGTGACGAAGCCGGGCGCGCAGGGCTCTGCGGCAGGCGATGCGTCCGACGAGCCGCAGGCGGCCAAGGCGAGCGAGGCCGGCAATGCGAGCGTGGGGAGCAGACGGAAACGAGGGAACGGGAGCAACGGGGCCTCCTGCGTGAGCGCGCACGCTTCGAACGGGCGGGCCGATCGCGCCTCATGGCGCGATCGTTCTCGCTGAAGCAGGTCTTCTGGCTCCCGGATCTTTCGCGCCGACCGCCTTCCCAGCCCGACGGCCAGTGGCATGTTGGTCGGAGCGTCCCCGGTGACAGCGGCGGCTCCGCGCCGGATTCTCACCGGCTTCCCTCGAGGCCCGGATGGGCGCTCCAGCGATAAGCAGCACGTAGCACGTGGCCGCATCAGGCGGCAAGGGGCTCCGCTCGGAAGCGCAATGCGCGACCGTTCGCTCAGCGCGCCGCGGTCAGGCTGCGGACCTGATCGAACAGCCGCAACACGTCGAACGGCTTGTGGGTGACCCCGGACGCGCCCAACTCCAGGGCTTCGCGCGTTAGGGACTCGTCGGCGTCCCCGGTGACGACCAGCACCTTGATGGAAGGGAAACGGGCGCGCAACGCGGCGAGCACGTCCTTGCCGTTCAGCCCAGGCATGACCATG
Organism: Myxococcales bacterium; assembly: GCA_021847645.1. Classification (GTDB taxonomy): domain Bacteria; phylum Myxococcota_A; class Polyangia; order Polyangiales; family Polyangiaceae; genus JAJZQG01. The sequence goes on from JAJZQG010000062.1 coordinate 19,699, forward strand.
TCGAGCAGCACCAGATCGAACGCCCCCTTCTCACTCTCGCACAGGTCCAGGGCGGCCCGCCCGTCTTCGGCCAGGTGAATCTCGTAGCCACGCGTCGCCAGCACCCGGGCCAGGGAACGACGGCTGGCGGGGTCATCGTCGACCAACAGCAACCTGGCCTTGCGGGGTGCGGACTTGTCGGGCTCGGCGGAGTCCTTGCGCGCCGCGGATTGCCTGCGGGTTGCGGGCAACGTGATCGTGTAGGTGCTGCCGCGACCGAGGGCGGAGGTGAGTTCGATACCGCCGCCGTGCCGCGAGGCGATCGCGCGCGCCCCGGCCAGGGCGAAGCCGGTCCATCTGTGGCTTTCGGCGAGCTGAAACGGGTCGAACGCGCGCTCGACCATGTCGGCCGGCATGCCGATCCCGTTGTCGGCCACCTCGATCGTCACGTAGTCCCCGGCAGCCATCTCGCGGCTGCGGCTCGCTATGCGAGTGTTGCGCGCCGAGATCGTCAGCTTTCCTCCGTCGAGCATGGCGCCGTAGGCAGCACCGATCAGCTTGCCGATGGCACGAACCAACTGGGACTCATCGCCCAACAGGTTCAGCACGTCGTCGGCGACGTCCACCGCGACCGATACCTGAGCCTGCTCGGGCGGCTGGATGCTCGACAAGGCCCTGTCGACTACGCGGATGACCTCCACGGGGGAAGCGTGGGGCCGGCGGGTATCGGTCAGGTCGGCGATCTCGCGGACCAGCGTGGCGGCGCGGGCGGCCGCGGAGCGAATGATGTCGACTTCTTCGTGCTCGGGCGACTTGTCGGGAATCGCCTCGTGCAGCACGAACGCGGACGCCTCGATGCTCGACAGGATGTTGTTGAACTCGTGGGACATCGCGGTGGCCAGCTGGCGCATCGCGGTCAGCCGCTTGTAGTGCGAATCCTTCTCCCACAGGCTTTGCTCGGCGGTCACGTCGCGCAGCACCACGCGCACAATCGTGTCCTCTTGCACGCGCACGCAGCGCGCGTCGACGTCCACGAAGCAGCTTGCGCCGTGGTCCCGCGGGATCTGCACTCCGTCGGCCGTCGCCACCCCGTCGGACAGGATTCTCGCCCAACGCTCGTGCAGGATCGACCAGAGCGGGTCTGGAAGCACCGTGGCGGCGTCCAGGCCCACGAGCACGGATCGCGGCACGCCCAGTAGATCGGTCGCCGCGGCGTTCGCTTCGACGATGCGGCCGTCCACATCGCACACCAGCAAACCGTCGGAGATTTCGTTGACCACGCGCGCGTGGAGCTTCTGGGTGGCCTGGGAGGTGAGCACCGCGTCCTTGACGCGGCGAATCAACAGCACGGTGACGCCACCGGCAAGAAGAAGGAGCGCGACGCGAAGGGCCAACGAGCCGGGATGCAGGACGTCGGCAACCAGATAGTCGTGGGTCGAGCGCGCGGTGTGGGTCGCGGCCCACGCCGCCAGACCGGCGTACTGGACGGCGGCGAGCACCGCCGCGTACATCGTGGAGGCAGCGTGAAAGCGCAGCGCCGAGCCCACGATGATCAGGAAGTAGACAAGCTGTACCGGGCTGAGCGCAGCGAGGTGACCGGACTGGGTGAACGCGGAGCCCACGGCGATGCCGGTCACGGCGGTCACGTCGATGGTGTTGTTGACATACGCGTGGAAGGGCAGGAGCCGGTGAAGGCGCGCATGCCGCATGGTGACCCAACTAGCGAGTGCGCCCGTGGCCAGGCAGGTGAGAATGACGACCAACGAGGAGCGCGGGATGAGCCGCAGCACGAAGGCAGCGGCGCAGAGCAGGGCAAACGCAGTGAAGAGCACGGACCGCACGCGGAAGATGAGCTCCTCGGCGCGGGCGATGTCGAGCGCCGACATCCAGTCGAATTCCGGACGCGGATCGGTCATGGTGGGTAGTGCTCGAGCTGCGGTGCGATTGTACACGTTCTGAGCCCTCGAGGTCACGGGCCAATGTCGTGCAGCCCGATAGCGCACCGCGCGATGAGCGCGACTCAACGGCGTGGGCGGAATGGACCAGACGAGCCATGCCGCACGTGATGGCATCCGGCCGAAAGTCCTTGGGCGAGGGTAGGCGGCCAACGCCCGCCTATGGCGCCAGAATCGCTTCGCGGTGCTCGACACCGTTCGAAGGCCCGTGCAGCCGGAGCTTGCCCAGCAACGACTGGGGATTTCTGCCCCGCGACGCGGCCAGGGTCGCCGGGAATCCCGCGGCGATCACCCGGCCAGTGCGCGTCCGACGGCGGTCGCGATAGCGCACCGAACCACAAGTTCACCCGGCATCGTTCGCTTCGGGCGCCCTCGGCCGTCGCTTCGCGCTATCATGGCGGCCCGTCCTCGGGAGGTCATGCATGCGCCACGGTTTCGGAGCCGGTTCCGTCGTCGTGTTCACCATGCTCGCAGCGCTCGGTTGCTCGCAGGACGCCAGCTCGACCCAGGTTTCCGGGAGCGGATCGTGGCACGACGCCGGCGGTGCGCCACAGGACGCCGGCGGCTCGGGCGGCGCGGCCGACGGTGCGACGTGGCCGTCGACAGACGCTGGTGACTCGGGCGGCACCGGCGGATCAGGGGGACAGCCGCTGGGCTGCGATCCGCGGTTCTCGTTCAGCGCGCAGCCGGTCGCCGGCGTTCCGTTCGACGTGCGCTTCACCGACACGCCCGGCTACACGTATGTCGATATGCAGGTGTCCGGGCCGGGAACACCGTCGGCATCGTGGGTGGGTGTCACCGGAGACAGCCCGCATACGTGGGACTGGGCCGTGCAGGGCCACGAAGCGGGGGTGCTGTCGTTCACCTTCATGAAGGACACCAACACGCCGCCCGGGCAAGCAGTGGCCAGCTGTCAGAAGCTAGTCGCGAGCGGCGGCACGGGCGGCACGGGCGGCACGGGCGGCACGGGAGGCACGGGCGGCACGGCCGGAGCAGGTGGAGGCCCGTCGACCAACCGGTACGGCATGGGCTACACCAACCAAGGAAGCGCCGGCGACCACGATCTCACGGCGAAGCTCGCCGGCCCGGGCGGCTGGGTGCTCGTCATCTTCGCGGACGTGCGGCCCGATCGGCACACGGCCGATCCCTCCTGGAAGCAGTCGATCGCGGACGCGTATGCGCGGGACCTGATTCCGGTCATCCGGATGGCGCCCCCGTGGGGTGACCGCCGCGTGCGCAACATGGGCGAGAGCCCGACGTCGTACAAGGCATTGGGCCAGGCTTATCGGGACATCATCGCGGACCTGCCGAGACGTGCGGGATGGCCTCTCTACGTGGAGACGCACAACGAGCCGAACCTTTGCTACGAGTGGGCGTGCGATCCGGGCGCGGGGTGGCTCGACGAGGCCACGCTCGCAAGCGAGTACGCGCACATGCTGTCCGACGTCGCCGACGCGGTGCACGCGCTGGGAGATCCGCTGGTCAAGGTCACCAACGGTGCCCTGGCGCCGGGCAGCGTGCTGTCGTGCGAATGCGCCTATCCCAACGACGGCAACTACCAGGGAGGCACCACGGATCTCACCTACTTGCAGAAGATGAAGAATGCCGTGCCTGACGTCTTCGACAAGATCGATGCATTCTCGTCGCACTCGTACCCGTCGCAGGGCGAGGGATGGGGCTTCTTCTGTGATTACGACCTAGCGATGCCCGGCCTGACGTTCTTCGAGAAGGAGCTGCAGACCATTGGCAAGCCGGACATGAAGGTGATTATCACCGAGACGGGCTGGTCAACCCAAGGCGACGGGAACAGCTGGTCTCGCGACCAGGTCGCTGGATTCACCGTGAAGGCATACCAGAACGTGTGGTTGACGAATCCGAGCATCCTGGGCGTCACGCCGTTCATGCTGCGGGATCCGAGCTGGGACCAGTTCGCGTGGGTGGACGCCGGTGGCAATCCCTATCCGGTATACACGAGTGTGCGCGCCTACCGCTGTGCGCAGCCGGGTGCAGCGAATTGCCTCTGACGCGGGCTTGCTCGTTTCCGACGTGAGCAACGGCGGATATCGCGTTCGGTGAAGCGGTGGTGGCGCTCGCCTCGTGTCGGGTGGTCATGCACGTCGAACGGCGTCTCGCTCTCGCCGCGCGCGAGGGACGATGGGCCCGGGCTGGGGGATCGGAGGATGGGCGTTGCAGGCATTCTGCTTCGGCCCCTTGCCCCGCGGCCTCTTTCGATCCATTTGTTCGGATTCATGTGTACCCAGCCGATCCCCCGCGTGGTCACCATCGGCGGAGGGCACGGGCAGGCCAACCTGCTCGCCGCGCTCCGGCGGCTTCAGTGCGAGGTCACGGCTGTGGTGTCCATCGCGGACGACGGCGGCTGTTCCGGCAAGCTGCGCCACGAGCTGGGCATGCCCCCGCCGGGGGACCTTCGCCGCTGCTTGTCGACGCTCGCGCAGGACCGGGAGCTGGCGGCGCGCTTCGAGCTGCGCCTGTTCGAGCCCGGGCTCGAAGGCCGCAGCGCCGGCAACCTCGCGCTGTCCGAGGCGTTCCTCGAGTTCGGCTCGCTGCAGAAGGCCGTCGACTGGGCGGCGGACCTGCTTCATTGTGTTGGCCGGGTCGTGCCCGTCGCCGAGACACCGGGAGTGCTGGTGGTCTACGATCTGCTCGACGGGCGGCTCGAGGGCGAGACGCACGTTGCGCAAGTGTCGACCGCGCCGATTGCGGCGATGGTGCACGGCCCCACGCAGACCAATCCGGCCGCGCTCGACGCCATCGCCGCCGCGGACGCGGTGCTGCTGGGCCCGGGCAGTTTCTTCACGAGCACGATCGCCACGGTGACCACGGGAACCGTGGCCGAGGCGATCGTGGCGTGCCGTGCGGAGAAGCTCCTGATTACCAATCTCACGGACGAAGGGTTCCAGACCACCGGATTCTCGGAGCTGGACTACGTGCGAATCCTTCGCGACCACCTGCTCATCGCGAGCATCGGCGGCTGGGTCGATCTGACGATCCTGCACAACACGCCGCCGGGGCCCGACCGCATCTCCTCGCTCGCCGACGGCACTCCCGCTCGCGGCGCCGAGGTCGCGCATCCGGGCAGCGCGGTCCACGACCCGGGGCTGCTCGCCGGGGCGCTGTCCCGCAGGTTCGGCTGGGCGCCGCGCGCGACCGAGCCCAGCGTGCCGTCGTCGCACGAGCGCAGGTCAGCTTCGTTCGAGCGGTATCTCGAAGCGGCCACCTCCCACCGCCCGAGCAAGTGACGAGACGAGGAGCCACGACTGCCGCGTTGTGGCGAATCGCCGATGTCTGCGGGCCGTGCGCCGGACGGGGCCCGGCCGAAGGTAGGTTCGTGCTGGATCATTGTGGCGCGGCTCGAAGACGCCCCAGCGGGGAACTTCGGCCGTCTTTCGCGGTCGTTGCCCGGGCGCGCGAGTCTCTGGGCGCACGATCTGGCAAGGAGGGATCCATGGCGGGTGTGAGTGTGGAATCCGGACAGGGAAACAGCGGGCGATCGTTGGATTCGGAGGTCAACATGATTCCCATGATTGACCTGTTCATCTGCTGCATCAGCTTCCTGCTGATCACGGCGGTCTGGTCGCAGATGGCGAGCTTGAAGGTCAATGCCCAAGTACCCGGCCAACCGCCTGACCCGGTCCCGCGGGGCGACGTGCCGCCGGAAAAGTCCCTGGTGGTCGAAATGCGGGGCGACGACAAGTTCGTTCTGCTCTGGAAGTCGGGCAACGTCGTCCAATCCTCCGCCGAAGTGCCGCGAATAGCCGTCGAGGTCGAGACGCCCGGCGGGGTGATGCGCAGGTACCCGGACCTGGCGCGGGAGATCACCAGGGAGTGGTCCTTGCTGGGCTCCCACAGGAACGACGACGATCCGGCGTTCGACAGGGCCGTGGTGTCGGTGGACAACGGGACTGCCTTCAGCGACGTGGTGGCCGTCATCGACGCGATTTACGCTACCAAGCGCGAGCGCCAGGGGCAGCAGATGAATGCATTCGCGGTGGCGTTCGCGTCGCGGTAGGCGATGGCGGAGATCGGTGGCGCGCGAGCGCGATCCGCTTGCCTGGCGGGCGGGAGGGAGTACAACGGCCGGCCATGGATCTGCCGTGCGAATTCACTCGGGAGTTCTTGGACGATCTGCCGTACGACCCGGCCGTGCTGCTGTTCGATCGGATCGAGGCCATCGACGCGGCCAGCAAGACGATTGTCTGCCGGATGCCCACGGATCGAGCGCTGCCGTTCACCGACAGCCAGCGGGTGCATCCGGCCAAGCACCCGCGGCATGTGGCGGGCGGCGTGCTGGTGCACGCCACGGGGATGCTCGGATTCATCCACGTACACTACCTGCACGGGCTGCGGCACGCCGACGGCTGGACGGGCTACGGCACGAACATCCACCGCGCGGTATTCCGCAAGCTGGTGCCGCCCGGGCTGCCGCTGATCTGCACGTGCCGGGAGGTCAAGCACCGCAAGCTGGGCGACCGCTCCTATGCGACGTATCGCTTCGAGTTCCGGCACGACGGCGACATTGCCTACGAGAGCGAGCAGAGCGCCATGTGGCTGAAGGTCGACGCCTGACGCAGGGCAGCGGCGAAGGCTTCCCGGCCGTCGCTGGTGACTCGATGATAGCGCTGGGCACGATCCCCCGAGCAGCGGTGCGTCAAACGCGCTATGGTCGATTGTCATGTCCCGTCTGCTGCGACGTACCCTGCTGCCGCCTGCCTATTCGGAGGAGCTCGCTCCGGCACAGTGAAACGCCGCGCTCATCAGTCGTCTGGCGTTCCTGCTCGCGGCCGCGGCCCTGGACGTGGCGATGGCCGGCACGCTGGGCAGCGAGCCCGGCATCTCGCGCCCGGTGCTGCGCACCTTCGCCATCATCAACTGACGCTGCTCGGTCTCGACGCGCTCGCGAGCGTCGCCATGCTCCGCTTCCCGCGGTTCAGAAGGAGTCCCTGCTGGCCGTGCTGGCGTCGATCGAGGCGTTGACGATCATGGTGCGGGTGCAGGCCACGGGGACATTGACCAGCTACTTCGTCCTGGTGAGCGGGCTCCTCATGATGTGGCATCGCATCATGTTCTCGCAGCGCGTGGGCGCGACCGCCTTCGGTGCTGCGGTGATATCTTACGCGGGTGCCCTGGTGCTGCGGTCGGCTACGCGTCTGCCAGGGCGCTGGTCGACGATCTGGCTGCGGCCTGGCGCGGGCGGCTCAGCGACGAGTCCCTGGTTCACGCCAACCCGCTTTCCGGCAAGCCTCTATGGCCTTCCCTGCAGCCCCCCGCGGAGTGGATGTTGCGCGTAGCGCCGAGCTGACGGCAGCGCGCCGGGCGCTGTCGCACCGCACCATGGCGTCGTCCATTGTAGTCACACCTCGCTATCGACTTCGGGCATCCACGATTGTTGCACTGCAGCAATCTCGGGTTGACAGCCGGACGGCTCGGGCTATTGTGCCGGCGTGTCTTGCGCCCCGCCCGCTCGCCAGCGAGCATGGCGGCCTTCGAACCCCGGAACCCCGTCGTCCCCGTCTGCCGCGGGGGCAGGAAGGATCGATCCCATGACGCGTGTCTTCATCGTCGGCTACAACCAGAGCAAGTTCGGCAAGCTCATGGACATGAGCCTGGAGCGCATGCTGCACGACGCCGCCATGCCGGCGCTCGAGCGCGCCGGCGGCACTCCGGACGTGGTCGACACCGTCAGCATGGCTGGGCTGTGCACCACGATGCTCAACGACCAGTCCCTGCTCGGCGGCTTGATGGCGATGGCCCCGGGCTTCGCCGGCAAGTCGATCGATGTCGCGGAGAACGCCTGCGCCTCCGGTGGACAGGCCATCTACAACGTCGTGACGCGCATGCGCGCCGGCCTGGCTGACGTCGGCCTCGCGGTCGGTGTCGAGAAGATGCGCGACAAGGAGGGCAAGATGGACGGCAAGCTGATCGGGCGGGTGCTCGGCACCGCGTCCCACCCGGACCAGCGAACCGGCAAGGTGTTCGTCTTCCCCCACATCTTCGCCGAGATCATGGCCAAGTACATGAAGGCCCACGGCGTGACCGAAGAGGAGCTGGCCTACGTACCGGTCGTGGCCTACGCCAACGCCAACCACAACCCGTTGGCGCAGATGCACAAGGTCAAGGTCACCCACGACGACGTGATGAAGATCGAGGGTGTCAATCGCTATATCGTCGACGGATTGCCCCTCAAGACCTACGAGTGCTCGCAGATCTCGGACGGCTACGCGGCAGTGGTCCTGGCCACCGAGGCGGGGCTCAAGAAGCTCAATGTCAAGCCGGACCACGTGGTGGAGATTGCCGGCTTCGCGCAGCGCACCGATCCTCTCAACACCGACCTGCGCGACGACGTCCTGCGTCCCTCGGGGGCATATGCGGCAGTAAACGCGGCGTACAAGATGGCGGGGATCACGGTCGACAACATTTCGGTAGCCGAGGTGCACGACTGCTTCTCGATCATGGGCGCGATGTCGGCCGAGATCATCGGCAAGGCGACCTACGGCAGGGGCGCGCGCTATTGGGCTGAAGGCAAGGCGTCGATCGACGGCGAGTGCCCGATCAACACGTCGGGAGGCCTGATCGCCAAGGGCCACCCCATCGGCGCCACCGGCGTCGCGATGGTGGGTTGGGCCTACTCGCAAATCACGCGGCAGGTTCCCCAACCGTTGCAGGTCAACAAGATCGACCACGCGGTGACGTTCAACATCGGCGGGCCCATCTGCGCCAGCGCCGTGTTCGTTCTCCGCGGCAAGAACTGACCGCGCTGCCTCAGGGAAATCTTCCCGCCGCCACCAACAGGTCCACCCGCGCCTGCCGCGCGGTATCTTCCGCAATCACCGCGGAGGTCTCCGCGTCACGCGCGCGCCGTTCCGCGTCGATGACGTCGAGGTCGGTCGTGGCGCCCGCCTTGTACGCCTGGTTCGCCAGGTCCAGCGCTTCCTCGGCGAGCCTGGCCGCATCCCGCGCCGCCACCAGCCCTTCGTCGGCCCGCTGCACCGCCTCGATCGCTGCCCGCACATCCGACTTGGCCTGACGCTTGGCGCCTTCCAACTGCGCGTGCGCCTCGGCCGCCAGCGCGTCGCGCTCGTCCTGCTGGCCGTAACGCATGCCGCCGTCGTACAGCGGAATGCTCATGATGAGCTGCGCCTGCCAGCCCGTGGTCGGCTGCGTGAGCGTCGCCGGTGTCTGATAGAACGGCTGGAAAGTCCCCAGAACCGATGGCATATAATCGGCCCACGCGTCGTGCACCGCCCGGTCCGTGTTGCGTTGACGCGACTGCAGCGCCTGGATGTCCGTGCGATTCGACATCGCGGACCGCTCCGCTTCGGCGGCCGACGTGGGCTGGGCCGGAAGCGTCACCTCGTCGGTGACCTCCACGGGGCCGTTGCTGCCCACCAGCACCCCCAGCGCCTCCTGCGCCTTGACCAGGGACGATCGGGCAGCCTGCAACTGCGTCTCGGCGACCGCGAGCTCCTGGGCGGCGCGCACCTGGTCGAGGCGCGTGCCGACACCGCCTTCGAACTGCGCTTTGGCAAAGTCCAGGTGCGCCTTGGCCGTGTCGCGCGAGAGCCTGGACACCTCCACGATGCGCCGTTGCGAGAGCGTGGTGAGATACGCGCGCGCAGTGGCCACGGCCACTTGCCTGCGCACGTCCGCCGAGTTGGCGCGCACCAGGTCGGCGTTGTCGGACGCGTGCGACCAGGTCACCCAGCGCTGGGGAACGACCAGGGGCACGGTCAGCAGCAGGTTGGCGTTGAACTGGTCCTGGCCGGCCACGACCCTGTTGCCGAACTCGCGGCTGCTGTCCAGGCGGGTGTACACGCCATTGCCCGACAGCGTGGGGAAGGATGCGGCGCGAGCCTCGCGCACCAGCGCCTGCGCCCGACGAACCTCCTCGGCGGCGACAGCCGAGTTGGGGTTGCGCGCCATGGCGCGTTGCACTGCGTCGGTGAGCGTGAGCCGTTCGGATCGGGCGCCGCCGCCGGGCGCGTCGGCGGCGGCGAGACCGGCGATCGACATCGAGCAGGCCGCGATCGCGGCGGCCAGCACGGCGCGGGTCGACGAAGGACGACCGGCCGATGAACGCGCGCTAGACATGAGCCACCTCATCGGGATGCCCGGCGATGGTGGGCGGAACATCCGGGGCGTGGGGCTTTCGCTTGGCGAACCGCTCGATGAGCGTGTAGAGCGAGGGGACCAGGAACAGGGTGAAGACAGTGGAGACGGTGAGCCCACCGATGACGGCACGCGCCAGGGGCAGGTTCGTCTCGCTGCCTTCGCCGATTCCCAGGGCCATCGGCAGCAGGCCGACGATGGTGGCGATGGTGGTCATCAGGATCGGGCGCAGACGGGTACGTCCGGCAGCGACGGTCGCCTCCAACAAGGGCTGGCCGCGGGCGCGCAGCACGTTCGCGAAGTCCACGAGCAGCACGCCGTTGGAGACCACGATGCCGACCATCATGATGATGCCCATGGCGCTGTTGACGCTCAGGGTGGTGCCGGTGGCCCAGAGCATGATGAACACGCCCGTAATCCCGAGGGGCACAGTGAACATGATGACCAGCGGGTCGAGCAGGGAGCGGAACTGGGAGGCCAGCACCATGTACACGAGCATCAGGGCCATGATCCCGGCGAATTTCAGGCCGGAGAACGCGGCCTTCTGCGCGGCGGACTGCCCGCCCAGTCCCACGCTGAAGCCCTCGGGCGCCCGGGTGTCGTCCACGACTTTCTGCACGGCCGTTGTCGCCGTCCCCAGATCCTTGCCCGGCGCCACGTTGGCGGTCACGTCGATGATGCGCTGAAGATACTTGCGCGTGATGAGCACCGGGCCACTGGACCGCTTGACGTTCGCCACGGACGCCAGCGACACGATGTTATTGCCCTTGGACCGCAACGGGATGTCGCCGATGTCCGACACGTTCGAGCGGAATCGATCGTCCAGGCGCACGTTGATGAAGTACTCGTTGCCGGTTCGCGGATCCGTGTAGGGGATCGGGGCGAACTGGGTATTGCCCACCAGGCTCGTGAGCACGCTTTGCGCCACGTCCTGCTCCGAGATGCCCAGCACCCCTGCCTTCTCCCGATCGACATCCACGTCGAACTCGGGGTAATTCTCCTCGCGCGAGATCTGCACGTCGGTGACCAGCGGCTTGCCATCCGCGTCGGCCACGGCCCGCATCTTGTTGGCAATCAGCTTCGCGTACTCCGCGCTCTCGTCCAGGTCGTAGCCGAGGATCTCGACGTCGATGGGCGCGGCCGAGCCGAAGTTCAGGATGCGCTTGACGATGCCTCCGACGAAGAAGAACGTCTGCGTACCGGGGAACGCATTGCCCAGCTGCTTGCGGACCCGATCGGCAGCCTCATTGTCGCTGATGGTACGGTCGACCTTGCGCACGAGGTTGACGTTGACGCTGCCGGCGTGGGGGCCCGTGTTGCTCGAGAACAGCGCGGAGCGTCCGGCAGGCAAGCCGACGCTCGTGGAAATCGTCGTGTAGACGGGGCCACCCGTAGTCGAGCGCATGGGCAGCGCCTTGGCGATCGCGTCCTCCATGCGCACGGCGATCTGCTCGGTGCGCTCCACGCGCGTGCCAATCGGTGCCTTGAAGTTGATCGAGAACTGGCTCTCGTCGGTCTCCGGGAAGAACTCCGTGCCGATGTGCTTGAGCAAGGTCAGGGAGCCTGCGAACACGCCCAGGATCAGGACGATGGTGATCGCCCGATGCCGCAGCACCACGCGCAGCGCGCGGGCGTACAGATCGTCGATGGCCTCGAGGGTGCGCAGGGCGAAGCCCGTGAGCCCCGTGAGCTTGGTGCCATGGGGCGGCACGCGCAGCGTGTACAGGCACAGCAGCGGCGTGACCGTGCGCGAGACGAAGAAGCTCATGATCAGCGCAAACGCGATCGTCATCGCGAGCGGCAGGAACAGATTGCGCGCCACGCCCTGCAGGAACAGCACCGGGAAGAACACCACGATCGTCGTGACCGTCGACACGAAGATCGGCATGGCGACCTCCTGCGCGGCCGCAAGCACCGCCTGCGTGCGGTTCTGCCCCGCTGCCAGGTGCCGGTGGATGTTCTCCAGCTCGACGATGGAGTCGTCGACCAGCCGTCCGATGCCCAGCGCCAGGCCGCCCAGGGTAAAGACGTTGAGCGTCTGGTTGGTGAAGTACAGCAACACGAAGGTGGCAATGATCGACAGGGGGATGGCGACGGCGACGATGCCGGTGGCGCGGAAGGAGGCGAGGAACACCAGGATGACGGCGATGGCGAGGGCGCCGCCGAACAGCGCTTCGTGCTCGAGGGAGGAGACAGCGGAGCGGATGTACTTGGACTGGTCGAACGCGATGTCGAGCTTGACGTTCGGAGGCACGCCTCGCAGGTTCTTGATGGCGCGGTCCAGGGCGTCGACGACCGCGATGGTGTTGGCGCCGGGCTGCTTGAGCACGCGCAGGGTGACGCTGCGCTGGCCGTTGACGCGCACGATCTCGGTCTGGTCGGCGGTGGCGTCCTTGACCTGGGCGATGTCCGAGACGCGGATGGGGGGAACGGACACCGCGCCGATGCCGCCGCTGCCGGGGCGAACGATGACGTTGCCGAGGTGCTTGGGAGACTCGATCTCGGTGTTGGAGAAGACGTTGTAGTCGATGTTGCCCGCGCGCAGGTCGCCGCTGGGCAGCAGCAGATTCGAGGCTCGCACCGCGCTGACGATGTCGAGGATGCCCAGGCCGCGGGCGAGCAGGGCGTCGCGGTGAGCCCGGATCTGAATCTCGCGGATCTTGCCGCCGCCCACGCTCGCGCTCGCCACCCCGGGCACGCGCTCGATCTGCGGCTCGATCGTGTTGTAGGCCAGATCGTACATCTCCTTTTCATCGAGCCCCGGCGCGCTCATCCCGACCATGGCTACCGGGATATTGGTCACGTCGAACTTCATGATGAACGGCTGCTGGATGCCGGGAGGCAGCGAGTTGACGATCTGCGCTACGCGCTGCGAGACCTCGAACTGAGCGTTGTCCAGGTTGACACCGTAGTTGAACCACACGTTGACCAGCGACAGCCCCTGCTTGGAGGTGCTCTCGACCCGGTCCACGCCCGGCGTGGCCGCCACCGCCCGCTCGACGGGCTCGGTCACGGACTTCTCGATGTCCGCGGGACCCGACCCCGGATAGAACGTCGCCACCCGGATGATCGGGATCGTGATGTCGGGGAACAGGTCCACGCTCAGGTTCGTCAGCGAGACGTACCCGAGCACGCACACCATCAGGGACATCATCAGGATGAATACGGGATTGCGAAGCGCGAGTCTGGTCAGCCACATGTGCTTGATGCTCCCGACTTGCCCACGTCACTGCACCGACGGCGGCGCACTCGCGCTCGGCGTTGCCGAAGATGCCAGCCCCGTATACGGATCCACGTCCCGCGCGATGCGTACAGCCGAGCCATCGGCCAGCGACTCGATACCTGCGGTCACCACCTCGTCCTGAGCCTGGATCCCGGAAAGGACCTCCAGCCAGCTGCCGCCGTCGACGCCGATCTCCACGGCCCGTCGCTGCACCTTGTCCTTGCCCGCCAACACGAACACGAACTTCTTGTCGTTGGAGATCTGCAGCGCCGCCTCGGGCACCACCAGCGCCTTCGGATGGACCTCCAGCACGATCGCACCGCGTCCGTACATGCCCGGCCGCAGCAGCCCGTCCGGATTCGCCAGGTGCACCTCCGCGTCCAGCGTGCGCGTGGTCGGGTCGAACGCCGGCGACATGCGCACGACCTTGCCGTGGAACGATCGCCCGGGCAGCGCATCGAGCTCGACGTGCGCCTCCTTGCCGACCTCGACGCCGGTCGCGTCGCGCTCGTTGACCGAGATGAACACGCGAAGCGTGTCGGTCTGAACCACGGTGACGATCGACGAGCTGCCGGTGGGACCGACCAGCGCGCCGGGGTCCAGGCGCCGGACGGCGACGAGCCCATCAAGGGGAGACTCGATGCGCATTTCGCCCAGACGCACGGCCAGCGCGGCGAGCTGGGCCTTGGCGGCGGCCTGGCTCGCTTCGGCGGTCGCGAGAGCGGCCCCGGCCTGCTGCAGCGCCTGTTGCGACACCACGCCGTTGGGCGCCAACGCCACGGCTCGATCGTTGTTCATGCGAGCCAACGCCACCGACGCTTCGGCTTGGGCCACCACGCCCCTGGCCGCCGTCAGCTGGTCCGGCAGATCGCTCGGGCGCACCAGGGCGATGAGCTGCCCCTTCTTGACCTTGTCTCCACGGTCGACCAGGACCGCGTCGAGATAGCCGAGCTGCTTGGAGCCCACGTCGGCCTGCTCGAGCGGCCGAAGATCGACGGGCGCGTGAACCTCGACGGGGATGTCGCGCACGGTCACTCGCTCCACGGACACCAGCGGCGGTGGACGTGTTCTCGCTTGGCTGTCGGAGCCCTTGGAGCAGGACAGCGCGATCAACGCCGGCACGACGAAACCGAGGAATCGAATCCACTTGGCAGACATATCGTGGCACGACATAGCTCCACGGACGATCGGCAGCAAGCCGGACGTTCGACCGTTCGACCCGACCGGATGGCCGAGCTGCGGAGCGGTTGCCGTTCGGGCTGCCTGCATGTTCGGGCGCGCGCCCCCGAAGCCCGCGGTTGGGCTCGACGAGGTGCATGGCCGCGTGTATGGTGCGCGGCCCCGCGAAGCACAGCGCCGCTGCGCCGCCACACAGGAGAATCGCCACGTGGGAGTCTTCCAGGGTTCGATCTCGTACACCAAGTTCTCGCTCCAGGGCGAGATGCCCGACAACTACGTGAGCGCGTTCGTCCGACGGATCCGCAACCGCGTGTTCGAGCCGCTCAACGCCGACGACGAGGCGGACCGCAAGTGGGGCTGGTGCTCGGCGGCCGACCCATTCGACCTGGACCTCGATCACGAGAAGATCTTCTTCAACTCGTACTTGAACCTGGGCCTGCGGCTCGACCGCTGGGCCGTGCCCTCGGTCCTGCTCAAGGCGCAGCTGGCCACGGCCAAGCGCGCGCTGCTCGAGAAGAAAGGCCGCGAGCGGCTCTCCCGCAAAGAGAAGGACGAGCTGCGCACCGCCGTCACCCGCAAGCTCCGGCGACAGATCCTGCCCACCATGAAGGTCATGGACCTGTCGTGGAACCTGCAGACCGGCACGGTCCGCTTCTGGAGCCGGTCCAGCCGCATGCTCGAGCTCGTGCAGGACTACTTCTCCCAGACCTTCTCGCTCAAGCTGATGCCCTATGGCGCCTACGCCATCGCCTTGCGCGAGAACCTGCCGGACAAGGACCTGCGCAGGCTCGAGACGCTCGAGCCCGCCGTCTTCCACACAGGAGAGCCGTGATGGAGTCGCTGGATCTGGTCGCGTTGGTCGAGGGCAAGCGGTTCCTCGGCCCGGAGTTCCTTGTGTGGCTGTGGTTCGAGTCCGAAGCCTTCGAAGGCACCTTGCAGCTGGCCGACGGAACGTCGTGCGAGTTCTGGCTCGAGGGCGATCTGCTGCTCGAGCGCGACAAGGAAATCGCCTCGCTCAAGGGCATGGCGCCGAGCGCCAACGCCGAGGCCCACGAGGCGCTGCGACAGGGCAAGCTGCCCACCCGCGCCCGCGTGCGCATCATCCGCAACGAGCTCGAGTACGGCTTCGTTCTCGGCGCCGAGGACCTGGCCCTGTCCAGCGTCAAGATCCCCGCCCAGCTCAAGGACGAGCAGGACGAGAAGTTCTACGAGCGCATGTACCTCATCGAGGAGCTCGAGGGCATCGTCGAGAGCCTGTTCGCGGATTTCCTCACGCTGCGGCTGTGCAAGATCTGGGACACGACCGTGCTGCCCACCGTCCGCACCTGGGTGCGCGACGACGCGATCGACTTGGACGAATACACACGCAAGCGCGCCGAGGCGTTGGCGAAGCGTCACCGCCCCGAGAAGTAGTCGGCAGCCAGGGTCTCGCGCAACGCGGGCTTGAGCACCTTGCCCAGGGCGTTGCGCGGCAGCTCCGGCAGCACCGCCAGACGGGTCGGCAGCTTGTAGGGAGCAAGCGCGTCGCGCGCGAATGCCCGTAGCCCAGCGAGCTCGAGGTGCTCGCCGTTGCGAAGCACCACCGCAGCGCATACCCGTTCGCCCCACTCCGGATCGTCCAGCCCGACCACCGCGCACTCGCGCACCGACGGGTGGTCGCGGATCACCTCTTCGATCTCGAGCGCCGAGAGCTTGAAGCCGCCCGACTTGATGATATCGACGCTGCGCCGGCCGAGGATTCGCACATAGCCGCGCTCCTCCACGGCCACGTCGCCCGTGCGGAACCATCCATCGCGGAACGACTCCCGGGTGGCCTCGGGGCGTCCCCAGTACTCGCGAAAGACCTGCGGTCCGCGCACCTCGATCTCGCCGGGCTGACCAGGGGCCGACGGCTCCCCGGCCTCGTCGACGATCCTGACGTGCATGCCGGGCATCGGCACTCCCACGTAGCCCGGTCGGCGCGCTCCGTGCAACGGATTGCCCAGGGCCATGCCGATCTCGGTCATGCCGTAGCGCTCGAGCAGCACGTGTCCGCTGAGCTGCTCCCAGCGCTCGAGCACGCGCACGGGCAGCGCCGCGGACCCGGACACCATCAACCGCATGGCGCGGCACGCCGACGACACCCGCTCGCGCCGCGCGTCGTCCATGCCTTCGTACGCGGCAATCAGCTTCGTGTAGATGGTCGGCACGGCCATGAACAGCGTGAGGCCGCCGCGCTCGATTGCCTCCCAGCACGCCGCGGCATCGAAGCGCGGCAGCATGCGGCACTGCGCCCCGCTCCACAGCGCACACAGCACCACGTTGACGATGCCGTGCACGTGGTGCAGCGGCAGCACCTGCAGAATGACGTCGTGCTCTGTCCACGCCCACGCTTCCACGAGCGACTCGCATTGCGCCTCGAGGTTGGCGTGCGTGGTGACCACTCCCTTCGGACGGCCCGTGGTGCCGCTGGTGTAGATCATCATCGCGCGTCGAGATGCCGGCTCATCGACCGCATCCCAGAAGGGCAGCGCTGCGTTCGGCAGAGCGTCCAACAGCTGAGTCGTGGTCAGCAGGGGCACGCCAACCCGGCTCGCCACGGGCTCGAGGCGCGCGGCCAGCTGCGGGGATGCCACCGCGACGTCCACCCCGGCGTCGCGCAGCACGTACTCGATTTCGCCCGGTGCGTGGCTGTCGCACAGCGGCACGGCCACGCCCCCGGCCCACCAGATCGCCCACTGGGTCGCTACGTAGGATTCGTCGCGCCCGGTGAGAAAGGCGACCCGCGCTTCCTGCAGATCGCGCCGTCCCGCCAACAGCGCGGACGCCCCTGCCCTCGCGGCGTCGAGCAGCCAGCCGAACGTGAAGGAACCCGACGGTGTCACCAGGGCGGTGCGGTCCTGGAACCGCCGCGCGCGCTCGAACAGACGCAAAGCCGTTGCCATGGCCGCCGGCTCCTCAGCGGGCCAGCTTTGCAACGAGGTCGGCGGCCTGGTCCCGATCGATCTCCAGCGCGTCGGCCAGTTCCAGGATGAGCTCACGCTCGCTGGTGCGCACGATGCCATCGGCCGCCATGAGCTGGACAGCCAGCGACAGGGCCACCTTGCGCGCGGCCAGGTCGGGCAGCCGCTGCTTGATGAGCTGCAGGCGCGCGTCGCGGGTTCCCGAGGCCAGCGCGTCGATCACCCGGTTGACGAGCGTGTCGAACTTCGGCCCGGCCACGCGCCCGTCGGTCAAGGCCTCGACGCTCTGGGCGAAATGCCGGCGCTCCACGTCGCTGAACTCGCCGTCCGCGTAGGCCGCGAGGAACATGGTCTCGATGATGGCCTCGAGCTTGGGGTCATCGAAGGAGCGCAGGAACTCCTTGTGGTCGTGGGTCATGGCCAACACGCTAGCCGGTCCGGCGAAGAAATTGAACAGCGGCCTCAATCGTCGGGCTCGGGCTTGACCATCGTGGGCCCCTTGATCATCCAGCCGGTCGCGCCCGGTGCCAGATCCGCCGCGTTGGATTCATCGGTATCCAGGTGCATGTCCAACCGGTAGCTCTTGTGTACGCGCACCAGCACGTCGTCAAACACGATCCCGCGCTCGCCGCCCACGCGCACCATCACCCAATCCTTGTCCTTGACGCCGAACTTCTGGGCGTCGTCCGGGCTCATATGGATATGACGCTGGGCCTGGATGACGCCGTGGTCCAGATCCACCGCACCCGCGGGGCCTTCGAGGCGCAGGCCGGGGGAGCCCTTCGTGTCGCCCGACGCGCGAATCGGCGCGTCGATGCCCAGGATGAACTCGTCGGAGATC
>JAJZQG010000334.1 GCA_021847645.1 Myxococcales bacterium
ATGCACACGCGCCCGGCGGGACGTGGGCGTGCTCGTGCTCGTGCGCGTGGAAAGCGTTGGAAGTGAAGCGTGGGGGGGTGGGACGTGGGGGTAGGGCGTGAAAAGTGCTGAGCAAGCCGGCGCGAGGTGGGCGGGCACGCGTGCGCAGCGCGGGAAGTGCGGGGAGCGCCGGCGGCCGTTCCCATCTTCCGCCGGGCCGGAATTGTTTTCCCGACAGGCTCCTAGCGGCTCAGGGGACGGCAACGCTCCGGGGCCGTGTTGCGAACGTGCGCCGCGCGGTATCTGGTTCACCCGGACGCAGACGATCCAGAAGAATCCTCGCTTCCCTGCCGAGCGCGGGCGCCGCGGTGTCTGACCGCCAAGATGACTGTGAACACTACCCCGGGCAAGGCGGCCAAGGCACCGAACGCGCCGCAGTTCATCGCTTCGGAAATCCCGGCAGCCAGGCGCGACGCTCTGCGGGCTGGATCGGGGTCTCCCGTCGAGAACGCCACAACCACGCTCACCACGCTGCCAAGGAACGCGAGCGCGAGAGTGAGCAGGACAATCGCCCTGAGCCGCACCTTCGCCCTGCCGACTTCTTGTGCGCGGCGGGCTCGAAGTCCTTTCACCGCAAACCACGCCGCCAACAGGTTGAGCACCACGGCCGCTGCGATGATTGCGACGCTCATGAGCTGTGTTCGGGATCTGTGTTGCTGCAGTTGGAACCGAACGGTCACCTTGTCATTCAAGTGGTCGAGCGGAAAGCTCGCCGCGCTGTATCACGATCTCGAAGCGCGCGCTATGGGGCAGTTGTACATGCTGGGACTCACCCCGGCCATCAACCAGAGGGCGCTTGCCAGGCGGGGTGTCGACGAGCGCAAACGTGGGATTTGCTCGCGCCGAGACGACTGCGCGCGGCTTCTCCCCGTGACGCGGGGCCGGCTGTGCCGATAGCTCGACCTCGTCCGAAAAGCCCATCGCGCAGAAAACAACTAGGAACTAGGAACAGGGACACGGGAATTCGAACAGAGAATCGATCGAAAATCGGCCGCACGCGACCTCTGGTGCCCTTCGTTTCCCCGCCGAGCTTCGCTGGCGTTCCGTGTTCGCGTTCCTGTTGCTTGTTCCTAGCTGCTAGTTTTCCGGAAGGCTTTTCGGATGGGGTCTAGCTCCTCGCGGACAGGGCCTGGAGACGAGCGTTGAGGGCTGGACGAAGCAGTTGCGGGCTCCCCGCAACTGCGCGACGAAAGGGCCTGCACGGTCGCGAAGGCCAAGGTGGCCCCGCGCTTCTGTCGGAGCACCTATCGCGAAGCTCCTTCATTCCAAGCCGCCCGCACGATCGGCGGACCGAGGGCGCGCCCGGTGCCGGCCAATGTTGGCTGGAAGCCGGGGGGACGGCGCGGCGCCGCGAGCCCCTTGCGCGGATGGCGCCTCTCTGCGAGGCTTCGCCCATGGCAAAGGCGCGTGGAACCAAGCGGGGCATCAAGGCAAAGGGTGACGCAACCGTCGTGAAGGTCGTCGTCGACGCTGCGAGCAAGAAGCGTTTCGCTGCGCTGCTCGCGCAGATGCAGTCGTCGAAGCGCGAGGAAGCGGGCGGCTTCGACGCGTACTGGGAGGCGGTCGGCGAGATCCTCGATGGCGAGCTGTATGTCACGGGTGGCTACGGGACGGCGGACGCGTTTGTGCGAGCGGTGGTCAAGGTGCCGATGCGCACGGCGACACGGAACGTGCGAGTCGCGCGGCATGCGTCGCCCGCCGAGGAGGCGAAGCTGGGGACGGCGCTTCTGGACGCGGCGCTCGCGTTCATCGAGGCGAAGGCGGGAGGCCCGGTGGATGGGCCTTTGCCGGTGGCTTTCGACAAGCTGCGGATTCCGGTGCAAGCCAAGGCCGGGGCCAAGAGCGTGCTGCTCGCGGAGGCGACGGTGGAGCAGGTGCGCGCGGCGACTCGTGCGCTGCTCGGTGCGGGCAAGAAAGGGGCGTCGAAGCGATCTGCGGCCGAGCAGGCCATCGCCAAAGCGCTGCAGGGCACCAAGGCGCTGCGTGCGGTCTCGGTGAGCGTGCGCAACGGCAACGTGCGTATTGGTGCGTTCCCGTTGTCGGCGCTTGGCGAGGTGGCGCGCGCGCTTTCGCGAGTGAAGCTTCCGGCGTCGACTGCGTCGTAGGCGCCCGGCCCTGCCGGGTTAGTCCCTTATGGACGAAGTCTTTGGCTGATCTGCAAAGAAATCGCGGAGCCCAAAGCTCTCCTGTTTGGTTCCGGCCTGCCGGGAAGGGCAAGGGTAGCGACCAACGGGAGCGTAGGGGCGAAGCCCCTGCAATCGGCGCCCGGCCCTGCCGGGTTAGTCCCTTATGGACGAAGTCTTTGGCTGATGTCCCGTCCCCACACAAACCGTCCTTGACCTCCGTCGACCATGGAGCGTCGATCCACCCCGTGGATCTCCAAGCCGACACCGCTCGCCACGCCCTCGTCTACACCGAGGCCGTCATTCGCGCCCTGCTCCGTGAAGAAGCACGCGACCGCCGTCCCAAGCGGCTCCTCGAGGCCGGACGCGCCACTTGGACCCAGTTCCGCGGCCGTCTGACCGACGCCGCCCTCGTCGAGATCCTCCTCGAAGACGCCGCTGTCGCGCAGCCCGTGCCGTTCGATGCGTCGCGCATGCTGGGCGGGGATCGGCCCGTGCAGCGCGTGCCCGTCGACCGCGTGCGCGGGTGGCTCGATGCATCCGCTCTTGATGGACCGTCCCCCGACTACATCGCCGCGCAGGCGAAGCTCCTCGGCCTTCCCACCCGCCTCGGTCGATCCGATCTCCCCGTCATCAAGGCCCACCAGCGCGTGCTCGAGTTGCCCGGCACTGGCGGCCAGCTCACGCACCACCTGCTCGAGGTGGACCCCGACCTGCCCATTCGCGAGGTGTTCACCATCGCGTGCGGGTCGTGGCAGGAGCTCGCGCTCGCCGGGCTCGTGTGCGTAGAGAAGGGGCTGCTGGGCGAGCCGCCTGCCTCGCTTGATCCGATGCTCGAGGCGGCGCGCGCGCAGACCCGCGCGTTCGACTTCGTGTTCGGGGCGGATACGGGGATCTTCTCGCAGGGGCAACTGGCCTCGTGGTTCCCTCACGCCCGCGTGATGCTGGTCTAGCCCATGCCCGCCAAGCACATCCCCATCGGTGAGCCTGCCCACGACGCCGAACGACAGGGCATCCGCTACTTGGTCGACGGCCTCGACGAACGCTTCACGGTCTACTCGAACGCCTGGCTGACCGAGCGCAGCGGCGTGGTGCACGAGATCGACGCCGTGGTGGTGGCACCGCACGGCTTCTACGTGGTGGAGCTCAAGAGCTGGCGCGGCGAGATCCGCGCGCTCGATCACGACTGGTACATCCCGCACGCCGTGCGAAGCCCGCTGAAGAACACGCGGCTGCTCGCGCAGAAGCTGAAAGAGGAGCTCAAGCGTCGCAGCTACGCTTCAGGGGCTCCGTGGATCGAGTCGTTCGTGTTCCTCACGCACACGGGCGACCTGCGCAACCTGGGGGCGAACAACAAGAACCGCGTGCACACGCGCAAGACGATCATCGAGGCGTTGGGCAACGCGAAGATGCTGCGGGAGCTGGCGATGGGGCAGCCCGCGCCGGTGGATGCCCACGCGGCGAAGGTGCTCGACGATCTGATGCGCGGCGTGGACAAGCGGTTCGCGCCGCCGCGTCGCATCCGCGAGTACCTGCTCAAGGACGTGCTGGAGCGTGGCGAACGGTTCGTGGAGTACTCGTCGGAGCACGCGCTCGAAGGCACACGCAAGCTGCTGCGCGTCTATGCGATCCCGCCGCTCGCCGACAAGGCGGAGCAGGATCGGATCGAGGAGCGGTGCCGCTGGGAGGCGCAGGTGCTGGCGCGGGTCGCGGAGAACCGCAACGTGCTTCACACCGATCCGCCGTTCCGCGACGAGGCCGGCCTGTGCCTGCCGTTCGAGCTGTTCGAGGGCGTGTCGCTGCCGTCGTGGGTGGAGCGGCATGGCAAGACGCTCTCCGGACCGGCGGGGCTGGCATCGCGCGTGGGCATCTGGATGCGGGTGGCCGAGGCGATCCGTCACGCGCACCGGCAGGGCGTGGTGCACCGGATGCTGCGTCCGGACGCGGTGCTGGTGCAGGACACGCCGGATTCGCCCGACGTGCGCCTGACCGGGTTCGACCTGGCGAAGCAGGTGTACCTGGGCAAGACCATCGTCATCACGACCGTGCACGACGACCGTCTGCGCTGGGCCGCGCCCGAGCTCGCGCAGGGGTTTTCCAAGGCCGATGTGCAGACCGACCAATTCGGCCTGGGGGTCATCCTGGCGTTCGTGCTGACGGGCAAGGCGCCGTTCGAGAACACGGCCGAGCTTCTCAAGCGCAACGGCCTGATCACGCGCATCCGGGAGACGAACCCGTACGTGCGGCAGTCCCTCGACGATGCCGTTCACCAGATGCTGCGACTGCAGCCGGCGGCGCGGTTTCCGTCGCTCGACGACGCGATCCAGGCCGTAATCCGGGCGCTCGCGCCGAAGGAGTCTGCGAGGGCAAAGCCCGCAGCCGCGCAGCGGCTCGATCCAGAGGACATCCCCGCTGGCACGACGCTCGGGCCCGACTACGAAGTCATGCACAAGCTCGGCGCCGGAGGCCTCGCCACGGTCTACGCGGCCAGGCACCTGGTGAGCGGGTCGACGCGGGCGCTGAAGATCGCGCGGCCCGAGGGCTCGGCAGAAGAAGCTCTGCGGGCCGAATACCGCGCGCTCGTAGGGCTCGACCATCCGAATATCGTCCGCGCCGTGGACCTGTCGAATGTCGTCCCGGATCGGGTGACCCTGGTGCTCGAGCGGGTGAAGGGCATTCCCCTGTCCGAGTGGCTGAAGAACCCGGTAGACGAGTCCCCCGAGACGCGCCGCCGGTTCGCCGAGCACCTGCTGGGCGCCCTCGAATACCTCGAGAAGAAGGGCGTTTCGCACAAGGACATCAAGCCCGACAACTTGATTGTGGGCGACGATGGATTGACCCTTATCGACTTCTCGCTGGCCGGTCTGGCGCCGCAAGAGCTGCTCGTCGGGACTGCCCTGTATCGGGACCCGTCGCTGCGGGAGTGGAGCGCGGCGTCGGACCGCTATGCAGCGGCGCTGTGCCTGTTCGAGCTGTACGCGGGCAGGCACGCCTTCAATGGGAGCGCGCCACAACCGGGCGAGGAGCCGCACATCGGCGACGACGACCTGGATCCGCCCGGCATGGTGTCGTTCTTCCGCCGGGCGCTGCACCCGATGCCCGAGAGCCGGTTCGCGTCGACGGTCGCCCTGCGCGCCGAGATGCTGAAGGCACTGGGGGCGAAGGCCGCCGTGTCGGTGCCGCCGGCCGCGGTCGAGCCGTCGGAGGATGCGACGATTGCGCTGTCGGCCACTACACTCAGCCATAGCGCGCAGGCGGTGCTTCGGCGGGCGGGCATCCAGACCCAGGGCGACCTGGTCGCCATGACGGCCGAGCAGATCGGCAGCATCAGCGGGCTGGGCAACAAGAAGCGCCGGGAGGTGCTGGCGTTTCGTCATGACCTGGTGCGTCGGGGCGTGGGCGCGGGCTCGTCGACCACGGATCGTCGGGTGCTCTGGGAGCCGCTGGTGGGCGACGGCACGGATATTCACCGCCTCGGGCTCGGCTCCGGGTTGACCGATGCGCTGATGCAGGCCGGGCTGCGCACGGTGGGCAGCCTGGCCGAGGCGACTCGGGAGAACCTGACGTCGATTCCGCGGGTGGGTGGCGGACGGGTCACGCAGATCGTCGAGGCGCTGCAAAAGTTCGCGGACAGCACGGCGCAAGAAGGCATGGCGAGCAGCCTGGACGAGATCTGGCGTCGGGCGACAGCGCCGCTGCAGGGCCATCAGCATACGGTGCTGACGAGGCAATACGGGATCGAGGGCGAGCCGGTGAGCCAGGCCGACCTGGCCGAGGTCTTGAATACGAATCAGGCGAACGTGAGCCATGCGCTGCAGAAGGCCAAGGACACGATCAACGTGCGGGCGTTCGACGAGGTCGTGGAGGTCATGGACGCGGAGCTTCAGGTGCTCGGCGGCGTGGCGCGGCTGGATGAATTGGCACGTAAAGTCGAGTCCCGCTGGCCGGCGAGCGATGCTGTGCGCACGGCGAGCGTGCTGCGTTTGCTCGTCGATCTCAACCGCAAGCGCCTGACGTGCGTCGACGACGCGAGCATGGAGTGCGGCGCGCTGGTGACGTCCAAGCCCGAGTTCGCCAAGGCCCTTGCCGGATTCGCGCGGGCGGCCCGCCAGATTGCGCGCCAGTTCCCAGTGAGCCCGGAGGCTGCACGCAGGTCGCTGCGGTCCGTGCTGCCGGAATACGAGCTCGATCCGCTTTCGCTGGCCGGCCGGCTTCTCGTGGACGTCTGCCTCACCGACATGGGCGAGCTCTTCGAGGCTCCAATGTATCCGAAGGAGGCCATCGGGTACGCGGTTCGTCGCGAGCGTCTGCCGATGAGCCTCGATGGCCTGCGCGACGCCGTGGAGCGCATCTTCGGGCAGGCCGTGAGCTGGCCCGACCCGGAGACCCTCGCCAAGACTCTGGCCGGGCTCGAAGACTGCCGCGTCGAGGGCGACCAGGTCGTGTCCGTGGTGGGCCAATCGGTCGTGCCCGAGACGCCGCGGCAGGACCCGATTCCCCAGGAGCTGCGTGTGGCGGCCAAGACGCCCGAGCAGGCGGCGATGGACCTGCTGCGCGGGGCGTCGTTGCGGGGCGACGGCTTCCGTCTCGTGGTGAGCCCGGCCGAGGTGCATACCGAGGTGGCGCGGAGCATCGCGCGGGCGATGGGGAGCCCCCATCCCCAACCCTCATAGGTGTTAAGCGAATTCGCACGGGGCTGTCATCATGTCTCGCATGCGCTCAATCTGTCTCGGTCTAGCCTTCGCGTTGGGCCGCTGCAGGTGTGCAACGAACGCTTCGAGGAACTCGGGAATGCAGGACAGCGCATGGGCATTCGGTTAAGACTGCCCCCGATCGCAATTCTGCATGGAACGAAGGCCATCGTGCTGCGTCCAACGGGTGACGACACCAATTCGGAGGCAGACGATGGCCAATTCCAAGCAT
>JAJZQG010000335.1 GCA_021847645.1 Myxococcales bacterium
TCGCCAACCATGCCGGCTTGCCAAGCCCCGCGTCACGCGATAGCCTTTCGGTACCGGGCCCATCTGGCGCTCCGGCCCCTCATCCGCTTGCGGAATTACGCGGCAAGATCTTGGGGATCATCACAGGAACGCTGGTACCGCCGGTGCCCGAGGTCGACGTGGTCTGCACGATGTCTTTCAAGCGCCCGCCGAGGTACTCGAAGCGGACGATCTCTGCGCCGGTCTGCCGGTCGAGCGTGCGCCTGTGGCGGCCTTCGTAGTCGAACTCGTAGACCGACGAGCCGTCCTTGGACGGAACGAACGTGGAGCCGGCAGGGGGCTGGACACCACCGCCGATGCCGCCGAAGGAAGCAGACGGGACAGCCAGGAACGCAGACCCCACCTTGCGAACGAAACACGTCTCGCCAAGGTACAGCGACCCGTCTAGGGTAGCGATCGCGCCGGGCACGTGTTCCAACGCGGCGCCGGGGGGCTCGCCCTCTCCGCACGGAACGCCGGTTGCCTCCGAGTCGCAGCCGGTGGGAGCCCAGCCCGCTGCCCACCGGAGGATCCCGTCGGTGCCAATGCGCTGAACGGACGGGTGCGTCGAGTTCGCGACGAAGTACACGCCGCCCTTGCCGTCCGCCGCGATCGGTCCAAGCAGGTGCAGGTCACCGTTCGTCGCCGGCTCCCCAACCTCGACGTCGCCCGGCGAGAACCCGGGTGGCCCTGTGTAACCGCCAATGACGGTGTGGCTGCCGTTTGCGGTCAGCTTGGTGACGTACTGGTCCCACGAGACAAAGAGAGAGCCGTCGCCATCCACGGCCAGCCCAAACGGAGCCACCAGGTCGTCCATCAGATGGCTGACACAGTACGGGAAGCACTGCATCGGACAAAGGCTTCCACTGCATCCGAGCAGCCAGTACGCACGCCCGCCGTGCACCGCGGACACGATGTTGTGCCTCGGGTCGTTGGTGTTGTCCGTGTCCTGCTCCGCCACGAACAACGTTCCATCGGCGGCCACGGCGAGAGCATTCACCCACTCCAGCTTCACGCTGCCGGGCGGCAAGAGATAGCCTGGCTCTTTGTACTCCTTGTCGCCGCCACCCATATACAGCTGGTGGGGCTGGTAGCCAGGCGCGGCGAAAGGGGGAGGATCGCCGCGGTACACGCGACCTTGCTCGCCGTACGGCGCTGTCGTCAGGTTGCCGCCGACGTACAGCTCACCTGCTGGCCCGACCGCGATCGATGGCATGTCCAGATCGCTGAACTCGAAAGGCGTTTCGATGGTTCCGTCGTTCTTGACCCAGCGGACCAGCCAGTGCAGCGGAGTCGACGGGTCTTCGTGGAGCACGTAGAACGACTGGTCTGGCAGGAACGCAAGCCCGCGGACCTCGTTGACCTGCGCCCCCAGCGCAGGACCGCCATCGCCCGACATCGCGCACCAGGTCTTGACCGTGCTGCCCGGGGGCTCCTTGTACGCGCCGGCCACGAGCGTGACCACCTCGGGCAGGCCGTCGTCAGATTGCGGCTTGGTGTCCTCGCCGTACTCCACGCCGCTACGCGGGTCGAACACGTGCTGCGCGCTCAGCATCCAGCCTCCCAGGCCGAGGCCGAGGGCGTCGAACCCGCCCACGGTGCCATCCCAGTGCTTCCACTTCGTCTCGTAGCAGACCACGCCGCCCGTGCAGGTGCCCTCGTAGGTGTAGCCGATGCTGACGCGAGTGGGCTGGCTGCCTTGCAGCAGCTGGCCTTGGGGGCCGGCGCGGCCGTCCCAGTCGAAGTCGAAAGCCAGGTCGCTCTTCGACAGGATCCCGAGCTGGGGGTACTTGTAGACCTTATCGGGATAGTCGTGCCCGGCCACGGTGACCTTGACGGTGACCGTCGTGATCGAGGCGGCGAGTGGAGCCTTCCACACCGGGATGTGGAGCCTGCGCGCGGCCTTGTTCCCGCGCGTCCTGTCGCTGTGGTAGTCCAGCCGGAACGGCGTGCCGGCCACGGGCACGGTCTCGCTCAGCGACTGCGTCTGGCAGCCGATGATCGACGCTCTCTTCTTGCACTCCTCACCGGGCGGTCGGGCGTCCGCACGCTTCGGGTCCGGCACGCTCGGATGGACGATCTGATCGTCGGCCTCGAACGGCATGAATTGCTCGCACGCGCCGAACCCGAAGATCGACAGGTGCGGCATCGGGAACCGGATGAGCGAATCGCCCGGCACGTACTCCTGCGCCAGCGTCCGAAGCTCGTCGTCGGGCAAGCTCGTGTTCGGGTCCTCCTCCCCGTCTCCATCCAGATCAATCATGGCCAGACCATTGCTGTCGACCCCGACGATCGACAGGACGCGGCCGGTCTGGATGGCGGCGTCCTGCTGACTGGTGACGAGGTAGGATTCCCACTGGGCGGCGTTCCGGTCGTAATGTCCGAAGCGAACGTAGGGCTCCATTGACGGCCGCAGGTGCAGGAAGTTGTTGACGTACAGCACGACGCGGCTGTCGAACTCCACCGTGTCCGCGTCGCCCGCCTCATCGATGTGCAGATCGAGCACGTAGGAATACGGAGACTGCTCTGGAAGCCCCACCGGCAACCGCGCCACGTGGTCGTCGCCTGTCGAATATTCGGTCAGGCGGACGGTCACCTGCCCGATCAGGTCGACCGGCGACTGGCCCTCGGTCAAGGCCTGGGCGTTGGTGCCTTCCGGAAAGAACAAACGGGCTCTGCGCGAGCCGCGGGCGTCATGCTGCGCCGTGCTGCGCACCACGGCCATGGTTCCGGAAGTGGTGATGGGGAAGCTCACCTGCGAGCCCGTGAGGTCGGGCTGGATCAGCACGAGGTCGTCCGCACGGGCGTAGCTGTTCGGAGCCACGGCGACCGTCCTTTGGGCGGGCAGGTAGCCGGGGCCGTCGAAGTACACGGTGTAGCTGCTCCCCCCGTTGACGATCAGGTCGAAGTCGCCGTTGCCTTGCGTGACGGTGGAGCCGTACTCGGGGTGGCCGAGGAGGCTGACGGGAATCCCCGGCAGCGCTGAGCCGCCAGCGGTTCGCACTCGTCCGCGGATCCAGCCTGCCTTCTGCGCGTCGATGTTCTCCGTGACGCCGGTCTGGACGCCGGCAGTGTGGATGAACTCGCCCGCCCGGGCAACCGTCGTGACCACGCTTCGATCCAACTCCGGCACCGGGATGTGCGAGATTTCGATCGCGTCGGCGGCGTTGCGGCAAAGGTCGATGGTGAGCGGGTCGTGGTCGTCGAGGTTCGCGATCGGCGTGTGAATCACTCCGTTATCGACGCAGGCGTCTGCCGTGCACCCGTTCTGGTCGTCTTCCGGTGGTGCCACGTCAGCCACGCAAACGCCCTTGATGCACACGTCGGTGCCGTTGCAGGGACCGTCGGTGTCGCACGGTGTGTCGGTGGGGCGGGGCGTAGGCTTGCACGCTCCCGTG
This sequence comes from Myxococcales bacterium, assembly GCA_021847645.1. GTDB lineage: Bacteria > Myxococcota_A > Polyangia > Polyangiales > Polyangiaceae > JAJZQG01. The sequence goes on from JAJZQG010000335.1 coordinate 3,417, forward strand.
ACAGCGTCGCACGTTCCAACAATGCACGGCGGGGCGTTGAAAGCAGAGCAATCGGGCAACTCGCCGACGCACGCTCCTCCCTGGCACGTCGGCGACAACAAGCACTTGTTTGCCGAGACGCACGTCGCGCCTTCGGGCTTCGCCTGCTCGTCGCACGAACCGGTCAGCGGGTTGCAAAGGAGCTCCTGACAGGGATCGGGATGCGGCCCGCACACCACCGGCTGCCCTTCAGAGCACGTGCCGGCGCCGTCGCAAGTCTCCGCGCCATTGCACGCATCGCCGTCCGGGCACGGAGTGCCGAGGGGCCTCGGACTCGCTGCGCACGCTCCTGTGGCAGCATCGCAGGTCCCGATAGCGCACGGCGCATCGAACGTCGAGCAATCCACCTCCGTACTGGCGCACGCGCCTCCAAGACACTTGTTCACGGTGCACAGGTTCCCGTCGTCGCAGGCGGTACCGTCCTGCTTCGCCACGGTCGCACAGGAGCCGTCTGCGGGATGGCACACTCCCTCCACGCAATCGCCGGCCACGGAGCAGTCCTTGGGCTGGCCTGGCAAGCAGGTGCCGGTCCCGTCGCAGGTCTCTGCGCCGTTGCAGAGGTCGCTGTCCGGGCAGGGAGTGCCGCTGGGCTTTGGGGTGGAAACGCACGCGCCGGTCTTCTCGTTGCAGGTGCTCGCGCTGCATGCGGAACCCCCGCCAGAGCAGTCGCGTCTCGTTCCAGTGCACGTGCCTGACGAGCAATGATCGCTGGTCGTGCAGAGGCTACCGTCGTTGCACTTGGTCGTGTCCGGCCTTGGGGGGCCGAGCTTGCACTGATCCTGGTCTTCGTCGCACGCGCCGTAGCGACAAACCGTGCCCGGGCAGTGCCGCTGGTAGCCTACACACACGCCCGACCTGCACATATCGCTGGTCGTGCAGTACTGCCCGTCGTCGCACAGCGTGTTGTCCGGCTTGGCGATACCGGTGCAGTGGACGATTTCGAGATGTTCGTCGCATACGCCCTTTGTGCAAGGGCCATCCGGACAGTGGACCTTCGTGCCGACGCACTTCCCGAAGACGCACCGGTCGTTCTCGGTGCAGAACAACTCGTCGTTGCAGGGTTGGCCGGTCTGCGGCAAGTGAAGACACGCAAAGAAGAGGTTGACGTCTTGGGTGCAGGGGTTGTGGTCGTCGCAGTCAACGCCAAAGGCTTGCACCACGCTCTCGCCCGAAGGTGGCGGCACAAGCGGTGGCGCACTGCTTTCGGTAGGCGCGCCCGCAACCGCGCTCGCTGTTGGCTCGGCCCCTGAAGCAGCTCGCGGCTGGTCGTCGGCGGCGGCCTCCGAGCCTGGTTGAGGCGACCGATCCGAAGCGCACGCCGGGAGCAGCGACGCGGTGAGCACAATCAATGCTGCCAGATTCGCACCACGCATCGAGTCCGTATTCATTCCTCACCTCGATTGCCAACCGCGAGCTCCAAGCACAAACCACCCCCTTCGCTCTGACGCCCAGTGGGCGGGGAGCGGAGGTGAGTTCCTCCCGACTTGATTCGACCGGGACCGTAGCTACGCGTGCCCGTAGGCCGCGCCGATCACTTCACCACTTTCATGACCGTGTCCTCCAGCGTGTCAGCCCAGTAGATGCAGCAGTCGTCCGTGACGATTTGCGCAACCTGCCCCAGATGCGCTGCCCGAACGTTCTTCTGGTCGCCCATCTTCGTGAGCTCCAGCAGGCTTTCCCAAGAGGCATGACTGCCCCAGTACAGGTGCGTGGGGTCCAAGGCGAGGGCGTGCATGTCGGCTCCGCTGCCCATCGTTGTGACCGGTCCCCCGAGCTTCCGAGACTGCAGCGCGAAGTAGCTCGGGTACGGGTTGGGGAGTGCGATCCAGTAGAGGTCGTCGCCGTCCACCACCAGGTCTCTCGGGTAGACGAGACCGTCGACTACCACCTCGGCGGCCCCGCCCGACGACGGCACCCGCATGATGGTGCTGCCGCCCCGGTTGGCCCAGTACACGTAGCCGTCATGCAGCGCGAGGCTCTTCGGATTCTGCGCCCCTGCCGCCAGGAGCTGCCAGGTGCCGCCGCCGATGTTCTTCTTGTAGATTGACGCGTTGTTCTCGTCGGTCGTGAAGCTCGCCCAGTAGAAGTACGTGCCGTCGAACGTGAACGAGCTGACCTCGGCGTCCGTGTTGACGATCCCCTGGACCGCTCCTCCCACTTTGGGAACCCGCGCCAGGGTGTCTTTCACCTGCCCGTTGATGATGTAACGCCGGCCGAAGTACACGTGCGCGCCGTTGAAGACCAACTGCTGCCAGACGGGCTCGGACTGGAGCGACTCGATCTGCCCGCCAGCGGTCGGCATTCGCCTCAAGCCGCCGCCTCCTCCCCAATAAAGGTATTGATCGTCGAGCCCGAGCGTGGTCGGGTAATCCTGACCTGAAGCCACGACCACCGGCTGGCAAAGCCCTCCCGTGCACCCGCCGCCCTGGCAGTCGTGCCCACAAGCGCCGCAGTTGTTCGGATCGGTGTCCATATCCACACAGAGGGCGCCGCAAACCGGCAAAGGCTCCAACTGCCAGCAGGGCTGCAGGACCGTGCAACCTTTCACCCAATGATTCGGACACAAGCACGTCCCACCCTGGCACGTCTGGTTCGACAGGCACACCTGCCCGCACTGCCCGCAATTCGCCTCGTCCAGCAGCGGGTTCGTGCACGTGGCTCCGCACGCGAGTTGGCCTTGCGGACACTCGCACCCGGTCCCCGTGCACGACGCACCGGCCGGGCAGGCGCTTCCGCACGCGCCGCAGTTCCCCACCGACGACGCGAGATCGGTCTCGCATCCGTCCGTCACGTCGTGGTTGCAGTCGCCGAATCCGCCTTCGCACACGGCCACGCACGTTCCCGCCGCGCAGGCTGGCAGCCCGTGCGACACCGATGGCGGACACTCGATCTCGCATCCTCCGCAGTTCCACGGGTCGTTCAGCGGGTCCACGCACACCGACCCGCAATGGTGCGGGCACGGGTCCGCGTCCGCTTCGACCGCCGCGTCGAGCGTATCCGCCGCATCGGCTTCGTCGGCGGCGTCCCCGATCACGGTCGCGTCCGCGTCCACGGCAGCGTCGTCGACGTCGGCGTCGTTCGCGTCGTTCGCGCCGATGTCCGGTTCGTCCGCGTCGGGCTGCGCGTCCGCATCGTCCGGTGTGACGTCGCCCGCATGGTCGGCCGTCGCGTCCGCGTCGGCGAGAGCGTCCGGTCCAGTCGCGTCGGCATCCGCGTGGCTGTCCGAGCCCTCGCCGGCATCTCCCGGCTCATCGGCCGCGTCCGCCACGCCGACAGGCGCCCCGTTTACGTCCGTTCGATCAGCTCCGCACGACAGCGGGGCGCAGCACGCGCCGAGGGTCGCGACGAGCATCGTCGTGCGGAGTAGGGTTGTCATCGGTCGTCTCGCCCGTCCGCGGACCAATCGGAAGAGAAGTCTGCGCATCGGGAACAATACGCCCCCCCCCCCCGCGGGTGTCAAGCAACATCCGAAACACGGAATTTCGCGGAATCGAAGACTGGGCCTCTACCCAAAATCGGTTTGCTCGCCATCGCCGATTCAGCCAGTGCAGGCGGCCTCACCC
>JAJZQG010000336.1 GCA_021847645.1 Myxococcales bacterium
TGCGCGGCGCTCAGGTGCTCGCGACCGACCCGAACGTGAACCAGGCCGGCATCGATGCCGGGTACTCGCCGGCACCAGGTACGCTTCGGGCCCCGGACGTCGCTGTCGGCAACGTGCCTGACGAGCCCGGTTGGATTCAGGGCGTGCCGCCCCTGGCCGTCGAGTACGCCGACGCTGGGCAAGACGAAGACGAGCTTCGCGCGAAGATCGCCGAGCTGCTCGATGCCGGCACGCGCTACCTGTGGGTGGTGCGTCTAGCCGGGGCGCGGCGAGTGGAGGTCCACGAGCCGGGCAAGCGTATGCGCGTGGCTTTGCCCGGCGAAGAGCTTCGTGCACCGGGCGTGCTGCGCAATCCCGTGCGGGTCGAGGCGCTGTATGACCCCCAGGCCTCGATGGAGGCGACGCTACGCAACCTGCTGCAACGAGCAGGATACGACAGCCTCGAAGAGGTGCGCGCCGAAGGCAAGGCCGAAGGGCTGGCTGACGCGGCGCGACGGCTCGTTGCCTCTGGTATGGCGGTGGAGCAGGCGGCCACCACGCTCGGGCTCGAGGTGGCGTTCGTGCAGGCCGCGGTGGGCGAGCCGGGGGAGCAGGGCCGAAGGTAGGGCTCTGTCAATCGCATAGTCCCAGAAGCTCGAGCTCGCGATGACGCAGCGAAGCGGTGTGCCCATGTCGGGCATGGGCAAGCCAGGAACGAACGCACGCGACGACGAGCGAAGCGTCGAGCGGTCTGGTCTGCAGCAACCCCCCCGCTCTTCGCCTGAAGCTCCGCACGTTTTCCGCTCGCAAGCTCACGCGGACCGACGCATCGACCCGCTGCAGCACGAACCCGAGAAAGGCCACGGGCTCGGTTGTGCGATGCAACCGGCACTTGCGCGGGTGAAGGCGTAGCCTCAGCGAAGCGCACCGCTCCTCGATGCGCGCCCACGCACGCTCGAGCCGCACGCGATCATCCGCGTACACCAGGATGTCATCGCAGTAGCGGACGAACGTGCCGAGCCCGAGCTGCGAAGCGAGCATGTGATCGACCGGCGTGAGCATCGCGTTCGCCCACACCTGCGACGTGAGATTCCCGATTGGCAAGCCGTGCGGGCGCTGGTGAGGGGCGAGCAGGTCGTCGCCCGGAAAGTGCAACGCCACCTGCTCGCACGGACCGCCGGCGCGCACGATCCGCTCTGCAAGCCAGCGCAGCTCGCACGGCGTACGCGGCCGGATGATGCCGAGCAGCATGTCGTGGTCGATGCTCGGAAAGAACTTCGCCAGGTCGATGCGCAGCACCCACGCAAACCCGCGGTGCAGCTCGGCGGCACGGCGCAGCGCGCGATGCGTCCCTTTGCCCGTGCGGCATGCGTACGACTGGGGTGCGAACCACCGCTCGAGGGCGGGCATCGAGGCATCGATCAGCAGGTGCTGCACAACGCGATCGCGAAACGGCAGCGCGGCGATGAGCCGCCGCTTCGGCTCGTGAATCACGAACGCGCGAGCACTCCCGGGAGCGTACCTTCGCTCCTCCAGCTCCCTCGCGAGGGCCTCGAGCTTCGGCACGGGGTCGAGCATGAACGCGGCGACATCGGGCGAGCGGCTCTTTCCCTTCGCCGCGGCCCGAGCCATCCCGATCAGGTTCGCAAGCTCGAGGCCCATGAAGGCGCAAGCTCACGCGGTTCGCCAGTTCTCGATCGATAGGGCATGCCCGAGACGCTGGATTCGAGCGTAGTGCGCTTCGTTGCCCGTCACCAGCACGAGCCCGTGAGCGAGGGATGTGCCTGCGATCATGGGGTCGGCTCTGCCGAGAGGCTGGCCGGTGCGCTCCAGGTCCGCGTAGATCGTGCCTGCGATCTGCGCACACTCCGAGTCGAACGGCAGGACTTCCATGCTCGAGGCCGCCTCCAGGAAACGCTTCAGCTCCACCGGTCGGCCAGCCTTGTGGAACCCCTTGACCACCTCCATGATCGTGACCGCGGAGACCGTCAGGCGCCGATGGTGCTCGTGATAGGTGGCCGCGCGCTGCCCAACAGCCACGTTCTTTCCCTTGAGGATCTCCGAAAGGATGTCGGTATCGACGAACGCCCTACGCATCGTTGCCCACCCGCAGCGGATGGTTTTCGCGGGATAGCATCGCGCCTTCGGTCACCTCGTCGATCAGGTCCGGCTCATCCGAGAAGAGACCGAACATCGAGACTGGCGGTTCAGCCGGACCATGGGGCTGACCCTCTTCGACGATCCCGCGGATGACTCGCTCAACGAGGCGCAGGCGTTCGTTCGGGGTGAGCGCTCGGATGGCGGTGTACAAGTCCTCGGCCCGCATCATGAAGGGAATATGCCTCACGGGTGAGCCAGCGCAAGGCGCAACGAGGCGCAACACGCGCGCAGCCGGCGGCGTGGCCGCCCGTTTTCCTCTGGCGCCGGCACGATGCCCACCTTTGACCTTTGCCCGTTGCCCGTCGCCCGTTGCCCGTCGCCCGTTGCCCTTTGACCTTTGCCCGAAGAGTCCCGCCGCCGGCCGCGTATCCCCTTAGGGACAGAGGCGGCTCGACGGACGGGGGGCCTGCCGCACCCGCGACAGGCACTTATCGTGCGACGGCCTGCGAGCACCGCCGCACGAGGCAGGCCGGGCTGGACTGGGGAGCGCCACGCGCACCGAAGCCTTGACCTCGATGCTTCAGGGCGTCCTCGCGAGCGAGGATCTCCTCCGTCTTCGCGCAACGAAAGCCGTTGTTGTTGTTGCGATTCGTCGGCGTGTTGTTGTTGCGGTTGGCCGCGCGCAGGTTGTTGTCGTTGTTGTTCCACGAGCCCCCGCGCACCACCCGGTTGGACTCTGCCCAGCCTGCCTCCGAAGCGACGGCAGCTCGCCTCACGGCGTGGCTCCCGCCGCAACGTCTTGGGTTCGATTGCGTTGCGCAAGCGATCGGAGCCAGCCGCCCACCATGCGGCCAATCTCCGACGACTCGCGGTCGAAGTACGCTTCCTGATCCAACGAGATCGCGTGCAGCGTCGCGGCCACCCGCGCGAGCACCCGGGCTCGCACCAAACCGCGCGACGCGCCGAGCAACAGAGCGCGTTTCTCGCGCACGTACGTGGCCTCCACGAGCGAGGTCTGCACGTCGAGGCACGTGTCAATCCAGCGGTCGCCGATGCTGAAGCGGTGCTTGCGCGGGAAGCTGTCGACCCGGCCGATCACCCACACGACCAGCGGCTCCATGCGCAGTGCCGCAACGGCGGGAGGCGCGCCCTTGCGCGCTGCGTGCTCCGGGTGCGATTTTGTCGCGAGCCTCGCTTCGCTCGGCGCTTCTTCGGATTGCTTTCGTTCGCCTTCTGCCAAGACCGATGCCTCTGTGGATCAGGGGTTAAGGGATCAGGGATCAAGGGTTGCCTTTCCGTACCGAGAGCTAGCAAGAATTATGCCTCCCGATTACGGAGTCCTCGCGCAACGAAAGCCGTTGCCGCCGTAGCGATTCGCCGGCGCGTAGTAGAAGCGGCCGGCCGCGCGCAGGTAGTAGTCGCCGACGTACCACGAGCCCCCGCGCACCACCCGGCTTCCCGAATCGGTTAGATTCGCACAGTTCGAGCACGTCGAGCCGCCGCCAGCGTACCAGCTCCCGTCATAGTAGTCGAACGCCCACTCCATCATGCTGCCCGCAAGGTCCCGATGCCCCCAGCGCCCGTTGCCGCCGGGATGGCTGCCGACCGCCACGAACGGGCTGTGATCGCTGTACTGATCGTTTGCCAGACCGGTGTTCAGGAACGGGTCTTCGCTTCCCCACGGGTAGAGGCGATTGTCCATGCCGCCCGCGGCGGCGTACTCCCACTCCGCCTCGGTCGGCAAACGCCCCCCATCCCAGATGCAGAACGCGAAGGCTTCGTACCAGCTTACACAGTTCATGGGCATCACGTCGTTCAGACCGGTCGCCGCGTACGTCGAGTTCGTTCCGCAGCTCTGCACGTTCGTCAGCAGCGCGCCTTGCGACGCCGGGAGGCTCGCGTTCCATGCACCTTGCCAGCCGCTTCCCGCAATCAGCACGTTCGCGCCTGAGCCGTCGGACGGCGGTGTCCCGTCGAACACGGCGGCGAACTTGCGGAACCGCCCCACCGAAACCTCGAACGTGTCCAGATAGTAGCTCGCCACGGTCGCGCTGTGCTCTGGGACCTCGTCGGAGTATCCGCCGTACTGGTCCGCACCGTTGATACTGCGACCCATCGCGAACGGGCCTCCGGGCACGAGGATGTTCTCGCAACAGCTCACGCCACCGCAGTCGAGACCTCCGGCGCAGGATTGTCCTTCCACGCCGTACTGGGTCGCGCCGCCGGTACCGCCGGTACCGCCGGTGCCGCCGGTACCGCCGGTGCCGCCGGTACCGCCGGTGCCGCCCGTGCCTGCACTCCCGCCTGTCCCGCCCGAGCCTCCGGTACTTCCGCCGGCTCCGCCCGTGCCGCCAGTTCCCCCGACTCCACCTGTCCCGCCCCCAGTGCCGCCACCTCCGCCCGAACCTGCAGAACCCCCACTCCCTGCGGAGCCGCCGGCGCCCCCTGTGCCTCCCGAGCCGCCGCTGCCCGCATCCGGCGTCCCCGACCACGTCACGCACGGCGGGTTGAGCAAGGGCACATCCGGAAACATCGGCGCCGACACCTTCCAGCAGTCGAACACGCCCCATGGCGGAACCGCCTCCGCGCTGGCCTCGCCGTACAGCGACACGTCCCAGCACAGCTCGTCCAGCGACGCCGTGAGCTTGTTGCTCAGCCCCACCTCCGGGTCGATCCCGATCCGCAGCGCGTTGCCCGCGTTCGTGCCCGGCTTGCACTCCTTCGGCGGATTGCCCCAGGTGATCTCCACCGCCGGGTCAAAGAACACCTTCGCCTCGGCTTCGGCCGAGAAGCTCGGGTTGGAGATGCTCCCTTGCGGGTTGATCGTGACCCCCGCGCTCAGCGGCTGCCCCGGCTCCAGCGTGAAGTACGCCGACGTCTCCATGCTCGCCACCACGTCCACCGACGCGTTGATCGAGCCCGCCACCGTCATCCCAAGCTTCGGCACCAACCCCGCCTTGGCTTCGATGAACCCCAGGCTCACCTTCTGTCCGAGCGTCGGTACCGGGATCTCGATCGGATCCGGCTCCCAGGTCGCGGCCACCGAGAACTCCACGTTGGTACACAGCGCCGCCTTCGTGCGGACGTCAATCTTCACTACGAAGTGGAACGGGTTGAAATCGAACGTCGCATCCTTGACCCAGATCCCCGCGCCAATGAACGACTGATCGAACGTCACCGAAGACGAGCCTGCATCCGACCACGACGAGCCCGAGCTGAACTCCTGCTTCGGAATTCCGAGGTAGTCGCCGGTCCAGGTCCCGGGCCAATTCGCGGGATTGCACTCGCTGCCCCCGCTCAGCGTGTGCGTCCCGTCATCCGCGTCTCTCATTCCGAAGAAGCCCCCGGTCGCCAGGTCTTGCAGCGTGCCCGGCTCGGTCTGCACCACCACCTCCGATCCGCTCGTGGTCCAGCTCACCACCTTGCGCACGTAGCCTTCCGAGGTCCGGTCGAACAGCACGTCGCCCGCGTGCAGCGCCGGCACGTGCGACGCCGTGTCGAACGTGAGTGTCACCTGCGTGTCGCTCGCCACGGACGATACCAACCCGGGCAGCTCCGCGACGCGCACCACGTTGGGAGCCCATTCGATCTTGTTCGCATACAGACGTTCGGTCGCGGTCACCTCGCCGCTCGCGCTCTTGATGCGCAGCACCGCATTGGCCGCGCCGACCGCCGTGATCGTCGTGCCTGCCGTACCCTGGCCGTCGCACGGCGTGATCGGAGTTTCGAACACGCCGTCTCCGTCGCTGTCCAGCTCGCACACCGCATCGGTAGCAGCGTTGGTGATCTCCCAGGACAGCGTCGCCACGAGCGGCGCGTCTCCCCACAGCTTGTCCGCCGTGAACGACACGATCTGCCCCGGCTCCGGCGGGCCCGCTTCACCACCATCCGCGTCCGGCCGACACTCTGTTCCGACCAGCACCGTGCCTGGACCGCACGTAATCGCGCTGCCGCCGGTGCCTCCCGTGCCCGCGTCGGGGAGCTGACCGCCGGTCCCCCCCGCACCGCTGGTACCACCGGTACCCCCCGTTCCCGGCTCCGCCAGCACGCACGTCGTCCCGTCGAGCACCGTTCCCGCGCCGCAGGTCACGTTGTTGCCCGCCGGCTGCGCTCCCCCGCTGTCGCCGCCCCCGCAGTGCATCGCCGCTCCTGCGAGCACGACCGTTCCGATCGCGCCCAGCAGCGAAACGCGCTTACGAGCTAATGCCTGCCTGCCTGCCTGCCTGCCTACCTGCGCACATTGCATGCCGTGTCGCCGCATCATCGATTCCTCCCGTTCGCTACCTGCGGATATGCCCGCGTTTGCCAACCTTCACAGGATACACCGACGCAGGGCTGAGGCAAGCGCCAGCGCGAGCGCGTCAGGTCCAGACCACCGGGACCAGGCCCGAGGCGCCGATGCGCTCGTCCGACGTCATCAGCGGCACGTCCAAGCGGCGGGCCACCGCGGCGATCAAGCGATCGAACGGGTCGACCAGCGACGCGAGACTCGCAGCCCACGCGGCGTCGTCAAGGCCAATCGGCTCCACCGCGACCCCTGGCGTGGTCCGCAACGCCGCGCACCAGGCGTCCCAGCCGAGCGCCGTGCGCAGCCGCCCACGCTCCAGCAACAGCGCGATCTCGAACACCGACACGGCAGGAAGCCGGATCTCATCCACGCCGCGCTCGGCGCGGGCAAAGATCCTCGCCGCCCGGCGACCGAGTGCCGGGCGCCGCGTTGCCCACCAGATGAATGCGTGCGTGTCGCAGACGTAAACAGGATCACGCGGAGCCGAGGCCAAGCGACCGGCGAAGCCGGCGCTACGAAGCGTCGGCAGAGCCAGGGCGAGCGTGAGTTCGCCCGCGGCGGTCGCATACACGGGAGTTCGCAAGGACCACGGCCCTTGAGCGGCCTTGCCTCATGTACCCCCAGCTGAAGCTGGGGGCATGCT
>JAJZQG010000063.1 GCA_021847645.1 Myxococcales bacterium
TCCGATCTACGGACGGCATTAGGGGCGACGTGGCCATGGCACTTACGGGGTTTGCGGTGCTGACCATGATCGCTCCCGGCACGGGCCTGTTGTTGTGGGGCAATCACGCGCGAACCGATTCGGTGCGTCGGGCTCAGCCGAAGCCCAATGCCACGGTGGCTCCGGCTCCTGCTGCCACGGGCGTCGCGTTGACCGTCCAGTTCTGAGTTGCCGTTCGGTGCGCCAGGTGACGCCTGGGTGAGCAGACCGCGCGGACTGCCCGGCTCAAACCCCTTCGTCCTCCGGTGAGCCGTCGACCCGGGCCCTTGGCCTACTCCCACTCAATGGTGCCCGGCGGCTTGGTCGTCAGATCCAGCGCGAGCCCCGAGACGCCCTCCACCGCCAGAATCTCGGGACGGATCTCGTCGATCAGCGCCTTGGGCAGCTCGGCCGGCCGCGCCGTCATCGCCCGCTCGCTCAGCACCGGCCGCACGACCACCAGCTCCCGGCCTCGGCCGTCGATGGCGATGGGCACGATGGCAGTCGGGCATTGCCACACCACGCGCAGCAGGTCATGCCGCGCGAGCGCGCGCATCACGATGTCGTCGGCCTCGCGCAGCAGGTCGAGCCGATCGCGCGTCATGGTCGCGGCCAGCGGCGTGAAGCTCTTGGCGCCCCTGCCCGTGAGATCCAAGATACATCGGTTGACGTGCGGAACGCGCTGGTAGATCTGCGCGGCTACCCGCTCCAGCTCCTCGTGCGTGGCCTCGCCCCAAAGCATCACGGGCTGCTCGTAGCAGCGAAGGTCCGCCTTGACCCCCACCGACTTGATCGGAACCAGCACACCGGACAGCCTGGTACCCGACAGCTGCGCATCGATCAGCGGCTGCGCGGTCGCCGGGTCGTGCGTCGGCGGCAGCGTGCCGTCCGAGCACAGGCACCGCACACCCAGCCCCGGGCCGGGGAACGGATGGCGCCAGACCAGCGACGGGTCGATGCCGAGCTTCTCGCCCATCTCGCGCACCTCGACCTTGTACAGATCCTTGAGCGGCTCGACCACGCGGCCTTGCGCGATCATCTCCTCGATGATCGGCACGCGGTTGTGATGGGTCTTGATCACGTCGGCGCGGCGCGTGCCTCCCGTCTCGATCGTATCCGGATAGATCGTGCCCTGGCCCAGCAGCCTGCCCTCGAGGTTGAGCCGCGCCGCCTCGTCCTCGAACACATGGATGAACGTGTCGCCAATGGCGCGACGTTTCTTCTCCGGATCGATCAGCCCCGCGACCGCTGCCAGGAACCGATCCGAGGCGTCGACGAAGTGCAGGTTCGCCCCCAGGCCCAGGCGCTGGAACTCGGCCACGACCTTGCGCGACTCGTCCTTGCGCATCAGCCCGTTGTCGATGTGCAGCAGGTGCAGGTGGTCGCCCCCGATGGCCTGGCCGAGCAGCCGCGCGCACACCGTGGAGTCCACGCCCCCCGAGGCCAGCAGGAACACGCCCCGATCGCCCACGGCCTGCTTGATGGCCGCCACCTGCTCCTCGATGTACCGATCCATGGTCCACGACGGCGTGCACTTGCAGATGCGCAGCACGAAGTTCTCGAGCATCTGGTCGCCGCCCTGGGTGTCGTCGACCTCCGGGTGGAACTGGAAGCCGTAGCGCTTGCGCGCGTCGCTCGCGATCGCCGCGTTGTGGTGCCGCGTGCCGTCCGGGTCCACCGACACGCCGACCTCGACGAACGTCTCGGGCAACGCGGTGACCGTGTCGCCGTGGCTCATCCACACCGTCAGCTGCTCCGGCAGCCCGTGAAACAGCTCCGAGGTGGCGGTCACCCGCAGCGTGGCGAGACCGTACTCGCGGGCCGTGTGCTCCACCGTTCCGCCGTAGTGCTTGGCGAGCTCCTGATGGCCGAAGCACAGCCCCAGGATCGGGACGTCCAGATCCACGATCGCCTTGTTGAACTCGTCCTCGTCGTGGGAGGCCAGTGCCGGGCTGCCCGAGAACACCACACCCTTGTAGCCCGCAAACGCCGATACGTCGTCTTCGGGCTGGCGGATCTCGGCCAGCACGTGCAGCCGACGGATCTTGTTGGCGATCAGGTGGGCGTACTGGCCTCCAAAGTCGACGACGGCGATTCGGTCATGATGCATGGTCGGGGTCTCCCTGGGCTGGACGCGCGGGTTGGATAGCACGAGTCCGCGCGTCCTCGTAGAGGCACGCCATCGTCGTGCCTTGCCCGCGCCGCGTCACCGCGCAGGAAGCGCAGCGCGCTGCAGACGCGTATCAGCTCGGGAGCTCGAGGTTCGAAGTGTTGGCGTGAAGACTACGCGTCGCGTTGCCACGCGCGGCAATCCAAGGCAGTCGGGAGGCGATCAGGGCGTGGAGGTGAAGGTCGTATGTCCCGCGGCAAAGCCGTTGATGGTTCCCTTCAGGCTCGGGTCGAGCGTGCCCGGCTCGCTGCGCTCGAGCGCGATGGTCGCGCTGCAGCTCTTGGTCGCGTCGCTGCTCACGAACGGTTGGATCGCGCCGGCGTTGACCGTGTACGTTCCCGTGTCGTCGATGGCCCTGTCGGACTCGTAGGTCGGGTAGTCCTGGATGCACTTGTTCGCGTCGTCGCCCGAGATCAGCAGGTGGATCTTGCCGCCCGGGTTCGCCGTCCACTTGATGTCGAAAGCCTCGGCGCGCGAGATCGACGTGCCAGCCGTCGGCGCGGTGATGTCGACCGCGGCCGGCGTGCTCACCGTGCTCGTGTACGGGCTTTCGCCTTGGCGTGTGAAGACGAACTTGTAGACGTCGGTGGGCGTGACGTTGGTCTCGTAGTAGTCGTTGTCCGCGCCGGACTGGTGGACCAGCGGCTGACCGTTGACGGTGATCGTGTCCCCGCAGTCGCCCAGGGTCAGGTACGTGCCGCCGGGCGCGTTGCCCACCCAGAACGTCGCATCCGCCACCGCGGACGCGCCCTCCGCGTGCACGGTGTACTCCACATAGACGCCCGCGGTCTTGATGTTGCACGAATTCTCTTCCGGGTTCTTCGAGCATCCGGACACGACCGCTGAACCGATCAGCAGCAAGGGCAGCCAGGATAGTTGCTTCATCATCTCGGTCTCCTCTCCCAGGGAAGCTTCCAAAGCATTCGCGCGTTGGACGGCGGGCGTCCGTTGATACTTACTCTCACGCTGGCCAAACCTTCCCTCCATCGCACCCTCGTTGTCCAGGTCACGGCGCTTCGCCGGTCCGGGAAGCCCGCACTGGAGTTGGACGTACGACCTGAGCATGGGCGATGAGCCCCGTTTTCCCCCGCCACGCGCATCTGGCCCGGTCTACCGGCATCCGGCGGTCCTGCCCATCCAGCGATCGTCCCGTCCCGTCCGGCGCGCGGAAGTGAGCCGTCCGGAGCCGCCGGTCCCGGACAACTCGCAGGCCAGGGCCCGACCGCAACAGACGTTCGATGCGGTCCTGCGCGAGGAGCGCGCGTTCTGGCGGCGACACCAGATCTTCGCCAGGTATCCGAGGGCCATCGGCCTGCTCGGCCTCGGGCTCGGTGGTTGGCTCCTGTATTCTCTCGTGGACACCTTGCTGCACGGCGGCTACTACGGGGTCCGTTCCACCGTCCTCGCTCCCGTGCTCGCTCTGACCGGAGCCTGGTCTGTCGCATTCGGCTACCCGCTCGAAAGGAATGGACGTCCGCCGGTTTGGTGGACAGCCGGCATCACCGCTTGCGCCGTGACGGGTTTGCTCATCGGGCTCGCCTTGCTGGCCGCGCGTTTCTGACGGATGGCCCCGTTCACCCGAGCCCGCGACGAGCCTGCCCCGGACCGGTGTCTCGGTGCCGCGCCCACAGCACGAGGCCATCATGCATTGCGTTGCCGAGCTCCCGCCGTCACCCCGCATCCACCGGCTGATTCGTTGCGCTGCTTTCGGGCTGCCCCTGCTCGCCGGCTGCGGGCTGTGCAAGCGAAGCACTCCCGACTCGGCCTCGGCCTCCGTATCCGCGTCCGCATCGGCTGCTGCCCATGCGCTCCCGGCCACGGCCGCGCTCGGCGCCCCATCCTCCGCGGACGACGCTCCGGAGATCCAACACCGGTGCGAGCACACCTGCGAGCTCGAGTGCGCGTCCGAGGCCTCCCAACGCAAGGCGTTCTACGAAACGAAGCGCGCCAAGGTCGCGTCGTCGCCCTTCCGCGTCGAGGTCGATCGCGTGTTTTTGGAAGGCTCCTGCGCGCGCGGCGACGTGCCCGAGAAGCGGCCCGATGCGGACGGCGTCAAGGTCGTGGTGGAAGGCAAGCTGACGTACACGGGCGCGGACCTGCTCGGGTACGCGGTGCTGAGCGGCTCGGCCTACCTTCGATTCGGCGATCGCTATGCCGAGGCCGACGCTGTCGAACGGTCCCGATCGATGTGGTCGGGCTCCAAGCTCGCCACGCGCGTGCTGCGCCCGGTGCGCGGCGCCGATCCGTGGATCAAGGATCAGACGCGGGAATTCCACTGGGAGTCGCAGCCCTACAACCCGGTGTTCTGCGAAGCCGTCCCGGATGCGGCCGAAGCCTACTTGCAGCTGATCGCGGGCGGCATCAGCACCGGCCGCGAGGACTACGCGCTGCAGATGGTTCCCATCCGGTGGGAAGAGGTCGTGGGCATGGCGGTGCGCCAGAAGGTCACCATCCGCAAGGCCTCGCCCAGTTCCACGGTCTACGAGCCTGCCGACGCCCTGTTCAGCAAGCTCGACCGGCTCCTGATCACCAACGCGTCCGGCAAGACCGAGTGGGTGCCGCGCACTTCGGTCGTGCAGACCTCGCTCTGGCAACCCGCTGCTGCCACATCGTTCCCCGCCGAAGCCAAGAGCCCTCAGTGGACCGTCCGCGTCAAGTCCGTCAAGTCGGAGAAGGATCACGGCGGCTACAGCCCTGCCGGCGAAGACCAGTTCCTCACGCTGGTCGATGTCGATCTGGTGTCGACCGCGTCGGCGCCCGACGACGGCAAGGCGCCCAAGCCCGCCAAGGTCAGGGACTTTTCCTTCCGCCTCGAGACCAGCCCGGGCAATTGGGCGTCGCCGCTCAAGCAACCGCTCGGCCTGCTCGACGGTGCCACCGAGATCGCGGTCGGCGGTACGGCGTCGGGCACTCTCGCATTTCCGCGACAGCGATTCGAGCGCCCGACGCGTCTGGAGATCAAGACGCCCGATCGGGCGACCGTGGTCGTCGAGGTGTTCTCGACCGACATCGGACCGGAGCGCGCGCCCAAGTAGGCCCAGCCCCGCGGCAAGGTGCGGACGCGTGAGCACAGCCTGCTCCCGCGCCGCGCCCGGCTGTGCGATACTTGCGCCGTGGAGCCGCGGGCGCGCCGGGAAACGATCGGATTGGCAATCATCGTTGCGTGCGCGTTCGCCCTGCGGATTGCCTTCATCCTCGCCCACCGCAACGACATCCTGTTCGACTATCCGGTCGTCGACGAGGAGTCGTACGTCAAGGCTGCCAGAACGCTTGCGGCGGGGCTGCGGCCGGAGTCGGCAGCGTGGTATCAGCCGCCAGGCCTCGTCTACGCGCTGACCGCGATCTTCCGGGTCGCCGGCCCCGGCCTGCTGGTGCCACGGATCGTGCAGGCGGCCGTGTCGGCCGGCTCTTGCATCGTGGCCTTCGTCATCGCGCGGCGCCTGTTCTCCAACCGTGTCGCGATCGCGTCGTCGATCATCTGCGCGCTGCACGGTGTGCTGGTGTTCGAGAGCTACGAGCTTTTGCCCGCGACCTGGATCGTGGCCGCCGACCTGGTCATGCTGTGGCTGCTGCTGCGCGCAATCGACAAGCCCGACGGCTGGCGATCGTTTTACGCGGGACTCGGGATCGGCGTATCGGCCGTGTTCTCCCCGGTGGTGCTGCCGTTCGCCGTCCCGGCGGCGCTCTCGCTGCGGCGCGCGTCCCGGGTGGCAGCCCTGGTCGCGGGCATCGCCCTGCCCATAGCGCCCGTGACTTGGGGCAACTGGCAGCGCGGCCACGAGCTCGTGCTGGTATCGACCAACGGCGGGCTCAACTTCTTTCTCGGCAACAACGCCGACTACCCCGCTACGCTCGATATTCGCCCCGGACGCCAGTGGCAGGACCTGACCAACGAGCCCTGGGACGCGGGAGCAACCCGGCCCGGCCAGGCGTCTGCCTACTTCCTCGAGAAGGGATTGTCGTTCTATCGGAACCACCCGATCCAAGGGCTGGGGCTGTTCGCGCGCAAGGTCGCGCTGTACTTCCACGGCGCCGAGATCCCGCGAGACACGGACATCTACGCAGCCCGCAAGGACTCCTCGCTTCTGCGTCTGCTGGTCTGGCGGGGTCCGCCCGCTGTGCCCGACGGAATCCTGGTCCCGCTGGCGATCGTTGGTGCGGCCGCGGCTTGGCCCGAGCGGCGACGGCTCTTCGCGCTGTACGGCTTCCTGATCGCGCAGGCGCTGGTGGTGGCGGCGTTCTTCGTCACATCGCGCTATCGCGCACCTGCCTTGCCCGTTCTTGCCATGTTCGCGTGTGTGGGTGTTGTCGGAGTGTGGAAAGCATGGACCGATGCAAAGGGGTTGAGGCGCCTGGTTCCGATCGCGGGGTTCGTGGTGCTGGCAATCGGGCTGAACGTGCCAGTCCGAGAGGCGGCGGCCTCGTTCGCCGCGGAGCAGGAGTTCTATCGAGGCCTGGCGCTGCTGCGGTATCACAACGACCCTCGGGGGGCCATCGAGCACTTCCGGGCCGCGGCCGCGCAGAATCCGTCGGACGGGCGCATCTGGTTCGAGCTGGGCAACGCACAGAACGCGGTCGGACACCTGCGGGAAGCCGCGGAGGCCTGGAACCGCTCCGGCGAGGTAGACCCGTGGGACAGCCGCGCGCGCAGGAGCGCCGCGGTCGCCTTGCGCAAGATGGGTGATCTGCACGGAGCGATCGGGGCGATCGAGGCCAATGTCGCAGCGCGGCAGCACCCGGAGGCCGAGTACGCGTCGGACCACCTGAACCTGGCGATGTTGCGGATGATGGTTGGGCAAGACGACCGCGCGGTGCAGGACCTGAAGGAAGCGGAGCGGGTGAATCCGCAGCTTTTCGGCGCCCAGATTGTGGCGTTCGCGCGCGGAGCGTTGGAGTCGATTCGGGGAGGCGGGGCCGGGTTCTGGCTGGCGTTGGGCGATGAGGTCCGGAAATACGGGCCCGACGAGGCTGCCCGGGCGTGCTGGCAGCGGGGCCTGGAGACGAATCCACCGGAGCCGCAGGCCACGCAGCTCAGGGAGCGAATGAGCGAGTAGCGGGCTTCCGATCCAAGGATCATCCCGCTCTGGTAGGGGCTCGACACGTCGTGCCCGCAGTTCCTGCGCTTCACATCTCCTACCCTCGAATCTCTCGGGTCCGGAATCTGGACCGGTCCGGAAGCCGGAAGGCCGGATTCCGGAAACCGGATGGGTTGCCCGCGGCACCCCATGGAAATGCGCGACCTTATCGAGCGCGCGCCCTGGCACAACCCCTGCATAATCCAAGACGGAACGAAGCCTCGAAACGGCAAACGTCGGGCGATCGGCGGGCGCAAAGCCAGGGGACTCACGGAGTCAGCCCAGCTGCCGAAAGGAGATTGGCGATGTTGAAGAGCTCACTTTGGTTGATCGCTGCCGGTGTCATGCTCGTAACCCCCGCGCTGACCGTGGGCTGCGGCGGTGCCGGCAACGGCACTTCCTCTCGCCCGTCCATCCAAGAGCTCAAGGAAGGTCTCAACATCGTCGATGCTGTGGACGCCAAGTGGGGCTTCGACGCGGCGTACGTCAAGGCCGGCCACGCGGTGTACTTCTCGTCGCGTGTGGGCGCGCTCAAGCCCGAAGGCTATCGCCAGGCGTGGCCCGACGATCCGCCGAACGAGATGGATGCCCGCTATGTCGATGAGAACGGCGACACTTTCATCCTGCGCGTCGGCGGTGACAAGTTCATCGACCCGACCTGGGCGGCGGACATCCAGGCCGGGCACGAGGCCCACACCAAGCTCGATCCCGTGCAGCGCGCGAAGTCGTTCGAGCTCGCCCACGAGTTGGCGTCCGCGCTCAAGACCGAGCTGGGTCACAAGCTGCCGATCCAGTTCTCCCCGTTCGTCGTGCACGCGACGACGTTGGGCGAGGTGACGCTCCCGAAGCTCGACCCCACGGACCTCGGCAAGCTCGCCAAGCCCGCCGAGATGGCCTACGGCAGCAATGGCGATTACAACCAGTACTACGTGCAGCAGTATTCGGGGAGCGTAACCTACATTCCGTTCTACCCGTCCGGCTGCAGCGCGTTGCCGAGCCCCATTGGCGGGTGTGGCAGCCAGCAGCACGCCTATCACACGGCCGAGCGCTTCTGGAACTACCAGTACAACGGCGGCAGCTCGTTCTGGAGCATGTACGTTGACGCCTGCAACCACGGAAGGTGCGCGTACGATGGTTTGACCTACACCACGGGGCGCTGGGGCAATGCTGGCTGGATCTGGGACAAGACGGTCGATTCCCTGTGGCTCGACAGTCCGAATCTGGACAACAACGGTACGGGGGTCAGCGGCGCCTGTCAGACGTCATACAGCTGGAACAGCGGGAGCGGCAGCCACCTCTGCAACGACGACGCGGCGTTCGAGATCTGGCAGATGGACAACGGCGGCGCGACCAGCAACGGGACCTACTCGGCCTGGTCGACGGCGACGTGGAACTACAGGTACACGTCGTATTACACGTGGAGCTGCACCAAGAACGACAGCACCGCGCGGTACGCGTGCAACGGCTCCAACGTCTACCGCGATTGGCTGCCGCCCTGCCCCTTCTGATAGACTCCTGACATGATCCGGTCCCGAAAAGGGAAGGCTGTCGCGGCGATCGGAGCCGCGGTGGTTGTGCTCGCAGTCGCCGGGTTCTTGCTGCTTCGCGACCAACCCAGGCTTCGAAGCTCCCGCGCGGGGATCCCCGTGCTCGTGCCCGCGGCTGCCCGGAGCCACTACGAGCTTCAGCGCGACGAGGAGCACGTCAAGGAAGTGGAAGCGAAGATGGCTCCGCTGACCGCGCTGTTCACGGCGGACGCGGGGGCGACGCCCTGCGAGACCGCCTACAACAGCTTCAAGGCGTTTCTGGACGCCGACCCCGAAGGCCGCAACACCACGTTCGCCCTGCCGGAGCGCGACGTGTTTCTCGCGCGCTGCTCCAAGCTCACCGACGAGGAGCAGCAATGCCTGAGCGCGGCCTACCAGGCAACGCATCGTGATACCTGTGAGCCGCTTTTCCGCGGCATCACGCCCAAGGTCTTCGACCCGGCACCCAATACGCCCCCTCCACATTGAGAGCATCGCCCGCGTCGATCGCCGTGCCCGCCTCGCGCTGCCGCGCTATTCTCTCTCTCGTGCACGCACGCGCCGCCGCACTTCTTCCTCTTGCTCTCGCGATCGGTTGCTCAGCCCCTGCCTCGGACCCTCGGGACCATTCCCTCGTTGCCCGTCGTGAGCCCATCACCAACGGCGCCGCAGATCCCGACGATCCGGCCGTGATCGCCATCGTCGGCACCGACGGCTCGACCGATTGCACGGGCACGCTCGTTGGGCCCCACACCGTGCTGACCGCGGCGCACTGCCAGATCGGTCCGGACAACTACGCCTCGTACCGCGTCTTCTTCGGCGCGGACGTGGCCGGAGACGGCACGTCGATCGACCTCTCCGACGCGCGCGTCCACCCGCAGTTCGACCCGACAACGTTCGCCCATGACCTCGCGCTCCTGACGATCGCGCAAGCCGGGCCGGCGCAGCCCATCCCGATCGACCCGCGCGTGCCCGACGGCTCGCTCGTCGATCAGAGCTTCCGGGCGGTGGGATTCGGCATGACCGCGGCCGGTGCGGGCGACGAAGGCCGCAAGCGCGTCGGCACGGCCGCCGTGTCCGCGGTGGGCGATCTGGACTTCACCACCAAGGCGTCGCCGTCGCAGCCCTGCGTGGGAGACTCGGGCGGCCCGGCGCTCTTCGACGTGCAGGGCGCCACGTACATCACCGGCGTGGTGAGCCACGGTGACACGAACTGCACCGATCACGCGGTCTACGCGCGAATCGACGTGGGCCTCGACACATTCGTCGAGCCCTACCTGGCAGAGACCGCACCCGGTACGGCGAAGCCTGGCGATCGATGCCTGTATGCCGAGCAGTGCACGGGCAGCACGTGCGTGGGCGCGGCGGACGATTCGCGAATCATGTATTGCGCCCCGTCGTGCGGCGGCGGCGCGAGCTGCCCGGCGGGCATGGTGTGCACGTCGGTGGACGGTGGGGGCCAGCAATGCCGGTATCCGCTGCCCACGCCCGGAGCGATGGGCGCGCCATGCGCGTCGGACGGCGACTGCCGATTCGGAGTGTGCACCGAAAAGTCGGTCTGCAGCCAGCGGTGCATGCCGGCAGGCGATGATTGTCCCGCGGGCTTTGCGTGCACGAACCTGAGCGGCATCGAGTTCTACTGCATGGCAGTCCCGGCGCCGGAGCCGGGCGAGACATCGTCGTGCTCGCTGTCCTCTGTGCCCGTGCCGCGGGGCGAGCTGGCTTATGCGCTAGTAGTCTATGGGGCAGTGGCCGGCCTGCTCGCGGTGCGAAGGCCGCGGCGCCGCGGGTGACGCGCGCCGGCGTCGTCTCATCCGTTTCCGGCGACGGGAGCTGTGCGGCACTGTCGGCGTGCGCGGGGTTGGACTAGCATGGCGCCATGGCTCTTCTGGAAGGAAAAACAGCCTTGATCACGGGAGGCGCCGGCGGCATCGGTCGCGCCGTGGCCCAGCGCTTCGCCGGCGAAGGCGCGCGGATCGTCGTCAACGACCTGGGCTGTGCGCTCGACGGCACGGGCAGCGACGAGCTGGTCGCGGAGCAATTCGCCGACGAGCTGAAGGCCGCCGGCGGCCGGGCGGTGGCGAGCAGCCACGACGTGGCGACGTTGGAAGGGGCGCGGGCTGCGGTGCAGACGGCGATCGATGCGTACGGCGGGCTGGACGTGCTGGTGTGTTGCGCGGGGATCGCGCGGGATCGCACGCTGCTGAAGATGGATGAGGCGGCCTGGGATGCGGTAGTGGGCACGTCGCTCAAGGGGACGTTTCTGACGATGCAAGCCGCGGCGCGTCAGATGGTGGCGCAGGGGCACGGGGGACGGATCGTGGCGATGACGGGGCTGCCCGGATACCTGGGGAGCTTTGCGCAAGCGAATGTGGCGGCGGCGTGCGGTGGCGTGCACGGGCTGGTGCGCACGGCGGCGATCGAGCTGCAGAAGCATCGCATCACGGTCAATGCGATTGCGGCGCTGGCGAAGACTCGGCTGACCGAGTCGTTGCCGGCGCTCGAGGGGGTGGAGAACGTGACGGCGGAGTACGTGGCGCCGGTCGCGTTGTTTTTTGGGAGCGGGTTGTGTGGGGACAGGACCGGGATCACACTGGCCGTGGCGGGTCCGCGCGTGCATGCGTTCCGCTTCGCGGAGAGCGCGGGGAAATTCAAGGACGACGGAGCCGGCGTGTTCACGCCTGAGGAGATTGAGGAGCACTGGGGGACGATCACCAAGAGCTGAGATCGTGGCGACGACGGGCTGCCTGCCTTGACATCAGGGCAGGCATCTCGCATCAGATCAGGAACAACCTCGAGCTGGCTTCACATCGGAGATTTGAATTGGCGATGGGGCGCGACACGTACGTACCCTTCGCGCTGTGGGTGTCCGCAGCGATTGTCGCGCACATTGCGTGGGGCGGAGGTGCGTACACGGTCGCGAAGGCGCTCGAGGAGATGTCCGATGTGCGCTGGTTCGCAAACGACGTTCGCATGGACCTGGCGCAGGCGCGTTCGGTGGAGGTGACGTTGGAGGACGGGCCGGCGAAGGTGGACGACACGCCGGAGGACAAGGAGCCGCCGCCCGATCCGGCGAAGGTCGAGCCGCCCAAGCCGAAGGCGGATGTGCCCAAGCCCGAGGACAAGCCGCCCGAGCCGACCAAGCCCGAGGAGGCGAAGAAGCCCGAGCCGGCCAAGCCCATTGCGATCTTCCCTGTGCCGGCAGCGCCGGCGCCGCCGCCTCCGCCGCCTCCTCCCGAAATGCAGCCGCCCAAGTCGGACCAACGCATCGCGGTTCGGCAGCACGTCAAGGATCCCAACCAAGCCGACAACCCGACCGCGCGGTTCATCGGCGATCAGGCGAACCACGTGGAAGAGGAGTCGGTCGCGCGGATCACCTCGCACGACCAGGACGATCCGAACCCCACGCCTGGGACCAACAAGTCCGGTGCCGGCAACGAGCCGGGCAACTCGACGCGGGACCGCATCGGGCAGAGCGAGGATTCGCCGGGCGATCCGAACAAGCCGCCGGGCGAGTCGTCGGACCAGCACAGCGCGGTGCTCAAGGCGCGGCCTGCGCCCGCCACGGCCAAGGTCATGCCGGCGTCCAAGCCGCCGGAGCCTGTCGCGCGTGCAACGCAGCCGGCACCGCGTCCTGCAGCGCCCGCGCCCGCGGCCACACCCAACGAGCCGACCGCGCAGGGGCCAGAGGCGCTGGCTGCCGAGAACGGCGGATTCACCATCGACCCGCGCCGCAAGCACCACAACAAGCCGGCCGCGCCAGCGCCGCTGCTCCCGCCGGGGCTTGCGCCGACGCCCATGCGCTTGGGCGCTCGCGCCAACGATCACGGAGTCCGCACGAGCCTGGCGCAGCCCGATGTCGTGGCTGCCGTCGGACCGGACGAAATCACGCGCATGCGCGAAGCCAGCGGGGAGCGTCGGCGCAGCGAGCATCGTGGCAACTGGCAGGGCTCCACGTTCGAGCGGTGGCGCGGCGCCATCGAGAACTACGTCTCATCGGTGCGTCCGGGCAACCAGACCGCGCTCAACACCGCGGCCGTGCCCTTCGCCACCTATCTGAACTCGATTCACAACAGGATCCACCCGGTCTTCGCCGACACCTTCCTGGCGGCGCTCGACTCGCTGCCTTTCGACCACCCGATGAACGACTACAAGATCTACACGTCGCTCGAGATCGTGGTGGAGCCCAAGGAAGGCCGCGTGGTGAAGATGGGCGTGGTCAAGACCAGCGGCATCACGGCCTTCGATGTCGGCGCCCTGGATTCGGTGTACCGATCGCAGCCCTTTGGGCAGGCGCCCGACGCGATCATCTCGCGTGACGGCAACGTGTATCTGCACTGGGAGTTCCACCGGAACCCGATCTACGCGTGCTCGACGATGAACGCGCGGCCGTACATTCTGAACAATCCGCCGGCGATCGAGCCGAGCACGCCGCCGCACGAACCCAAGCCTCCAGCCGATCCGCGCGAGCGAGGGACGCCCCCAGCCGCGCCGCCCAACGAAGGCTCGGGGCGCTACGGCAGCATCTGGCGACGCGAGGGACACGCGGGCTAGCGTCGCCCGCGGTGACGATCGACCGCTGGGTACTTACGCATGGGCAGTCCGTCGTACTAGGATGCGCCTGACGCACCGGGTCGTGCGTCGTCGTCTTGGACGGCGGGTGAATGATGCCGGGCACGCAACGCAAGCTTGGCGACCTACCGAGGCCACGTGAGCTCCAGCGAACCAACAACCAACGCACCCGAACGGCGCACGCTGGGTGCCGCCATGGAGGAGGCCAGTCACCTCATCCGGCCGATGGCCGTGCTCGCCCTGCTGGCCACCGTGATCGCCCAGTCGGTCGCGCCGGCCATCAAGGGCGTGGCCATGGGCATGGGGCGCGTCATCGACGGCATCGACGTCGCCGCGGGGATCGTGTCGCACCTGCTGGCGATCGCGACCACCGCGCTGGCGATCGGGTTGATCCTGCTGATTGCCAGGGATCGCAAGATCAACATTCTGGTGCGCATCCTGCTCATCGCGCAGACGGCGGTCATCCTGATCCTCGGCGTGCCCGCGGCACGATTCCGGCTGTCGGCGTTTGCTTGTTTCTTCATCGGGCTGGTGGCCTGTGGTCTGGCCCTGGTCAGCTCGCTGGAAGGCATGCGGCAGCCGCGGTCGCGCGCCCCGGGGCTCGTGCTCGCGGTGACGACTATCGCGGCGCTGCTGCGGATGATCCCGGCTGCGATCCTGTCGCTGTCCGAACCGGCACGTGCGGAGAGCTTCCAGCCCCTGGCGTCCCTGCTCGCCAGCGTGTCCGCCGTGGTGTTCGGCGCGGCGGTCTTCATGACGCTCGCGTGGCTGGCCGCGCGCGGCCGGCGGCTGGTGGCCCCGGTGTCCACGATCGTCCTGGCGGCGAGCATGGTGCTGACCTGGGGTGCCCTGCGCGGCGAAAAACCCGATGCGCCTGCGTGGACCCTGTTCCTGTCCCGCGCCATGACCGAGCTGGTACCCGACCCGACGACCCTGCTTCCCCAGTTCGTCGTGTTTTTCATCGCGGCCCTGGCCCCGCTGACCGCCGTCGCCGCGATCTCGTCCCGGCGCCAGATCCCCGCGGTTCTCGGAGCCCTCGCCCTGACTGTCACCGCCGGTTCGGCGCCCGACGTTCCGGGGCGCGCCTTGATCCTGGCGCTCGCCTCGTTGTCCGTCGTGTTGGCTTCGCGCGACGATCGTGGCATGTGGGCCGCGCTCATCGGGCGCCCGTTGGCCCCCAATCCCCCGCCTTCCAGCGGCGGGTGATGCGACTCCAGCCCCTCGCAAGACGGAGCAATCGTGGCCGCTAGCAATCTGACCGTTCGGATCGGCACGGCGATCGTGGCCGTGCCAGCCATCCTGGCCCTGCTGTACCTCGGCCCCGCGTGGGGCTTCTACATCCTGATCGCGGCCGCCGCGTGCGTGGGCGCCTTCGAGCTGTTCGCCATGACCCACCCCAAGGATCGGGTCGCCCAGTTGCTCGGCGTGCTCACCACCCTGGCCGTCTCGCTGTGCCTGTTCTTCCTGAGCGACGACCCGCGCGTGCTCATGTCGGTGATCGTCGTGACGCCCTTGCTCGGCCTGCTCATTCCGCTGTGGCGCCTGGGCGAGATGCAGACCGTGGCGCTTCGGGTCGCGGTGGGAGGGTTCGGCCCGCTGTACGTCGGCGGCTGTCTGACGACGCTGGCGCTGCTGCGCAAGGATCACCCCAATCCCACCGCGGGCGGCCTGGTGGTGCTGGCGTTGGCGCTGGCCTGGCTGTCGGACACGGGCGGCTACTTCGCCGGACGGTTCCTCGGCAAGCACAAGCTCTACGAGGCGGTCAGCCCCAAGAAGACGATCGAGGGATCGGTGGGCGGCATGCTCGCGGCGCTCGCCGGCGCGATCATCGCGCACTTCTGGTTCCTGCCCACGTTGCCGCTGGTGCATGGGATCGTGTTGGCGCTCGTCGCCTCGTTCCTCGGCCAGATGGGGGATCTGGGCGAGTCGCTGATCAAGCGCGCGACGGGCGTGAAGGACTCGGGAGCGATCGTGCCCGGGCATGGCGGCATTCTCGATCGCGTCGATGCGCTGATGGTGACCAGCACGGCGGTCTACCTGTACACGCGCTGGTTCGTCGTCTGAGTGCCGTGCCGGCCTACTTGCCGGCCGACATCTGCTTTTTCATCTCGCAGGCGGGCTGCACCCCTGCGGCACAGGTCTGCTCGAGCAGCTCGCGCGCCTTGTCCAGGTCCTTCTTGACGCCCCGGCCGTCGGCTAGTGCTGCGGCGAACTTCAGGCACGAGGCGGGGTCGCCGGCCTGGCACATCGCGCCGAGCACCTGGGCGCCGCGCTCGACCTGGTCCTTGCCGCCCAAGCCCATGATCAGCACCGTGCCCAGGATCGAGCAGCCCTGGGCCGAGCCCGCCTTGCACGCCGTGTCGAGCCTGGCAATGCCGCCCTTGATGTCCTTCTTCACGCCACGGCCCGAGACCAGCATGGCGCCTTCTCCGGCGCAGCCGTTCGGGTCACCGGCGTCGCATGCCTGGCGATAGAGGCTCAGCGCGCGGTCCAGGTCCTGCGGCTCGCCTGCCATGCCGTGCTCGAGCGCCGTGCCCAGTCCGGTGCACGCCGGCGCGTGCTCCTTCGCGCATGCGTCCTTGAGCCGCTGCAGGCCTTGCTTCTCGTTCTTCTCGACGCCCACGCCCTCGAGCTCGACCGTGGCGAGCTGCGTGCACCCCGCGAGCGACTCCTGGTCACACGCCTTCTTGAACAGATCCGCGGCGAGCCTGTCGTCCTTCGCGCCTCCGCCCAGGCCCATCAGGTAAGCCCGTCCCAACGCCACGCACCCGTCGGGCAGCCCCCAGTCGCAGGCGCGCTGGAACAGCTCGATCGCCTTCTTGGGATCGGGAGCCCCTGCGCCGCCCGTGGCCGTGAGCTCGCCCAGCTCGGCGCATCCGGCCGGAGCGCTCTGATCGCACGCTATCTTGTAGTACTCCGCGGCCTTCTTGGCGTCCTGCTCCACACCCACCCCGGTCAGGTACGTCGTGCCCAGGAACGCGCACGCTTCCTTCGCGTCCCCGTCGCACGCCTTGCGGAACAGCTCCACCGCCGCCTTGGGGTCCTTGGGGCCGTCCTTGCTTTGCAACAGCAGCACGCCCAGCCCGGCGCACCCCCGCGTCTCGCCCGCATCGCAGCTGCTCTTGAACAGCTCCCGCGCCTTGTTCTCGTCCTTCGCCACGCCCAGCCCGTTCCAGTTCGCCACCCCGAGCTCGGCGCAGCCTCGCTGCTGTCCCGCGCTGCATGCGCGCTGGAACAGCTCCGCGGCCTTCTTCGGATCCTTGTCGACGCCTCGGCCCCGCATCATCGCGAATCCCAGCCCCACGCACCCGAGCATGTTGCTCCCGTCGCACGCGCGCTTGAGCAGCTGCAAGGCCTTCGTCTCGTCCCGCGCCACGCCTGTGCCGTTGAGCAGCGCACGGCCGTAGCGAGCGCAGCCCTCCAGCTCGTTTCCGTCGCACGAGCGGCTGTAGAACGGCAACGCCTTGGCGTCGTCCTTGGGCGTCTCCGCGGTGCCGTCGCTGTACATCTGCCCGAGCTTGAAGCACGCCTTGTAGTCGGGCTTGACCGGGTCGCTGCACAGCTCGCTGCAGGCGCCCGCGGCCCCGGTTCCGCCCCCCTGGCACAGGGCCTTGCGGTGCTGTTCGGCGGACGCCTTGTTGTACTTCCTGACGGCGAAGACGCTGGCCGCGATGAGCACGGCGGCTCCGATGACGATGCCGAGATTGCGGCGTCGGGTAGGGGGCAGCATGGGAAGGCGATAGCCGCGATAGGTGGTCCGGGGCAAGTCCACCGTCGCGGGCACGTCAAAATCCGCGAGGGTGCCGTGCGGGTCGTCCGCTCGGCGTGCAGGACGGGCAGGGGGCCGATGCTGGCTCGTGAACGCTCGTTCCGCGGCGAGCACTTCCGGTCTCGGGACTCCACGATCCGATAGCGAAGAGCGGCGGGTTCCTCTACAAGACGAGGCATGCGGTACGATCAGACGACCATGCCCTTGATCGAGGCCCTCGACGCCTACGTTCGGATGGGCAAGGCGCCGTTCCACATTCCGGGGCACAAGTACGGGCGGGGTATCCTGCCCATGTTCCGCGATGCGATCGGCTCCCAGGCGCTGCTGCGCGATCTCGCGTCGCTCGTGGGTCCCGAGATCGACTCGCTGCACGACGCGTCGGGGTGCATCGCCCGCTCCAAGGAGCTCATCGCGGATGCGTTCGACGCGGCGCAGTCGCTGATGTTGATCAACGGTCCGGACATCGGGTTGCAGATCGCGATCATGTCGGCGTGCGATCCGGACGACGAGATCATCCTCTCGCGCAACGTGCACTTTTCGGCAGCGGCGGGGATCATCCTGTCGGGCGCGTGGCCGGTGTTCACGCGCGCCAACTTCGACCGGGAGCACGGGCTGCTGGAGAACATGACGCTGCTCGAGCTGCGCCAGGCCATTCAGCAGCACCCGCAGGCCAAGGCGCTGCTGCTCATGAGCCCCTCGCGCTACGGCTTCGCCCCCGACCTCGACGAGATGGTGGAGGAGGCGCATCGCGCGGGCCTGACGGTGGTGGTCGACGAGCGGCTCGGCGCCCACTTCCGGTTCCACAAGAAGCTGCCCATCTCGGGCATCGAAGCGGGGGCGGACTTCGTGGTGCAGGACTGGCACCGCTGCCTGGGTGCCCTCGAGCAAGGCGCTGTGCTTCACGTCCGAGGCAACGCCGAGGACCGCATGGGCCGCATCCAGAACGTCTTCCAGACCATGACCACCACCAGCCCGTCGTACCTGGTGATGGCCTCGCTCGATCTGGCGCGCCACAACGCCGTGAACAACGGCCGCGAGATGCTCGATCACTGCATCGGCCTGGCGCGCGAGCTCGCCGGCTCCATCGACCGGCTCCGCGGCCTCAACGTCCTGGGCTACGAGATGCTGCGTCGCAGCGACGTCGACAACATCGACTCGACGCGCCTGACCGTGTCCGTGGGCGAGTCCGGCATCAACGGCTATCGCTTCTCGCAGCTGCTCGAAGAGGAGCACGACATCACGGTGGACGGTGCCGACGAGGCGAACCTCATTCTTTCGGTGGGCTTCCAGTTCCGCGAGGAGGATGCGTACCGGCTGACCGACGCGCTGGAGGCCGTGGTGGATTCGTATGGCCGGCAGAGTCCGCTGTACGTCAACGTGCAGCGTCCAACTCCCGGCTTCAGCGAGAACCTGGTGTTGTCGCCGCG
Organism: Myxococcales bacterium; assembly: GCA_021847645.1. GTDB lineage: Bacteria > Myxococcota_A > Polyangia > Polyangiales > Polyangiaceae > JAJZQG01. The sequence continues at coordinate 18,558 of JAJZQG010000063.1, forward strand.
GGCGGCGTTCTTCGGCCCCAAGCGTCGCGTCAAGATCAGCGAGAGCGTGGGGCTGGTGAGCGCGGAGGTGGTTCCGCACCACTCCAGCGGCATCCCGCTGGTGCTGCCGGGCGAGGAGATCACCAGCGAGATGGTCGACTACATCATCGCCGAGGGAGGGCGCGACGCCACGGAGTTCTCCCGCATCGACCCGATGCTGCAGCACATCGCCGTGGTCGACGAGCGCAGGACGATTCTGCACCGCAGCTTCTTCCGGAGCGGCGCGGCGCTGGGAGGCAAGAGCCGATGAGCGCGCAAGACCACGAGCCGATGATTCTTTCGATCGAGCCGCCCAGCCCCAAGCGTCTGTCGTTCGACCGGGTGGGAGCCGGACGCGACGGCGGTCCGCCCGAGGTTTCGAGCCTGGGCGACGCGGTCTACAAGTTCGACAGCTACCACATGGCGCACGCCTCCCAGGTGGAGGCCATCGACAACCTGACCGCATTCATCGCCGAGGTTTGCGGCGCCAAGAGCGCCTACCCGCTGGTCAACGGCACCACCAGCGGCAACCTCGGCATGGTGCTGGCCAGCCTGCGCCCCGGCCAGAAGCTCATCGTGCCTCGCAATGCCCACAAGTCGGTGCTCAGCGGCATCGTGTTGTCGGGCGCCGCGCCGGTGTTCGTGCAGCCCGAGATCAGCACCGATCTGAACCTGGTCTTCACCATCAAGCCCGACCAGATCCGCGAGGCCATGGACGAGAATCCGGACGCCTCGGCGGTGCTGTTGACCAATCCCACCTATCAGGGATTCTGCCTGGACCTGGCCGCCGCCGAGCAGATCGTCCACCAGCGCGCAAAGCTGCTGCTCATCGACGAGGCCCACGGCCCGCACTTCCGCTACCACCCCGACCTTCCCTTGTCCGCCATGAAGGCCGGCGCCGACATGGCCGTGCAGAGCATCCACAAGATCCTCGGCGCTCTCGCCCAATCCTCCGTGCTGCTGGTGGGCACCGACCGCATCGACGCCGACATGCTGCGCATGGCCATGGGCTTGATCCAGCCGTCGGCTCCCTCCCGGCTCTTCACCGCGTCGCTGGAGGCCGCGCTGCGCCAGGTCGAGGCCGATTGCCCGGACATGCTCACCCGCATCATCGACATGGTCGAGGAGGCGCGGGGGCGCATCAACCAGATTCCGGGCGTTCGCGCCATCGGCAAGGAAATCACCTCCCAGTCCCAGAGCGTGGTCGACGTGGACCTGACCAAGCTGGTGATCGACGTGGCCGGGCTGAACATCACGGGCTACAAGGCGGCCAGGCTGCTGCACGACGACTACGGCGTGAGCGCCGAGATGGCCGGCGCCAGCACGGTCACGCTGGTGGTCACGGTCGGCAATACGCGCGAGGATCTGGACCGCTGTGTCGCCGGTACCGAGCAGCTCGCGCGGCGGCTGCGAGGCGCTCGTGGCCAGCCCAGCCCGCTGCTGCACATGCTCGGCCTTGCCACGCCGCCCATGGGCCGCCAGGTCCTGGTCCCGCGCGACGCCTTCTTCGCCAAGAAGGCGCGCGTGCCCGTGCCGGAATCCGCCGGAAAGATCAGCGGCGAGTCCGTGGTGCCCTATCCGCCGGGCATTCCCGTGCTCGTTCCCGGCGAGGAGATTACTCCCGAGATCGTCGAGTACCTCATCGGCGTGCGGCGCACGGGCATCGAAATCCACGGCTGCGAAGACCGCTCGATTGGCACGTTGAAGGTCGTCGACGAGCGCGAGTTCCTGCATTCGGTGGGCAGCGGCTGGGGCTGAAACGGCCTCGGTGCGGGTGGCCTTTGTCCTGCGAGCGACTATGCTCGACCCGTCGTGTCCGTTCTCATCGCCCATCATCTGCACAAGTCCTTCGGCCCCCGCGTCGTGCTCGACGACGCGGACGTGGTGATCCAGCCCGGCGAGCGTGTCGGTCTGGTCGGCATCAACGGCTCCGGAAAGACCACCCTCGCCCGCATCCTGGCCGGCATCGAGACCCCGGACGCCGGCTCGGTCGCGTCGAAGCGCGACGCTGCGATCGGCTATCTGGCGCAGGAGCCTGCATTCGAAGGCGATCCGAGCGCGCGGGAGGCCGTGCTCTCGGGCCTTGCCGCATGGTGCGCAGCGCGCGACCGCTACCAGCGTGCGTCCAGCGCCCTCGGCTCCCATCACGATCAGGTCGATCGCTGGATGCGCGAGCAGCACGACGCGGAGGTGGAGCTCGAGACCCTGGGCGGCTGGGCGCAGATGCACAACGTTGATGCCATGCTCGGGCATGTGGGTATTGCCCGCCCCGACGCCCCGATCAGCACGATGAGCGGTGGAGAGCGTCGCCGCGTGGCGCTGGCGAGAATCCTGGTATCGCGTCCCGCCCTGGCGATCCTCGACGAGCCGACGAACCACCTGGATGTGGACACGGTCGATTGGCTCGAGACCTACCTGCTCGAGGAACACGACGGGGCCCTCCTGCTGATTACGCACGACCGGTACCTGCTGGACCGCGTGGCCCAGCGCACCCTGGAGATCGACCGCGGCAAGGTGTTCTCGTACGACGGCGGCTACGAGCTGTACCTGGAGTCCAAGGCCGAGCGCGCCGAGCTGACCGCCCGCACCGAAGCCAACCGGCAGAACTTCCTGCGCCGTGAGCTCGAGTGGCTGCGTCGCCAGCCCAAGGCCCGCACGACCAAGCAAAAGGCCCGCATCGAGCGCGCCGAGGCGGCTAAGTCCGTCGTGGCGCCCAAGGCCGATCGCACCGTGTCCCTGGCGATCGACGAGGTTCGGTCGGGCAAGACGATCCTGGAGCTGCACGACCTGCAAGTGGACATTGGTGGGCAGACCGTGGTGCGCGGGCTGGACTTTCACCTGACCCAGGGCGAGCGCGTGGGAATCGTGGGCGGAAACGGGATCGGCAAGACCACGCTGCTGCGCGCGATAGCGGGCCAGCTGGCACCGGCGACGGGCAGGATCGTGCAGGGCAAGAACACGCGAATGGCGTACTTCGATCAGGAGCGCAGCGGGCTCGACGACGACGCGACCGTGTTTGAGAACGTGATGGGCGACCAGTCCAAGGTGGAGATAGGCGGGCGGGAGATCGAGCCGCGAGCCTATCTGGAGCGGTTCCTATTCGATTCGACGCGCCAGCGCCAGCCTGTCGGTGGCCTGTCGGGCGGCGAGCGGGCCCGCGTTGCTTTGGCGCGCATGCTGCGCCAGCCGGCGAATCTGGTGCTGCTCGACGAGCCCACCAACGACCTCGACGTGGCGACCCTGGGCGCCCTCGAGGATCTGCTCACGGACTTTGGCGGAACGGCGCTGGTGGTCACGCACGACCGGTGGTTCCTCGACCGGGTAGCCACGGCGATTCTATCGTTCGAGGGCGACGGCAAGGTCGTGCGGTATCCGGGCAACTACACGACATTCAAGCGGCTGCGGGAGGAAGCGAAGGCGCGGGAGGCTGCCGGGTCGGCGGCTGCGCGCCCATCGCAGGCGCCGTCCAGGGACACGACGACCCAGCCCCCCCGCCCGGGCGCGAAGGGCAAGGCGCTCACCTACGCCGAGCGGCTGGAGCTGGACCGCATTTTCGAGGACATCGCCGCGGCCGAACAGCGGGTCTCCGAGCTGCAGACGAGGCTCGCCGATCCGTCGGTGTACGCGTCGGGCGGCGAGGAAGTGAAGAGCCTGATGGCGACGCTGGAGGGCGCGCGAGTCGAGGCTCAGCGACTCAACGACAGGTGGGAAGTGCTGGAGGCGAAGGCCAAGAGCTGACGTCCCGGCGGCCGCGCGGCTGCATTCGAGGTCTCGGCTACTGTTCCTGGTCCCCCACGCGCGCGGCCGGATCCTGCCCGTAGAAGTCCTGCAATACCCCGTAGAGGGCCGGATGCCCTTGCTTCATCTCCACCGGCTTCTCGAAGAACGCCTCGGTCGCCACCGCAAAAAACTCTCCCACGTTCGTCGCCCCGTAGTCGTCGAGCAGCGACTTGCGCCCGAGTCGCGCGCTCTCGCATAGCTCCTCGTACTCGCGCGTCATCACCTGCACCCACTCGCGGAATTCCTCGTCGTCCACCATGACCGGCGTGCCGTCCACCATGCCGTCGAGCATGTCCAGCTTGTGGGCGAATTCGTGGTACACCACGTTCCGCCCGTCGCGCTCGTTGCGCCCGCTTCCGCGCACGCTGTCCCACGACAGAATCACCGGTCCGCCCATGCGCGCCGAGCCGAGCACCGGCACGCTTTCTTCGGTCACCGCTCCCCCGCCGGCCGACGAGGTCCGGGGAAGCAGGTAGGCCGACGGATACACCAGGATGCTGTCGACATTTGCGTAGTAATCGTGATCGATCTCGAGCAAGAGCAAGGCTGCCTGGGCCGCAATCGTCACCCGGATCTCGTCGGACATCTCGACGCCGCCGCAGCCTTCCCAGTTTTTCTCCTCGACCAGGACGTGGACGATGTGCTGCAGCGCGGTTTGCTCCCGGTCATCGAGGTAGCGCCAGTACGCGAAGTTCTCCTCCAAGATGCGGACCCACGCGTTGGGGAAGGGCTTGTCGATGATGCGTCGCCGCCGACGCTTCTTGAACCACCCGAAGACCATGGAGCTCCCTTGCGGCTGCGTGTGGCTACGCGTGCAGAGGCGGCCTGCGCCCTGCCCACGGACGCGCTGCCTCGAGCTGCGCGGCGACCCGCAGCAGCACGTCCTCGTTGCCCATGGGCGCAGCCAGTTGAATGCCAATCGGCAGCCCGTCGCGACTCCAGTGCAAGGGCAACGAGATGGCGGGCTGGCCCGTCTGGTTGAATAGCTGCGTATTGGGCGTGCGCTCGAAGTTCGTGTCTGCGAGCATGGACAGCACCTTGCGCAGACCCGCACGGAGCGGCGCGGTCCGCAGCACGCCCAATCCGAATCGTTCGGCGGGCTTGAGCGCGAGTGCGCCCAGCTTCACCGGCGGGTGGGCCAGGGTCGGTCCCAGGAATAGGTCGTAGCGCTCGTGGAAACGCGCCATCGTCCGGCCCGCCTGCTGTGCGGCGTCCCGTGCATCCTGCAAGTCCACGGCACCCAGCATCATGCCCACCTGGCGCAGGAACCACGTGCCCGGCTCGAACATCTCGGGCGTGGGATGCTTCCCGGTCCACGCCGCCATCTCTTCGATCTCCGCGGCGACTCCCACGCCCACTTGCGTCAGATACGCCCGTACCAGCCGATCGCGTTCGATCTCGAGCTTGGCCTCCTCGACATGGTGGCCCAGCTCCTCGAGCAGCGCGGCGGCGCTCTGTGTCGCCTCCACGCACTCCGGGTCGGTCTCCCGGCCGAACAGCGAGCGGGTGACCATTCCGATGCGAAGCTTGCCCGGATCGGCGCCGGGCTCTTGCACGTAGGGGCGCCGCGGCGGTGGTGCGAAGTACGGATCGCCGGCCAGCGGACCGGCCATCACGTCGAGGTAGGCCGCGGTGTCACGCACGCTGCGGGTCAGAACGCCGAACTGCACGTATCCGCCCCACAGCTCGGCGGCTTGAGGCCCTGTCGGCACGCGGCCCCGCGTGGGCTTGAGCCCGACCAGCCCGCACGCGCTGGCCGGGATCCGCAGCGAGCCGCCGCCGTCCCCACCGTGGCCCGCGGGCACGGCCCGGGCGGCCACCAGCGCAGCGCTCCCGCCCGACGAGCCTCCCGTGGTATGCGCCGTATTCCAGGGGTTGTGAGCAGGCCCGCGCCACTCGGGCTCGGTGGTGCCCAGGATGGCCAGCTCCGGACAATTGGTCCGCGCCAGGAACACCACCCCGGCCCGGCGAAGCCGCGCGATCGCTTCGGCGTCCTCGTCGGGCACGAAGCCCTCCAGAAAGCGGCACGAAGCGGTGAACGGCTCGCCCTTCATGAAGCCGTCGAAGTCCTTGACCACCATCGGCACGCCGCGCAGAGGTCCGTCGGGAAGGGGCCCGGCCGCGGCCTGTCGCGCCTTGTCGGCCATCGAATGCACGACCGCGTTCAGCGACGGATTGACCTTTTCGATCGCCGCGAGCGCGGTCTCGACCAGCTCGAGCGGGGTCACCTCGCCCTGCCTCACGCGCCGCGCCAGCTCCACCGCATCCACGTCCCCGTAGTCTTGGATCATGGCCAGCGACTTTCGTCTCGTTCGGGCCGGTTGTCCAGCCCCGCGCGCCGACACCCGCTATCAGCACGGGAAGAGCAGCGCGCCCGTGCCTCGTCCGCTGCCCCGTACAGACCTAGGACGCAAGCGTAGCGTTCGTGCCCGCACCATCATGACGGCCTCGTTCCCACCGATTCGAAGCTTCCGTCTCGCGCCCATGGACGGCCTGAACCTGGCGCTGACCCTCGTGGTCGGGCTGCTCGTGATTCCGGTGCCTCTGGTGGTCATCCTCTCCCACGTAGACTACGCCGAGGTCGTTCACCTTCGCTCGGGCCGCCCATGGAGGATTACGCCCGAGTCGCCCCAGGAGTTCGTTCGGGTCGTGCGCGAGCTGCTCCAGCAGTATGCTTGAGTCGCGGTCCCGGCCTCGCGCTTGCCGGCCCGGACGGTCACATGCCCATGAAGAGCATTCCTTGCGTGAGAATCACGACGCCGAAGGCCAGCAGCAGCAAGCCGGACACCCAGCGGATCGCCACGGGGTGGCTGGCCACCGCCCGGACGTGCTTGCGCAGCGCTTGGGAGCCGTAGCCGAGCGCCAGCATCGGGACCGCGAAGCCCATGGCGTAGGCGAAGAGCAGCACGATCCCGGTGGCGATCTGCGCGCGCGCAGCCACCATCGCCAGCACGCTCGACAGCACCGGACCGACGCACGGAATCCAGACCAGCCCCAGGCTCGCGCCCAGCAGCAGCCCGGAGAAGCGTCCCTGGCTCTTGGTGTTGATTTGCGAAAACCAGGTCAGCCGCTTGAAGGGATTGATGTCGAGCAGAAGCAGCAGCCCGAAGAGCAGCACCAGCCCGCCGGCGAACTTCTCCGCCATGGGTAGCGCGCGCCCGACCGCCGCCCCGAACAGGCTCGTCGCGATGCCCATCGCCACGAAGGCGGCCGAGAGCCCGGCCACGATCAGGGCCGGACGCGCGCGGTGCTCGTCGGCGCGCCCGGCGACGATGATGGGCACGACCGGGAGCACGCAGGGACTGGCGACGCTGGCGAGCCCCGCGGCGAAGGACAGCCCTATCTGGGAGAGGCCGAGGTCCATGGCCTGCTCACGGCGCAATCAGCTTCCGCACTTCGGTGGTGTCCTGGATTCCTGGGCTGGCCCGGCGTAGTTCGTTGCCCAACGAGTCCGTCAGCACCAAGGCCGGCAGGGACCGGATGCCGTACTGCTCGAACATCGCGATATCCTTGGGCGACGTCGTGCGGTAGCGGACGATCTGCACCTTGCCGTTGAGCTCCGAGGCCATGTCGTTGAGGATGCCCTGCTGGATCTGGCAGGGCTGGCCGTTGGGGTTCATGAAGAACACGAGGTGGCGAAGCTGACCGTTGGGGGTCGTGGCGCCCTGGCCAGCCGCCGAGTTGGACGGCGGCGGTTGGGTGGACGCTTCGCTGCGGCTGCAGCCGGCCAGAGCGGAAAGGGCAAGCACGATCGTGACCAGGGGGAGCGTATGGCGCATGGGATTCTCGCTTCGTTGGCGACGGTTCGAAACGCGTCGCGGGCGTAGGAGCCGTTGCCGGGCGAAAGGGTTCGCGCCCGGGCGCCGGCCGGCGAACGAATTTCGCGTCCACGGGCGAGGCCCGGGGGGCTCGATCGGCCGAGGCATGGACAGGGGACTCGCGGCGTCAGGCTCGGGGAAGCTTGCCGCTCATGGGTTCTTGCCCTGGCCCGTTTGCGGGTCGGCGCCGTCGGCCAGGGCGCCGTTCCAGATGTCCCGCAGCTGCTCGATCTGGTCGGGCTTGAGCTGGATGAACAGCCCGTGCGATTCGGCGAACAAGGCTCCCTCGGGCGAGAACAAGCGACCCGCCATGTGTACCTTGCGGCCTTCGACCCGCTCGACCACCACCTCGAGCCAGGCCAAGGTTCCCAAGGGCATCATGCTCTTGAAGTCCACGGCGAGCCGGGCGGCGACCACGCGGTGGCCAGCGATCCATGCGGCCAGGCCCATGGCTTCGTCCAACACGGCGGCCATGGAGCCCCCGTGCGCGTGGCCGGGCGGTCCCAGAGCCCCTGGACCGAACCACGCCTTGCCCACGAGGCAGCCATCCGCCAACCGGCGATAGTACCTGACCCGAAGGCGCTGCCCGTCGGGCTCGCCGGAAACGAAAGAGCCGACGGTAGTGTGAGGACGCGCAAAGTGGTCTTCGACCCAGCCGTCTTCGGGTTCGAGGCAGGGATCAGGAGCAGCGGTGAGTTGGGAGGCATTCATCGGTTGGGTCTTGGCGGTGGTCGGTGTTTGGCAGGAAGAGCATGGCGCCAACCAGGAAGCGGAGTCAAACGATGTCCTTTGCGGCATCCGGTCTGCGGCCAGCAGGAGCAAGCCATGGCTCGCGGGGTGGACGGGAGCACTACGACGGTACGGACGAACGCGGGTGGCAGTGCTCTCAATGACTCTGTGCTGAATCTCCCACAAGCGTGAGCCCAGAAATGCGACGGCTGGTCAGCATTGGGCCCCTGCGCCGTCCACCCCAACGCTAGTGTCGAGTCGGACGCTTGCTCGGACGACCCGTCAGCGTCGAAGGCAGAGGTGGGCACCCATGGGGAGCACGGCGCGTAGCGCTTGCGCAGGTGATTCCATCGGGCACCCGCGCAACGCAATCGCGCCCCCGAACTTGTTGTCACGATTTGGTGTGAATTCGCCACAAGCGACCTCAATCCACTAGCCGGCATCGAATCATGATGTATAGTAGACAGGCTGTCCGAGGATGAGACCGGGACGAGGGAGCTGGTCACACAAGCGGACGCGAGTGGCGTGGTGTCTGGTCGATCCGGCGCAGGCGACGAGCACGCGGGCACAACGCCACGACAGCAGGTCGAAGCAAGACCAGACGGGTCGCGCCCGTGCCTCGAGCAACGACCGCAGGAGGAGCAACAGCAATGGCCGTTATCGCAATTGCGCGCGGGACCCTGAACGCGGCGACGGAGTTGAGCGGCAGCTTGTCGCGAGCTCTCGGCTGGAATGTCGTCACGAGGGAAGAGGTATACGACGCAGCCAGGGCTTTCGGCATCGAGGAGACGGGTTTGGGGGAGCTCAGCTTCGTGGACGAGCGTCCCCCGTCGTTCTGGTATGCGCACTCGGACAAGCGCAGGCGTTACCTGGCTTGTTTTCAGGCGGCGCTCATGGACAAGGCGATGCGCGACGACCTGATCTACGTGGGGCACCTGGGCCACCTGTTGATTTCAGGCTTCGGCCACGTGCTGCGCGTCCGGCTCGCGGCCCCGGAAGCCTATCGCGTCAAGGCTCTGGTGAGGGAACGGCGCATGACCCAGGCGCAGGCGATCGGCTTCATCCGCGAGGTAGACGAGCGACGGCTGCGCTGGAGCCAATTCCTGTACGGTGTGGACTGGCGTACCCCGGAGTTGTACGACCTCGTGCTCAATCCCGAGAAGCTGTGCGTCGGCGCCATGACCGAGTCGGTGGTGGCGATTACGCGCTGCGCTGAGATGCAGACCACACCGCACGACCGGCGTCGCATGGGAGACCTGCACCTGGCCGCCGTGAGCCGCGCCATCCTGCTTCGGGACCCCTCCACGCGAGGGATTGAATGGGAAGTCGTCGCGCATTCCGACACGGGCAGGCTCGAGGTCTACTGTCCCCACGTGTCGGCGGGCTCGATCGCCGGCACCGTCGCCGGAATCTTTCCTTTCACGGGCGGCGAGAGCTTCGAGGTGGCTGGCGACCGCGACTCTCATATCCGGGACCTGCTGCGTAAGATTCGGGGGGTGACCTCGGTTCAGGTCGTGCTCGGCGAGGCGCCTCCGTCGACGGACTTGGCGGATTGAAGTGACGCGCGTCGCGTGACGTGCGGGGAGAGAGTGCTGCGTTCCAACAGGAGACAGATTCGGCGACCGCTCGGGGTCAGGAGTCCGGCTCGGCCAGCCGGTCTGCGGGCCCGCGATCGGACAGGAGGCGGGATGAAAGAGCGACTTGATTCCTTACGCGCGAGTGTCTCCGCGCACCCCAGCCGCAAGTGGCTGATCCTGTCGGCCGTGCTCCTGGGCGCGACGATGTCCGCTCTCGACGTGAGCATCGTGAACGTGACCTTGCCTACCCTCAAGACGACCTTCGGGGTGTCGATGCGGGTCATCGAGTGGGTGCCGATCGCCTACATGCTCACGCTGACGGTCTTCTTGCCGTTGTTCGGCCGGCTCGCCGACCTCTATGGCAGGTCCAAGCTCTACAACCTGGGCTTCGTCGTCTTCTCCATCGGCTCGCTCATGTGCGGCCTGTCGGCGACTGCATCCTTCATGATCCTGTCGCGCGTCGTCCAGGCGGTGGGCGCCGGGCTGTTGCAGGCCAACTCGGTGGCGGTCGTCACGCACGTGTTCCCCGCGAACGAGCGGGGCAAGGCGATTGGCATCCAGGGTGCCGTGCAGGCCGCGGCCATGGCGGCCGGCCCGTTCTTCGGCGGGATCTTGATCACTTCCGAGGGCTGGCGATCCATCTTCTATGTCAACATCCCGATAGGCATCATCGGCACCATTGCCGCGTTGCTGGTCCTGCCGCGCGACGAGAACGGGACCAAGGGGAGTGTGGACTACGCCGGCGCGGTGCTCTTCGCCTCCGGACTCGCCGGCATGCTGCTGGCCCTCAACGAGGTCGTGAAGTACGGCTGGGAATCCGACAGGATCATCACCTACTTCGCCTCCGGCGTGGTTCTGCTGACTCTATTCGTGGTGGTCGAGCTGCGGGTCAAGCAGCCGCTCATCGACTTGCGCCTCTTCAAGAGCTCGACGTTTCTCATCGGCAACGTCAGCGGCATCCTCACGCACTATGCCCTGTTCGCTGTGATATTCTTCATGCCGTTCTACCTGGAGCGGGTACGCGGGTGCGACGTGGCGCGCACGGGCGCGCTGCTCACGCCGCTGCTGCTCGCCATGGCCCTGGCGGCCCCGTTCGCCGGCCACCTGTCGGACCGCTATGGCGCGCGGCTCATGACGACCGCGGGGATGGTTGTCTCCGCGGTGGCCTGCCTCGGCCTGCTGCTCCTCGGCAAGTCGGCGCCCATCCTGAGCCTGGAGGCCACGTTCGTGCTCATGGGCCTGGGCATGGGGATGTTCATTCCCTCCAACAACAGCGCCATCATGAACGCGGCCCCGGCCGAGAAGCTGGGGGTGGCCGGTGGGCTCTTGAACATGACCCGCTCGATGGGCCTCATCTTCGGGGTGAACATCTCCGGCATGTTGTTCACGACCCTGGAGCACCGCTACCTGGCCCAGAGAGGCTTCCGGCACGCCCGGCTCATCTTCAGCAACGCCCGTATCCCGCTTCCCCTCAAGGCCGACGCGTTCATGCACGGGCTGGTGGTCGTTATTCTGGTGGTCTTTGGCGTCAACATTCTCGTCGCCGCGCTCTCCGCCCTCCGCACAACCCCGGCGGTGGGGTTCATCGACCACGACGTCGCCGGGGCGGCGGTCATCTCGTCGAGCTTCCTCGGAGGCTTCTCTCCCGACCCGCCCGCCGTCTCGACGCTGGTGGTGGACCCGCCGGCCTTGGTCCTGGGGGCCATCCTGCTGCTGACCGTGGTCGTCGCCGGCCACATCTACACGCTTGTCTCGACCAGGCTCCGGGCCGAGGCTGTCGCGTCCGGGCAGGCTCCGCCCAGCGCGTCGGTCGGGCCGCCCGCCGCCCTCGGGCTGCCAGATGCGAGAAGTCTCGCGATCGCGTACTACGCAAACAAGTATCACGACCGCGATGTCTCGGTAGACATCTGGCGCGAGGGAAACCACGAAGAGGCCGACGTCAGGAAGTACGGCTTCATCGTCAAGTCGTTGACCATCAGGGACCACACGGTTCAGGAACGACGCACCTGGATTGACCAGTTCCTCTTCGCGTACTGAGGACGCTGGGTAGGAAAGGGGTAATTGGCATGCGCAGACGCCTTGAATTCCCGCACCCGTTCTTCTCTTCGCGCCCGGCGTGGAAGTGGTTCATCCTCTCGACCGTGCTGCTGGGCGCCACGATGTCCGCGCTCGACGTGAGCATCGTCAATGTGGCCATGCCGACGTTGCAGGGGACTTTCGGGGTCTCGATGGCGGTGATCGAGTGGGTCGCCATCGCGTACATGCTCACGCTCACGATATTCCTGCCGTTGTTCGGGCGGCTTGCGGACATGTACGGCAGGTCCAGGCTCTACAACGTGGGCTTCGTCGTCTTCTCGGTGGGCTCGTTCCTGTGCGGCTTGTCGAGCAGCGCCGGCTTCATGATCTTCGCCCGCGTCGTGCAGGCGGTTGGCGCCGGGCTCCTGCAAGCCAACTCCGTCGCCATCATCACCTACGCGTTCCCCGCCAAGGAAAGGGGAAAGGCGATTGGCATCCAGGGCGCCGTGCAGGCCATCTCCATGTCCGTCGGCCCCTTCGTGGGCGGCATCCTCATCGCCTCCGTCGGGTGGCGTGCCATCTTCTACATCAATATCCCCATCGGATTGCTCGGTACGGTCGCCGCCATCCTGATCCTGCCCCCCAACCAGCAGGTCAAGGACAAGGGGACCGTGGACTACCTGGGCACAGCCTTGTTCGCCTCGGGACTCGGCTTGCTGGTGCTCGGCTTCAACGAGGGAGTCAAGTTCGGGTGGGGATCGCGCACGATCATCACCTACTTCACCTCCAGCATCGTGCTCATGGCCCTCTTCGTCATCACCGAGCTGCGCGTCAAACACCCGCTCATCGACCTGAGGCTCTTCAGGAACGCCACCTTCCTGTTCGGCAACCTGACGGGCATGCTGTCGTACTACGTGCTGTTCGCGGTCATGTTCCTGATGCCGTTCTACATGGAAAAGGTGCTGGGCTACAGCACGGCCTTGACGGGCTCGCTGCTCACCCCGATCCCGCTCGCCATGGCCCTCGTGGCCCCGTTCGCGGGGCACATCTCCGACAAGCGCGGCTCCAAGCTGATGACCACTCTGGGCATGGGCGTGGCGGCCGTGGCCTGCGCCGCCCTCATGTGCCTGCGCGCGACGGTCTCCATGCCCGTGCTGGTGGCCACGCTCATCCTGCTGGGCGTGGGCATGGGTCTGTTCACTCCACCGAACAACAGCGCCATCATGGGCGCTGCTCCCAAGGAGAAGCTGGGGACCGCCGGAGGCGTCTTGAACATGATGCGGTCGCTCGGCCTGATCTTCGGGGTCGACATCTCCGGCGTCATCTTCACCACGCTCGAGCACCACTACCTCTCCAGCCAGGGATTCCCCAACGTGCACCACGTGTTCAGGAGCGCGACCATCCCGTTGATCGTCAAGGACGACGCTTTCATGCACGGCTTTGCCTACGTGGTCGGCGTGCTTCTGGTGCTCACCGTGGCGTCGTTGTTGCTCTCGGGCACGACCAAGAGCCAGCCCTTGGACGCCGAGGCGGCGGAGGCCGCGAAGGCCTCGATGTTGGAGTGAGCCGGACGCCGAGGGCGCGGCCACGCAGCCTCCCGGCGGAGCCGTCCGGCGTCAGGACCGACTCTTCATCTTGTCCAGCGCAGAGGCGTCAATCTCGTATCCGAAGCGCCACGTCACGCTCCGGATGAACTGACGGATGTCCCCGGCGCTTGCCGACCTCTCGAAGAACAGCCGCATGAGGCGGGTCCCGGTGCGCACCTCCAGATAATAGCGCACCCGAAGCACGCCTAGCAGGCACCACAGGCCGGCTCCGAGAAGGACGTACAAGGCGATCGTGACCGGGTGCAAGCTGACCTGACCCGGATGCACGGTGACGGGCAGCAGCCCGCGCCAGCGGACCAACAGGGAGATGAAAAGGCCGAAGATGCTGACGGCCAGGGCCGAGAACCCAACGAAGAATTGCATGAACGGGTGCTTGGCGCCCGTGTCGCAGACCAGCTTGATCGCCTGGACCTGCTCCCGCGGAATCGACGAGATGGTCTTCCCATCGTCCACTTCGCACAGCATCGAGTCCGAGATCTCGACTGTCGTGCACTTGATCGCTGTGAGGCTGGTTTCCATGACGGAGAACGTCGCCAATCGTCATGCTTCCCACGTCCGCCGCGCAGCCGCGAGGGGCCACGTCACGGGCAGGGCCGGAACGACCGAGGTCAAGGATGGCACATCGGCGCGGTCCCATCCACGAAAAGTCACCCGACCGAGCCGTCCCTCGACATGGCCGGAGAAAAGGACGTGAGCCGCCTGCGATTCTCCGAACGGCCTGCCCATCGCCAGCTGCGCTTGTTTTCTCTTCCCCGCGGGCGGGCGTCGCGTACCATGCCATCATGCATCGATCTGCGTACCTCGCCTGGTTCACGCTCTGCTCTACCGCGTTGGTCGCCTGCTCGTCGGATGACGTTCCGGCCAGCCCGGGCGCACCCGTGGACGCTTGCCAAGCGGGCATGTCCTTGCTGGCCGCCGGGGATCCGAACGGCCACGCGGACCCGTTCGGCGCGCGGGCCGCCGGACAGGCGCGCGCCGGCAAGGTGCTGGACAGCTCCATGATTGTCCAGCCGGCCAATGAGCGGCAGCGCGTCGAAGTCGGCGACTACGTCCTCGCCAACGACCGTATCGCCGTCTACATCGAAGACAAGGACCTGTCGAGCGGCTACGCGAGATTCGGAGGCGAGATCCTGTCGGTGGACGCGGTGGGCGAGGACGGTCGTCCCCTGGGACTCTCGCGTTACGGCGAGACGCTGCTGGCGCTGTCGAACGAGATGATCGACCCCGAGTCGGTGACGGTGCTGGCCGACGGCTCGGACGGCGGCGATGCGGTGGTGCGGGTGCTGGGGCGACTGGAGGCGATTCCGTTCTTGAAGGGCTCGCTCGGGGTCCTGTTCCCGCGCGAATACCGGATGCCCGCCGCGCTCGACTATGTCCTGGCTCCGGGATCGGAGCGGCTCGCCATGCGGCTGCACTTCGTCAACGAAACGCACGAGCCGATGGACCTGAAGTACGACGAGATGTACGGGTTCTTCCACTACAACCGGTCGCAGATGGTGACGGCCGAGTACGGCTACGAGGAGCCGAAGAAGTCGGTGGCGTGGGTGGGATTCGACGGCGGCGCGTTGAGCTTTGCCTGGCGCACGCCGGGGGAGCCGCTGTCCTACGTGTTGACGGAGAGCGGGTTCTCGGACTTCACGGGCGACGGCTTCGCGGTGGACGCCTGCTCGATGGTCGAGCGCGAGCACGCCGAGATCATCGCGGGAGGGCCGGAGCTCGACGGGCTTCGGGAGGCCATCCGGCGGGTGGACGGCGAGCCGGCATGGCGGCAGATTGCGGGCAAGGTGCTCGAAGCGGACGGCACGCCCGCCGCCGGTGCCTGGGTGGTGGAGACCGACGACGCTGGAACGTTGCTCAGCCGTACGCGCAGCGGTGACGACGGCAGCTACGTGCTGCACGCCCCGGATCAGGCGGTGCACCTGACTCCGTATCTGCTCGGGCGGCCGTCGCACGACGCGGTGGCGGTGGGCGCGGGCGAGGCGCAGGCCGACCTGACGTTCGCGGCTTATGGAACGATTCGGGTGTCGGCGCGCGACAGCGCTACCCAGCAACCGGTGCCGGCCCGGATCGAGGTGTTCCCCTCGGCACCGCCGGCCGGTCTGCCTGCACGCTTCGGCATCGAGCAAGGCAGTGGTGGGAAGCTCTACCAGCAGTTCTCAGCCGATGGGACCGCAACGCTTGCCGTGCCGCCGGGCGAGCATCGCGTGCTGGTGAGCCACGGGCCCTTCTGGGAGTACGTGGATACGACCGTGAATGTGGCCGCGGGGCAGACCGTCGACGTTGCGGCTCCGTTGGCGCGCGCCGTGGACCAGGGCCACTGGCTATGCGCCGACTTCCACGAGCATACGTGGTTTTCCGCGGACTCGACCGACCCCGTCCAATACAAGGTAGCGGGGGGTGTTGCGGATGGTCTTCAGATACCCACGTTCAGCGATCACGAGTGGGTGACCGACCCGCAGCCGAGCGTGGAGGCTCTCGGCTTGTCGTCCGTGGCCCACGGCCTGACGTCCCTGGAGCTGACCACGTTCAGCTGGGGGCACTTCGGGGTCATTCCGATGACGGCGAGGCCCGAGGAGCCGAACGGCGGCGCGGTGGAGTGGGTGGGCAAGGACCCGGCGGACGTGTTTGCGCTGGTGGACGCGCTGCCGGAGAAGCCGCTGCTAATTGTCAATCATCCCAGAGGCGGCGGCTTTGGCGCCTACTTCGATTCGACAGCCTACAACCGAGGCACCGGTCAGGCCGGCCCGCTGTTCAGCGACAACTTCGATGCCATCGAGATCTGCAACGGGTCGAGCTTTGAGCACAACCGCGACGCTTCGGTCGCGGACTGGTTCTCGTTCCTCGACCGGGGGCGCAACGTCTGGGCCGTCGGCGGCTCGGACAACCACAGCCTGCGGTCCGGGCCGGTCGGATACCCGCGCACGTGCATGTACTTCGACGACCCGAACCCGGTCGCCCTGACCCCGACCACAATCCGCGACGCCCTCGCGTCGGGCGCTGCGTTCGTCAGTGGAGGCCTGTGGCTCGACGTTCGGGGACCGACGGGCGAGCGCCTCGGCCAGACGGCCACCGCGTCCGGCACGACTGCCACGTTCACCGTCGCGGTCATGGGCTCGTCCTGGGTGCCGGCGGACTCGCTCGAGCTCATCGTCAATGGCAAGACGGTCGAGACGCGCACGCTGCCGGCCGCGGTGCCAGGGTCTCCCCGGCACGATACCGAGGTGTTCGAGGTGCCGATCGACACGTCGGCGGCCAGGACGTGGGTGGTCTTCCACGCGAGCGGCGCGGGCGACATGAGCCCGATCTTCAAGGGTCGATCGCCTTTCGCGGTGTCGAATCCGGTGTTCGTCACGGCGGGACGGTGACGTCCCACGGCGCCCCGTGTCAGCGTAGCCGGTCCCTCAACCGCTCCTGCCTGTCGACCGCCCCGCCTTCCGCCTAGAGGCACTTTCCGTCAAAGCATCCGTGGTCGCAGGTCTTGTCGTAGTTCCAGACGTACACGCCGCCGTCCTTGGCGCAATGCAGGATGCCGGTTCCGTAGCAGTACGCGGTGTGATTATCGGCGTCCCACTGGGTGCACGGGCCACCGGGATAGGGGCCCGCAGAACCGGGCGGCGGCCCGTCGTCCCCGCACGCGACCGCGATCAGGGTCATGGGCAAGAGGAGGGTTGCGAGATGGGTCCGTGCCATGGCGAGTTCGAGGGTATCGCGAGGCCTGGTGGGCGGCAAGGCTGGCGCGAGGATGCCCAGGGCCCGGCCGTGGTCTTGTTCACTCGACGGCGCGCCGGGCAACCGCGCGTTCCGCGGACTGTGGTCGATCCTGTCCGTCGGATAGGCGCTACTCGCGTATCGCGTCGGCCAGCGTGAACAGCGGCAGATAGGTTCCGATCGCCAACGTCGCCACCAGCAGGGCGGACACCGTCGCTCCCGCGCCGAGTAGCCCCCGCCCTGCTCGCCGCTTGCCGCTCGAACGCTGGGCAACACCCGCGACGATCAACGACGCATCCAGAAACATCCACGAGCCGACGAAGCGTCGCGAGAGCGCCAGGCGCGTGACCAACGGAAGCGTGCCACCGAAGTCGCGGTACGCGTGCGCGACGGAGGGCATCACGAGGAAGGTGAAGCAAAGGCTCGCTGCCACGCCGAGCACGGACACGACGACCGCCCCCCATTCGAACGCTCCGAACGCCGCCGGTCGCTCCATCATGTCACGCATGCTACCGCAAAGCCGCTGCCCGACAACGGAGAACAAGTGCGAGCTCTTTTCGCATGGGCACGCCGACGCTCGCCTGAAGCGCATTCGCCTACACGCCCACGGCCGGCTGCGCCCTCCCCGTTCCCTCGCAAACCGGCTCATTTCCCGCATCAGCGTCGCAGCGCCACGCGCGCGCGTGGCGTGGCCTCCGGCTTGCTTGAGCTTCGGTCATCCCTGCGCAATCTCGGCTGGCGTGCCCGTCTCGTACGGCGCATTCCCGGTAGTTGCTATCGGCCGCATGCTGTCTCACCCGAAGGACATCGTGCTTTACCCCGACAAGCTGCGAGGCCTCGATCGGGACGGCGACGTGGAGGGACTACTGCACGAGGCACTGGGGGATTACTACGTGCCTCACATGAGCCCATCGCCGCTCATCGGCCGGCTCGAGCGCATGAAGAGCGAGGTCGATCGCGGCGAGGAATCGATGGAGCGCAAACTGCGCTACCTGCTCTGGCTCAATTGAGCAGTGCAGCCCCAACCCGGGGTCCCTCGCGCGCCTTTCGATCGAGCGCGCCAAAGTTCACGCCGGCCTCCACCGAGTAGCCGCCGGCCTGGGCCGCCAGCGCGCTCGTGCCGCGACGAATCGCAGGCGGCTCCCGATCGGGGAACAGCTCCTGCTGCGATCGACCAGGTGCATCGATGCGCTCAAAGCGTCCGCGGCCATCGCCCAAGAAGAATATTGCGCGACCGCGCCGTGTAGAGGCTCCCCGACGAGACCGAACACCGATTCCTTCGGCGTCGCGGGCGTGGCGGAGGGCAGCCGCAGATGACGCAGAAGACGAGGGATCGGGGCCGTGCCCGCGACCAGCAGACGCGCCTTGCAGGCGACCTCGCGGGACTCGCGCTCGCGGCCCGTGTCGTCGCGCAGTCCCGAGGACGGGAGGGAACCGGACAAGGAGAAACGTGGGATGAGAAATGGGAAACGGGCCGGGACGGCTGCCCGGTTCGCAATTGCATGTTGGCTGATGCCCGGTTCTCCGGGCCCGAGAACGGCGCTACCCCCACCTGAGCACCCATAGCTGTTAGCAGTTCTGGCGACGGTCACGGTCACGGTCACGGTCACGGTCACGGTCACGGCCCACGGTCCACGCTTTCGATGAGCCGGGTCAGCATC